>JAYSRF010000284.1:0-6058 GCA_043721195.1 Fluviicola sp. | reverse complement strand
CAACGACCTTGATTCCCAAATACATTGACCAATTAGGAGTGAAAGTTGAGCATAATCTTCAACGTGCGCTTGCTTGGTGTGATGTGGCGAATATGTTGCGCATTCAGTTAGAACGACAGGATATACAGTATTTTCCAAGTTTACGTGAATACACGATGCAATTTGGTTTGAACAAAGAAATCCTCGATAACCTCGATAAAGAAATTGTAGTCATGCACCCTGGTCCAATCAATCGAGGGGTGGAGATAACCAGTGATGTAGCGGATTCCAAGCAGTCAATTATCTTACAACAAGTTGAAAATGGTGTAGCTGTTCGAATGGCAGTTATATATTTGTTGGCTGGAAAAATTGGGCGTTAAAATATTTTGCTACTTTTGAGAAACACAGTATTCTAATGAATTTCGAAGTAACGCAAGAAACACAGTACGCAGTTGTAAAAACAGGAGTTGAAAAGTTGGATGCAACCAATTCATCTGATTTAAAAGCCGAATTTATCGTGTTGAATAAAAAAGGTGTGAATAACATCATTCTTGATTTATCACGTACACGTTATTGCGATTCTTCAGGACTCTCTTCCATTTTAACGGCCAATCGTTTGTGTAAGGACACCAATGGCGTTTTTGTTCTTTGTGGATTACAAGAATCGGTTTCTAAAATGATTAAAATTGCACAGCTTGATAAAGTGTTGAATATCGTTGACCAAATAGATCTTGCAATTGCTGAAATGCCGAATTAACACATGCAATTTGAACTCACCATCCTTGGCTCAGGTGCTGCTTTACCAACTTCTCTTAGAAACCCAACAGCTCAATATATAGTCTGTGATGATCGACATATTTTAATTGATTGTGGTGAAGGAACTCAAAATCAATTGCGTAAATATGGCATCAAAATTCAAAAAATATCCCATATCCTTATTTCGCATTTACATGGTGACCACTATTTTGGTTTAGTTGGTTTATTGAGTTCCATGCATTTATTGGGGCGCGATAAAGGAATTGTCATTTATGGTCCTGAAGGATTGGAACAAATTGTGCGTTTGCAACTCGAAGTAGGAGGGAATCAAATTGGATTTGGCTTGGAATTCATCCAACTAGACGGAAGTACACCCCAATTGCTTTTTGAAGATAAACGCATTGAAATATATACATTTCCGCTCAAACACCGTGTTCCAACCAATGGTTTTCGTATTAATGAAAAACCCCATGATCGACCTTTAGATGGTGATAAATTTAAGCAAGATGGATTATCGATTGCTTGCATTCCTTTTTTCAAACGTGGTGAAGATGTTGTTGCAGAAGATGGAAGTGTTTTTCTAGCGATTGATTATACGTTTCCTCCAAAAGTCGCTAGAAGTTATGTTTATTGCTCCGATACGGCTTATGATGAGCGTATTTTGCCCTTTATTCAAAATGCCGATGTACTTTATCACGAAGCTACTTTTTTGGCGAATATGGCAGATCGGGCAAAAGCTACTTTTCATTCTACTCCCGAACAAGCTGCTACGATTGCATTAAAATCAAATGCCAAGTTATTGTTGATCGGACATTTGAGTGCACGTTATGATAACGGAAATACACACGCAGCAGAAGCTAAAATGGTATTTGAGAATACCATGGTGGTGGAAGATGGAATGGTGATTAAGTTGTAATGTTTTTTGTCGCTGAATATTAAAAAAGAGAATGCCTAAATTAGACATCCTCTTTCCTTTTGTTCACAGCTAATCGAACAAATTCCTATTGTTTCACAATTCGTGCTTTATCTACACCTTTATCTGTATGCATAACGAACGTGTAAATTCCATTGGAATAGTTTGATAAATCAATGGTTACTTCTTCACCTATTGCTAACGCATAGATTATTTTCACTCTTTTCCCCAATTGATCTAACACTTCTATGCTATTGATTTGGTCCTTAGCAGTGACGATTACGATTCCTGATGTTGGATTTGGACTAATGGCAATCGTTTGATCCAACGAGAGGTTGTTCGTATTTAAAAAGATCGTACTTGTATCACTCGACTGTACAAAGAATTGGCTGAAATTACTTAACCCACAAGAAGTGCTGTAATTAAACGACCCACCATTTAAATTGGTAGCACTACATTCTTCTACCCAATTGTTTAAATGCTCATTATCTGTTCTAGTATACAATTTACAATCACTAGCTAATCCATTGGCACTACCATAAGAAGGTTTCAATTTTAAGGAAACAAGCGGATCGAAGTCAACTGTTCCGTAATTGTTCACAATCCAATAATTAGTTGGACTTGGATTAGGTGTCAGCAAACTATCTGGAAGTAGATGTAAACGAGTCGCTACAATTTCACCATTTGGTGTACTCGCATCAAATATCATTTCCATTTCTGTTGTTCCAAACGTTATTGTTCCAGGTGCAGAAACTGTAAGTCTGTGACTTTCCCCACCACCTACAGGAGCTGTAGAAACAATTTGTTCAGCATTACCATTTAACGTAGCATGCTTTGTACCAATTCTGTCCATGACAAAACTATTGATACTTGTTTCATTGAATTGATAGTAAGCTACCAAATCATCTGTAAATGGATTGATTCCAGTTCGCGTAAGGTGTCTTAATTCACGAATTTCCTCTTGGCTCAATGCTCTGTCCCAAATACAGACTTCATCAATCTCACCTTTAAAGTTCCGATCGTTATAACCATTATAGCTACCAATTTTCATTTCATGAATATTAGCAGGTGTTAATGTTGCAGTGTGTACATCTTTTATTCCGTTTACATAAAGCGTAACTGTAGTAGGTGTAACTACCATTGCTACATGCGACCATTTCGAAGAGTCTACAACTAAATCACTTTCCCATGCCCATGAACCTCCTGGCCAATGATACCCTAGTTTATTGTTGGATCTAAAGTTAAATCCAGCAGATGGTCCGTTGTTCATCACAATTCCAGTATAACTAGCTTGTAATCCTTTAGGTTTAATCCATGCAGAAAAGGTAACACTTGTTGTTTGATCCATCATCAAATCGGGGATATTTACGTAATCACCAGCAGCTTGCATACGAATGGAAGAACCAGGAATACTATCAGGTTCACATTGCGATTCTACAGTTACCATGTCTTCAATCGTCTTAGTAGAAGTATTTCCGACACCATCAGTTATGGTGAGTGTTACATCAAAGGTGCCATTTTGACCAAAAACAACAATCGGATTTCTTGCAGTTGGGTCACTGATGTATGCCGGTTGTGGGTTAAAACTCCAAGACCAAGTAGCATTTTCATGGTTTAATATTGAATAGTCTTCAAATTGAACTGAATCTCGCGTACATGAAATAATCTCATTTTCAGTAATTGGATTGGCAACTGGAGTAGAGGTTACAGCCATTAATGCTTCCATAATTCCATGATCACCAGCAAATCGTAATTTCTGATCTCTATAAAAAGGTCTATAATAGAGAGGACGCACACTATAAGGTAATCCATCTGAATAATCGATCCAATTGGAAGTTGTTGCATCCCAATAAAAAGAGTTTGTTTCAGTTATGATGTAAACAACATTATTGGTTCCACCTTGATATAAGATATCTTGAATTTTTTGGCCGTCTAATTGAATTGTCGTTTTATTGACCCAAGTCTGACCACCATCTAAGGATTGGTAAACTTTTTGCCCGTTTGCACCTCTTCTTGTACTGATCCATAGATTGTTTTCATTTTCGGGATCCAAGCTAAGATCTAATTGTTCTAAGTTATTACTCGGAATTGCAGTAACTTGGTTAAAGGTATTTCCTCCATCAATTGATTTGAAAATTGAACCAATGTTGTTGTCTTTTACAAGACAATAGATCACAGTTGGATTTGATCTTGAAATTTCAAATTCTAAAACCCTTGCTGTTGAATTGAATGTAAAAAGAGTATCAAAATTTAAGCCTCCATTGATTGATTTATAGAAAACATTTGATTTCCCTAAATAGAGGTAATTGGAATAGTTCGGATGAAACTCAATTTCACTTGAATTAAGTGTAACATAGTCTTCATTTGGATAAATGCTTAAACTGCTGAAGCTTGTACTTGTAGTTGTTAGTTGATCAGGGGTGCGTTGGCTTTGAATATCACTGAAGTACATTGTATTGTTTTTTAACGGGTTGATGTAACCAGTAGCTGCTTCAGCGCCGCCTAAAAACAAGGTACTACCAATTCCGTAATTTTCATTAAATACTGCATTTCCATTGTGATATCGACCTCCAGTCATGATATCCTTGTTCCATCCTTGGGTAAATCCCCAATAAGTGCTTCCAGAAATTCCTGTATTTCTAACTTCAACGCTTTGCATTTCATCGTTAGAATAATTAATTCCACCATCTGAAGTATACCATATTTCGTTTCCTACGACATCAATATCCTGAACATCGGCGTGCATTTCTAAGTTTCGTGTGCCTCTAATGTATTCAATGTTTGCACCTCTATTTGCCGATTCACAAGACCAAATTGTTCCTACCCAAAGTCTGTCTGGATCAACATGAGATACATCCAGATCAAAATTGTACCATCCTTGTTGATATCCACCACCATATCCTGCTACAAACCAATTGGTGTTCATGTCACTTCCAGCAACATAAGGTCCGCCGTCTATTCCATCTGGGTTTACCCATGAATCTCCACCATTTAGGCTATAATAGATTCCAATCCAATTAAAGTCTCCAGCCTTACTGTTTCCAATCAAACCTGCGTAAACGCGTTCAGGATCAGCTGGAGTAACACCTATCTTACATCCAGCATCAGAGGCATAATTCATATCGCTAGGCGTATACCACAAATTATCTTTTAATACCCAATTTGCTCCATTGTCAGTAGATTTGTAAATCTCGGCTCTCAATTCAATCGGATTATTAACGGAGAGGTAAATGATATCAGGGTTAGTTGGATGAGGAACAATATCCCAGCATCGTTTATTGAAAATATTGACCCAAGTAGCCCCATTATCTATTGTTTTTAGCAAGCCATTACTCGTTGCAGCATATACAATATTCGGTTGAGTACGATGAATGTAAAATTGTTCAATTTCAGCATTATTGCCAGATAGGACATAATTTAATTGCCACGTTACTCCACCATCAATTGTTTTATAGATATCATCAGCTCTTGATAAATAAACAATATCTGGATTTGTAGGATGAATTTTTATGTCACTGGCACCATCAATAGGATAATCTAACGAAACATACGTCCAATTTAATCCATGATCAATTGATTTAAAAATTCCACCACCAGTATCTGATCCTGCATACATAATATCGTGATTGGAGGGAGCAACTGCCATTGATTGAATATTCGTTTGGGTTGGTCGTAATTTTAAACTTCCGTTGTTGACGTATGTATCAAATGGACCTATGCATTGCCAAAGTGGATTTGTTCTAGATGGTTCAATATCTGCTGATTTACGTGCGTTTATCGCATTTATTTCTTCATACAATTCAATTGCCGATTTTTGATGAATATACCCATCATCACCAATTAGATATTCAATTGTTTTTAACCAATACTTATAATTTTGTGTATGGATATTCTTTACAAATGGATGGGTTTTGTAAAAATCAGCATACAATTGGTTTACATCGCTAACACGTGGGTTCTCACTGTACATCAGTTGTGCCCATTGTGGAACATCAGACATGTTTTTTGGGATGTCTTTAAAATACGAGATACTATTTTGTGCCATCACTAGTGAAGTGGAACAAAATAATAGGAAGGAGAATATTATTTTTTTCATTTGAAGAGATTGTTTGTTTAAACAAATGAACATTTTTTTTAAATGAATAAGGTCTGTAGAAGGAATTATAGGTATCCTAATTCATGAATTTAGACTACTGTTTACTGATTGTATTTACAGTAAAAAAATCTGATAATCAGTTGATAAAAATATTTTTTGATAAGTGGTTTGATTTAAATGAACTTCTTTTTAAGATACCTAATTGAATTTACTTGGTTATAGATTAGCTTTGTTAAAAACACGAAGGGCTTCCATAAAATGAAAGCCCTTTATTGCAAATGGTTATGCTTAATTAAGAATAGTCAACTTAATTT
>JAYSRF010000283.1:0-6062 GCA_043721195.1 Fluviicola sp. | reverse complement strand
TCGAACACTCGCAAGGACTGGATTGAGGTACCTGTGAACGAACACGCGCAAGGACAGGATTGTTGTCGCTGTTATCGAACGTGTCCAAGGATGACATTTTTTTCATACTTACTGAACACTCGCAAGGACTGGATCGTTGTAATAATTGTCGAACACTAGTAAGATAGGATTGAGGTAGAATTGTCGAACACTCGCAAGGACTGGATTGAGGTAGTTTTGGTCGAACACCTGTAAGGAATAGTTTTGTTGTAGAAATGAAAGAATTCTCGCTAGAATAGGGTTTTTCACTTAATCCATTGTCCCAGCGGGACAAAATGATTTAAACAACCATCGCCTCGTAGAGGTGAAATGCACAGCCTCAAATGAGTGTTTTAAAAAAATGGTTTGAGAAGGATCTCGGCGTCTCCAAATAAAATTAACCCAATTTCAAAAATTAAGCGGTTACAACTCGATGAAAAATCGTACTTTTGCACAAAATTTAGACGATAAAGTGCTTCAAATCCACGATAAAACTTTCGAGATATTTATTCGCAACGAAGAGATTCAAACAGAAATCGCTTCCATTGCGGAAACCCTTAATTTGGAGTACCAAGGCAAGGAGGTCATCTTTATTGCGGTATTGAATGGCGCATTTATGTTTGCTTCTGATTTAATGAAACGCGTTTCCTTACCATGCGAAATTTCATTTATCAAAGTAAGCAGTTATCAAGGAATGAATACTTCGGGAAGAGTTGATGAAGTGATTGGTTTGAATACATCCATCAAGAACAAACATGTCATTATACTGGAAGATATTGTAGATACTGGAATAACGATGGACAAGGTGATGACGTTGTTGGCAACTGAGCATCCTGCGAGTATAAAAATCACTACCTTACTCTACAAACCTGAGGCATTTAAAGGAAAACACAAGCCAGATTTTGTAGGCTTTTCAATCCCCAACTCTTTTGTTGTTGGTTATGGAATGGATTACAATGAACACGGCAGAAATATAGAACATATCTATCAACTAAAGGGGTAAAACGCGATGTTGAATATTGTATTATTTGGTCCTCCAGGATCTGGAAAAGGCACTCAATCTGAGCGTCTGATAGAAAAATACGGGTTGGTTCACTTGTCTACAGGTGATATTTTTCGCGCCAACATTAAAGGTGAAACGGCTTTGGGGACATTGGCAAAGAGTTTCATGGATCAAGGTCATTTGGTACCAGATGAGGTAACCATTGATATGCTGAAAAGTGAAGTTGCTAAATACGCGGATGCAAAAGGATTCATTTTTGATGGATTTCCACGCACCAATGTACAAGCAACAGCATTGGATGCATTTTTAGCTTCTATGCAAACATCGATTTCCATGATGTTGTCATTGGAAGTAGAAGAAGAGGAATTGCGCGACCGCTTGAAAAAGCGCGCAGAAAGTAGCGGTAGACCTGACGATGCAAATCCAGAGGTAATACAAAACCGCATTCATGTGTATAATAAAGAAACGGCTACTGTAATTGATTTTTATCAAGCACAGGGAAAACACAAAGCCATTAACGGCATGGGAGCAATCGACGATATTTCTGATCGATTGTACCAAGCTATCGGAGGGAACTAAATTCATGGCATCAGACAATTTCGTCGATTACGTAAAAATTCATTGTAAATCTGGAAACGGAGGCGGTGGATCTGCTCATTTTCGTCGCGAAAAATACATTCCTCAGGGTGGACCTGACGGAGGAGACGGTGGTCGTGGTGGTCACATTATTCTGCGTGGGAATAAACAACTGTGGACCTTGTTGCATTTAAAATTCAACAAACACATCAAAGCTGGACATGGTGCACATGGCGCTGGAGCACTACAAACAGGCTCTCAAGGCGAAGATAAGTACATCGATGTGCCACTTGGAACCATTGCAAAAGATGGTGAAACGGGAGAACATTTATTTGAAATCACGTACGAAGGAGAAGAGAAAATTCTTGTTCGTGGTGGTCGTGGTGGTTTAGGAAACGATAATTTCAAATCGTCTACTTTCCAAACGCCGCGTTTTGCGCAACCAGGAGAATCGGGCATCGAAGGCTGGATGATTCTGGAAATGAAAGTTTTGGCAGATGTTGGTTTGGTTGGTTTCCCGAATGCAGGGAAAAGCACTTTATTGTCTGTTATTTCGGCAGCAAAACCAGAAATTGGCGATTATCCGTTTACAACACTTCGACCAAATCTAGGCATTGTTAAATACCGTGATTACCGCTCGTTTGTGATGGCAGATATTCCTGGAATCATTGAAGGTGCACACACTGGAAAAGGACTCGGATTGCGCTTTTTACGACACATTGAACGCAATTCGTTGTTGTTGTTCATGATTGCAGCTGATTCACCTGATATTCACGAAGAATACCGTGTATTGCTCAATGAATTAAAGCAATTTAATCCAGAATTATTGCTCAAAGAACGTTTGTTGGCGATTACAAAGTCAGATATGTTAGACGATGAGTTGAAGGAAGAAATCAAACGCGATTTACCTGAAATTCCATGGTTGTTTATTTCTTCTGTGGCCGAACAAGGATTGGTTGAACTGAAAGACCTCATTTGGTCAAGATTAAACAATGATTGATTGGCTGGAAAGCATCGATCGTTCTATTGTGTTGACTGTCAACAGTTGGCACACGCCCTTTTTGGATGAGTTCTTTTGGTTTATTTCAGCTCGCTGGCCGTGGATTCCATTGTACCTTTTCTTGCTTTTCTTATGTTGGAAACAGTTCGGAACACGTAAAACACTTGTTTTTGTTGGAATTGTTATTGCTACAATAGCTCTTGTTGATCTAACTTCCGTTTATTTTTTCAAGGAAGCTTTTCAGCGCTACCGACCATCTCATCATGCGTGGCTCACCAATCGTTTGCATTTTTATCTGTTGAAAGAAAGCGAATTTCGCGATGGTAAGTTTTATCCAAGTGAGTATTACAAAGGTGGGTCGTACGGTTTCATCTCTTCACATGCCACCAATTTTTTTGCCATTAGCACCCTAATTGGATTCAGTTTAAAACAGTATTACCCAAAATTGCTCTGGATTCTATTTGCTATCAGCATATTGGTTTGTTTTTCACGCCTTTACTTAGGTGTTCATTACCTGAGCGATTTAATAGGAGGTGCGCTTTGGGGAGGTAGCTTGGCGTATGTGAGCTATCGGTTGTTCGTGAAGCGGTTTGTGTTATCAGAGTAGAAAACCTTTCTGTTTAGTGTGGAGGTTAGATCATTAAAAGTAGATGAAAATATCAACTGGATTAAGATCAGAGCTGCTATAAAACCTACTAGAAGTGCTATTTACAGATCTTACCCCTAGCGGGGTAAAAGTAGTTTGTTTAGTTGGGTTTACTCTATACCGTCACTACGTGACTTTTGGTTTACGCTATTTCGTCACTACGTGACTTGTTGTATTTCAGATGTTTTACTAGAATTGGGTAATAATAGCACGAAGTAGTTAAGGTCAGTTACTAATCTACTTAAAAGGGGGAAGGATTGATCTTACCCCTAGCGGGGTAAAAGTAGTTTGTTTACGCTATTTCGTCACTACGTGACTGGCTGTACTTCAACTGCGTTACTAGATTTTAGGTGATAATAGCAGGAAGAAGTGAAGGTTAATTTCCGTAACTTAAATCCATTGTCCCAGCGGGACAAAATGGTTTAACCAATTAAACACCCCACAACCATCGCCTCGTAGAGGTGAGATGCATAATCAAAAAATAGTGTAAAAAAATAGTATAAGAAGCCTCTCATCACCTCAAAATAAAATTAACCCTTTGCTTACTCATCCCTTCTTTCTTCCATAAATCTTTGTTCCTTTGCAGTAGATGAATTGGATACTCGTTTTTCTTGGTGGCGGTTTGGGTGCGCTCATGCGTTTTGGAACAACTGCAATTACGGCTAAATGGTGGCAAACTGTTTTCCCAGTGGCGACGCTCATTTCAAATGTGGTTGCGTGTCTTATTTTAGGGATTACACTCGCTATTTTGCGGGATAAAATTCAAACCAATGAAGGTTGGCACACGTTTATGGTGGTGGGCATTTGTGGCGGCTACAGTACTTTTTCTTCATTCGCCAAAGAGAACATTGAGTTGTTTGAAAAAGGGAATTATGCTATTGCATTGATCAATATTCTACTCTCGGTTTCACTGTGTTTGGTAGCTGTTTATATTGGTAAAAAGGTGTAGTCAATTAAGCAACAGGAATCAATCGTTCAATCCGTTTCACCAACTCTTCTCTGCGTTCCGTAAACTTAGAAACATCCATTTTATTCATGGCTCCTTTGATGCGGAATTCCTTAAATGCAATCACATAATGCCAAGCGATCCAGCAGGTAAATGGAATAATTAAGAAATATACAATGCCCATCCATTGATACGGAAGAAAATAATGAGTCACAACAATAATGATTGGAATGTTGTAAATCGTTCCGACTAATTTACCCAACATCATTTTCACTGAACCCCAAAATACTTTTCTGCGGAATGTTTTCTCTGCAAACTTCTTTACCAATAAATAGGGAAGTAATCCGTGAATGATTCCGACTAAAGCCAATGGCCAAAGTAGTGCCAAAATGGCGAATTCTTTTGTGCGATTTTTAAGTGCTGGTTGCGATTGAGCTAGCACAAATCGGTCTTGCAATTTCATGCGTTTTTGCAAGTTAAAATAACTTTCCAGGTCCTTTTTTAAGCTTGCTAACTCCGTATTTTCTTCCAAATCTTGGGCATTGATCCAAAGTGCCAAATCACGTGAATATTCCCATCGCTTCAAAAGTGGAATGGAAGGATCGTGGTTTTCATGGTTCATTCCTTTACGGGTAATTTGCATCACGTTTTCCAGAAATGAATAATTCTTCGGATCTTTTACATACACCAAACAAGCTTGCATTTCAGACTCCAACCGTTTCATGACTTCATTGATCACTTTATTTGGCTGAAGAAGGAAGGCTTCTTTGTAATCATTTAAGCAAATTTTGTCACCATTTACGAGTACAAATTCACTCCCGATTTTATTGCGATCGGTGTAATTCACCCCCAATGCACAGATGTAAAAATTCTTCTCCCAATTCGTGGCGACTAACGCAGCAAATCCCATTCGAACTGCCCCTTTTTTGATCGGTTTTAAACCGCGAATGGGTGTGTCATCTGTAAATCCTTCTCCGAAAATGAGGATGTTGCGTCCTTTTGATAAATGACGGTTGACAATATCAAATGAATCTTGGTTTTTCTCAATAGTATCAACGCCATCTTGTTGTCGGTAAATGGGTAACATGTGCGCAGCCCAATAAACGGGTTTTAACCACCATTTAAACACATCCGATCGCACCATAAAATGAACAATGGGCCAGTTGGCTAAACCAATGAGCATTGGATCCATGAATGAATTGGCGTGATTACTCACATAAATGGTACTTCCGTATAATTCTTTTTTACCATTGATCGTTATGAATCGCTTGTAGAAAAGTCGAAAGGAATAATTTAATGTGAATTTTAGCAATAAATAAAATGGACGCATTCTCTAATTTTGTCGTAAAAATAATCAATTACTCGGTCCCGATTTTCAATTCATCATCGAGTTGTTGCTCATGCTCTTTTTCTTGTTCCTTGAATTCCTTCTCCATATTTCTACGGCGACCTAACACAATTCCCAATTGAATTTCATGCGAACCATTTCCATACGAGCGCAAACCAGAAACGCCCATTTCATAAGCATAAGCTACACGAAATTGACGCAAGAGATTGAATCCAAATCCAGCCGAGAAAGCTGCTTTACCGCGGTATCCTAAACTGATCCAACCCATATTTCCGTAATGGAAACGCGCGCCTGCGTCATAACTCAAAGGCGATCCAACGGTGGTTTTTACAATCACAACAGGCTCAATGCCATACTTTTTCTGAATATCAAAACGGTAACTTCCCATAAAATACCAATGGCGTTCAAAACGACTTTCGGTTTCAATTCCTTTAAACTGAGCTGTGTTTTTTAACAATTGTGTGCCACTGATTCCCAAGTAAAACTTGTTGTTGTAAAAAACCAAACCGCTTTGTAAATCAACCA
>JAYSRF010000282.1:0-52268 GCA_043721195.1 Fluviicola sp. | reverse complement strand
TGCCATTCGAATCGGAAGAAGCGCGTGCGTTGAACCGTGAGATTTTTGAGACGATGTATTATGCTTCCATGACAGCATCGAAAGATTTGGCAAAAGCAGAAGGGCCATATGAAACGTATGAAGGTTCACCTGTTTCAAAAGGAGTATTCCAATTTGATATGTGGAATGTTACACCAACTACACGTTGGGAATGGGATGTATTGAAAGAAGAAGTAAAAACGTATGGTGTGCGTAACTCATTGTTACTTGCTCCAATGCCAACAGCTTCTACAGCTCAAATTCTTGGAAACAACGAATGTTTTGAACCATATACATCTAATATTTACACGCGTCGTGTATTGTCAGGTGAGTTCATTATCGTGAACAAACACTTATTGAAAGACTTGGTAAAACAAGGATTGTGGACCAAAGAAATGCGTCAGAAATTGATGGCATCGAATGGATCTGTTCAAAACATTCATGAGATTCCACAAGATATCAAAGAACTCTACAAAACAGCTTGGGAGATTTCACAAAAATCGATCATTGAAATGGCTGCAGACCGTGGAGCATACATTTGTCAATCTCAGTCGTTGAACATTTTCATGGAGAATGCCAACTTCGGTAAATTGACTTCCATGCACTTCTATGGTTGGAAAAAAGGATTAAAAACAGGAATGTATTACCTGCGAACAAAAGCTGCAACGGATGCGATCAAGTTTACAGTTGACAAAACAATGACTGAACAACCTGATGAAGCAACACGTGAAGAACAACAAGCGGCAATCGCATGTTCACTTGACGATCCGGAAGGATGCGAAATGTGCTCAGGGTAGGCTGAATACGGCTCTCGTCTGAATAAAAAATGGCATTGTGTAATGTTAATAATTGTGCCGTTTTTAGTTAATACTACACATTATAAAATCCCTTCGTCTTTGGCGAGGGGATTTTTTGTTAGATGGGTTTTTATTTACCAATAATGGGTCAAGGGTTGGTTATACATTTAGAATCACTATTGTCCGATTAAAAATCTCAAGTCCTTCTAAATTGACCTTACTTTTCTAACCTGCGCTGACGCTTGGACTTCGAATTGCAATACAATTCTCTTTCCGCAAAAGAAGAAAAAGCACTGCTTTTGATTATAAGCAAAAGAAAACTCGACGCTGTTTGTCCGTCAATGCGCTCCACTTGTGGAATTGCGACCGTTTCGGTGATCTCTTCAAGTTTCCTCATCCTTCACAAGCGGTGCTTGCTCTTCCGCATTCCACTGCATTTCACTTTTTCCGTACAAAAGGCGTCACCCTTCTAATTTCAATTTCGTGAAATCAAAAAGGAAGCCCACCACATATGATAAACAGCTATATACAAACTCATTTCAGCGTCTTAGGCTAATAATAAATTAGTTTATCGGACAACAATGATTTGGAATCAGTAGACACCGTTGTTATAATCGATTTTAGTTAAACTTTAATTTGTTCCGTAATCCCGCATTCCGATAGCCATCGGAATACGGAATGTATAACACTGAATAACAACATATTAAAATGTTTAATTGTGCAATTCACTCAATCTTTGTGCAGTAATTCCAACAGAAAATTGATTACTCTATCCGAGTTGATTCCTATTCACAGTTCATTTTTTCGAAAGCCAAGTCTTATTTAAAAACCTCCTAACGTCTTGAGATGAACCTTCCAAAACATGTGATTTTTACAAATTATTCGCCTTTTGCTGTAATTCAAGCCGTCGTGAAGCAACCTATTTTTGTCAGTAAAAACAATAGAATATGGGAAATTTATTATACACGATTGCAGTAATTCTTGTTTTAGTATGGCTAATCGGGTTTTTTGGCTTTCACGCCGGAGCAATCATCCATGTGTTACTAGTGATTGCAGTGATAGCAGTATTGTTGCGACTTATAAGAGGCGCATAATTTTAAACTAATAAGAAAAAACGATCATGGACAAGGGAAAAGTATTGGCGGGAATTGCATTCGGTGTTGTTCTAGGATCTGCAATAGGCACTTTATACGGTACAGATAAAGGAATTAAAGCGCGGAAAAAACTAAGTAAAAAAGGAGCAGCGTATATGCATGATTTGGAAGGAAAGTTCGATGAATTAGTGAATGGTTTCATTGGAAAAATGGAAACAACAGAAGATGGTGTGGCTGAAACGGTGAAGGAGGCAAAAAAAGCTGCTGCAGCCACTAAAAAAACAATTGTTGTCGCTGGAAATACGGTGAAAACAATTGTGAAAAAACAACTCAAAAAAGTTTCTGATAGCATTCCCGAGACAATGAAGGATGTTAAGAAAACTGCGTCTACTGTAAAAAAGACGATTGTTATCGCTGGAGATAAAGTAAAAACGGTTGCGGAGAAACAACTCAAAAATGCATCTGATGTGATTCCCGAGACAATGAAGGAAGCTAAGAAAGCTGCTGCTGCTGTAAAAAAACCTATTGTTATTGCTGGATATCGAATAAAAACGGTTGCAGAAAAACAACTCAAAAATGCTTCTGATGTGATTCCCGAGACAATGAAGGACGTTAAGAAAACTGCGGCGACTGTAAAAAAGAAGATTGTTACTGCTTCAGATAAAGTAAAAACGGTTGCGGAAAAACAACTCAAAAAAGGGTTAGAACCGATTCCAGAAAGTACTCCAATAAAGTAAGGAACGCACTTAAAAAGCCTCCTTTAACACAGAATCCGCTCTATTTCTTCAGATGGTCGATTTGTTGAATTGGGCAAAATGATTTAGCGAGCATCCTCGTTGCATGAACACTATTTTTTACGATCAAGCTATTCTAAACCCTTCATAAATTATGGATTACATGCCGATCTGTGGTAGGAGAAGATAAGGTAACTGTTCAACGATGGAGTTTGAAATGGGATAACTCCGTAGGTTACTTTTACTCTTTTCCGCCTCAAAAAGCTGTTGCGCGAACGTGAGTGATTCATTTGTTTTTGTTAAAGAATTATCACACCATATAAAACTGAGATCGTATGTTACCAGAAATTACATTCCTTACATCTTATCCGCCTCGAGAATGCGGGATTGCAACTTTTTCAGAGGATTTGATGAATGCGTTGAACAAGCAATTTAATCATTCTTTTCAACTCACCGTTGCTGCATTGGAGACAGAAGAACAGTTAGATTATCCAAAGGAAGTTCAGTATTTGCTAAATCCAACAGATCCAAAATCATATCATTACTTCGCTGAAAGTATGAATCTAAACCGCGTGCTCGAATTGGTGATTGTACAGCATGAATTTGGTTTTTACAACGCGCATGAAACCAATTTTGTTCAATTGTTGAAAGCAATCAAAAAACCTGTAATTGTAGTGTTTCATACGGTATTACCCAACCCTGATGCTCAATTTCAAGAACATGTAATGGACATCATTTGCAGTTGTAGAGGTATTATTGTCATGACTGAACATGCAAAACAGTTGTTGTTAACGGAATACTTCGCACCAGAGGAATTAGTAACCGTCATTCCGCATGGGACACATTTGGTAGCATACCTCAATAAGGAAACGCTAAAAGAACGGCACGAATTCTTGGGAAAAAAGATTCTAACCACTTTCGGATTGATGAATTCTGGGAAAAACATCGAAATAACATTACAAGCACTTCCCTCGATTATTGATAAACATCCTGATGTTTTGTTTCTGGTCATTGGAAAAACACATCCTGAAATAGTGAAACGCGAGGGTGAAAGTTACCGCCAAGGTTTGCAAGAGTTGACCCACAAACTCGGGCTTCAAGATCATGTACAATTCATCGACCAATACGTTGCTCTTCCCGATTTGCTGAATTACTTGCAATTAACAGATGTGTATTTATTTACTTCCAAAGATCCCAATCAAACGGTGAGCGGTACGTTATCTTATGCATTTAGTTGTGGCTGCCCGATCATTTCAACACCCATTCCGCATGCGTTGGAAATTTTGGAGGATCAGCACAATATGATTGTTCCATTTAGCAATTCAGAAAAACTCTCCGAATCAGTTAATTATTTATTGGGAGACGATGAATTATTAGCTGCAATTCAATTGGATGCGTTGCATAAAATGGCAATGACTTCTTGGAATAACGTTGCGATTCAAACAGCATTGTTATTCAAGAAAACAATGCATAGAATGATGAGTCTCGACTACCAATTGCCTGAATTCAACTTGCAACAGATTGTTGAAATGACAACCGATTTTGGAATGATTCAATTCTCGAAAATCAATCAACCCGATAGTGAGTCAGGTTATACACTCGATGATAATGCACAGGCCTTGATCGCGATTTGCCAGCATTATAAGATTACAAGAGATGAGACAGATTTGAAATTGATTGATACGTATCTGTCTTTCATAGAATTTTGTTTACAGCCACAAGGTTATTTCTTCAATTATGTTAATCATAAGAAAGCATTTACAGAACAGAATTTCACTGGTAATTTATCTGATTCAAATGGGCGTGCTATTTGGGCGTTAGGGTATTTAATTTCCCTGAAAAACATCCTTCCAGAAACTTACTTTTTGCGTGCTGAGAAAGTGATCAAAATTTCGATCCATCATGCTTCTAGCATACACTCAACGAGAGCCATGAGTTTTGTGATTAAGGGAATGTATTATTACTATTCATCTACACCAACAGTCAATTGTCAATCGCTGGTTACGGCCTTGGCGAATCGATTGGTAGAAATGTACGTGCACGAATCGAGCGAAGGTTGGGAATGGTTTGAAAGTTATGTCGCAACCACCAATAGTTTATTGCCTGAAGCATTATTGAATGCCTACGAAGTCACAAAAAACCCTATTTACCGCTCAATAGCAAAGGCATCGTTTAATTTTCTATTACTCCACACCTTCAGCGATTCAGGAATCATGTTGATTTCAAACAAAGGAAGGAAACAGAACGGCCCCATTCAAAAATATACTACCGAACAACCGATCAATGTTGCATACACCGTATTGATGTTGGGTCAGTTTCACGAAGTGTTTCAGGAAGATAGTTACCTCCTAAAACTACAAACGACTTTCAACTGGTTTCTTGGACAAAATCACCTACAGCGGATGTTGTACAATCCATGTACTGGTGGTTGCTGTGATGGACTAGAAGAGAACCACGTGAATTTGAATCAAAGTGCGGAATCTACAGTGAGTTATCTGATGGCTCGATTGACCATAGAGACTTATAAACATGAATTAGTACAAATCAATCAGTTGTCGAAACAATTATTGGGAGGAATGTATATTAACAATCGTAAAATGTGGGAATCAGAAGAAAAGAACCGGGTTGGAGGCTATACTAAATAAATCAGCTCGTAATTCGAATGCAAATTTAACTTTCTATTCAGGTTTATCCTTGTAGGATAACGTACCTTAGCTCATCGGTATAAATTACGCCGTAAATATTCAATTCATACAGATGCAAAAACCACATACAGACCAACTTGATTACGGCATCTACATTGATCCACAAAAAGCGATTATTATTTCGATAGATGAGTTTAATTTAGCGCAAGCTGATCGAGTCAGAATTGAGTTAAATTTTGACAATGATGAAGCACAATTGATTAAAAATCCATCTATTGAACAACGCGCTTCGAATGTTCTTGAAATGCACGATTTTTTCCAGAAAGTGATTGCTCATATAGAAAAACCGCATCGCGTTATTCTCTTTGGTCCCTCAGAAGAGAAGTATGAATTGCACAAAGAACTACAGAAACAAACCAGTTTCACCACGATGTCATTAGCACTTTTTGTGTCTGAATCAATGGAAGAAGTAGCAGCAGTGCAGCAATACACAGATCATTATTTTTCTATACACAGCTCATTTTAAAAACCATTCGTTCAACTTGCAACTTTTCAATAATAGAAATCTGGAAATGTAGTTCACAGCTGGCCATCTGATCACGAACCAATCAACAAAATTGACTCAGGGTTTAATCCTTCAATAGGTCAATGATTTCTATAGCGTGAAACTTTCCTATCCCACATTCTTTGCTATTTTTGTGGCGATTAGAAAGAGACAATGAAACGAACGAAAATTGCTGATTTATTAAGTCAACCTAAAGTAGGTGAGACTTACCTCGTAAAAGGATGGGTGCGGGCTAACCGCGGGAACCGATTTATTCAACTGAATGACGGTTCTACGATCAATAATTTGCAAGGTGTAGTTGATTTTGAGCAATTTGACGAAGCGCTTTTAAAGAAAATCAGTACTGGCGCTGCAGTTGGACTTTCAGGAACGCTGATCGAATCGCAAGGAAGTGGTCAAGCAGTTGAATTACTTGTTTCCGCCATTGAAATCATTGGTGAAGCACACCCAGATGACATTCAAAAAACGGTGATGCAACCCAAGAAACACAGCTTGGAATTTTTGCGTGATCAAGCACATTTGCGTTTTAGAACCAATACATTTGGAGCAGTTTTCCGCATTCGCCATGCAGTTAGTTTTGCTATTCACCAGTTCTTCAATGATCGTGGATTTTTCTATTTGCATACACCAATCATTACAGGTTCGGATGCAGAAGGAGCAGGAGAAATGTTTCGGGTCACAAACCTAGATGCGATCAATCCTCCATTGAACGAAGATGGTTCAGTTAATTATGCAGAAGATTTTTTCGGAAAACAGGTGAACTTAACCGTTTCTGGACAACTCGAAGGTGAATTAGCCGCTATGGGATTGGGTGCCATTTATACATTTGGACCTACATTCCGTGCAGAGAACTCCAATACTTCCCGCCACTTGGCTGAATTTTGGATGATTGAACCAGAAGTGGCATTCAATGATATCGTTGACAACATGGATTTGGCTGAAACCATGCTGAAATACATCTGTCAATATGTTGTGGATCATTGCAAAGATGATGTGGCATTCCTCAACGAACGTGATCAAACAGAACAACAATCCAAACCGCAAAACGAACGCAGTGAATTGTCATTAATAGACCGTTTGCAGTTTGTGATCAACAACGATTTTAAACGCATTACCTATACAGAAGCCATCGATGTTTTGATGAATTCTACGCATTACAAAAAGAAAAAATTCAAGTACGATGTAACTTGGGGAACTGATTTACAAAGTGAACATGAGCGGTATTTGGTAGAAAAAGAATTCAAACGTCCAGTGATTATCACCGATTATCCAGCCTCGTTTAAAGCATTCTATATGCGAGCAAATGAAGGATGTGAACCGGGTAAAGAAACGGTTGCTGCCATGGATATTTTGTTCCCAGGGATTGGCGAAATGGTTGGTGGATCACAACGAGAAGAACGATTGGATGTGTTGAAGAAAAAATGTGCGGATTTCGGAATTCACGAAGAAGATTTATGGTGGTACTTAGATACACGTAAGTTTGGATCGGTTCCACATGCTGGTTTTGGACTGGGCTTTGAACGGATGGTAATGTTCGTTACTGGGATGTCAAATATTCGCGATGTGATACCTTTTCCAAGAACACCTCAAAACGCAGAGTTTTAGTCAACAATTGTTGTATATTGTAAGAAGAATCTAAGATTATGGCACTAAGACAACAACTCTCTCAAAAACTAGAGCAGCGTTTATCTCCTCAGCAGATTCAGCTAATGAAATTGTTGCAAGTTCCTACTATGGAGCTTGATCAACGCATTAAACAAGAATTAGAAGAAAATCCTGCGTTGGAAGAAGGGGCGGATGAATTGGAAGAAGATTTCGACAATGAAAATGAATCGGACGACGATTTTGATAACGATGATGATTTCGACGATGACACGCCCGATTTCGATATGAGCGATTACTTCGACGACGATACGCCAGACTATAAAACACAAGCAAACAATACCAGTAAAGACGACGAAGAACGTGCGATTCCGCTTTCAGTAGAAGCATCTTTTCAAGAACGATTAACAGATCAATTGCATTTACTCTACTTAGATGATGTGCAATTTCAAATTGCAGATACGATTATTGGAAACTTGGATGAATCAGGGTATTTGAACCGAGAAGTAGAAGCAATTGTGGATGATTTGGCTTTTTCAGCGAACCTTAGTATTACTGAAAAAGATGTTGAGTTTGTACTGAAATTGGTACAAGAACTAGATCCAGCTGGAATTGGTGCACGTGATTTACGTGAGTGTTTAATCTTGCAAATTGAGCGTAAACAAGATGGCAATATTACCTTGTATACCGCAAAGAAAATACTGCAAGATCATTTCGAAGAATTTACCAAAAAACACTACGATAAAATTCAGAAAAAACTGGAAATCGATGATGAAGATTTAAAAGATGCGATTGATGCCATTATTCGGTTGAACCCAAAACCAGGAGGTTCAATGAAAGAAGGTTCCAAAAGCTTGCAACAAGTCATTCCAGATTTTTTGATCAATGAATTTGAAGGCCGTTTGGATTTATCGATCAATTCGCGCAATGCTCCAGAGTTGAAAGTGAGTCGTGAATACGAGCAACTCATGCGCAGTTATTCAGAAGGTGCGAAGACTTCCAAATCAGATAAAGATGCATTGACCTTTGTGAAATCGAAATTGGAAGGAGCTAAATGGTTTATTGATGCGATCAAACAACGGAATAACACCTTGTTGACAACCATGGAAGCAATCATGAATTATCAGCATGAATACTTCTTGACAGGCGATGAAACAAAAATGAAACCGATGATTCTCAAAGACATTGCTGAGGTTGTTGGATTGGATATTTCTACTATTTCACGGGTTGCCAATAGTAAATATGTACAAACTGCTTATGGTGTTTCATCGTTAAAATATTTTTTCTCAGAATCACTTTCAACCGATTCAGGTGAAGAAGTTTCAACCAGAGAAGTCAAGAAAATTTTGTCAGATGCCATTGCTGCTGAAAATAAACACAAGCCTTTGACAGATGAACATTTAGCAAAATTGCTCAATGATAAAGGATACAATATTGCTCGACGAACGATTGCCAAGTACCGCGAACAATTGAATATCCCAGTAGCTCGTTTACGTAAAGAACTTTAATGGAGAAATTAGCACGCATCCTTTCTTGGGTTTTTATTCCGCTGAATGCCCCTGTTTTTGCATTGGCGATTGCTGCTTATTTGCAGTCAGATAGTTTAACGCAACGACAAGAAGTGATTTTTCTTTTACGTGATGAGTGGAAATTCATGTTAGTACTTGTGTTTGCATTCTTTTCTGTTGTTATTCCTGCTTTTACTATTCTTTTCCTGCGATCAAGTGGATTGATCACCACCGTAATGATGGATAATCGTAAAGAACGATTATTGCCGTCTTTATTCGTGAATGCTTCGGCCATTGCACTCTATTTTGTTTTACAAACGAAGGATCCTGATAGTTTACTCCCATCTGCTATATATGGACTTGCAATAGGTTCATTTGCAACCGTTTTTATTTGTACAATTATTACGCAGTGGTGGAAAGTTTCACTTCATGCAGCGGGAATGGGAATCATTACTGGATTTTTATTCGCTTATTATGGTGGTTTAGTTTTCTATGAGTTTTGGGTATTACCACTTTCATTGATTGCTAGCGGATTGGTAATGAGTGCTCGTATGTATTTAGGAAAACACACATTAGCGCAATGCCTGGTTGGTTATTTTATTGGTGTTGTTTCACTTGTAATAACCTTAATTCTTTTTAAACCGTAATTCCTAATATGATACACGTTCGCAGTTTTACTTTCAATGGCTTTCAAGAAAATACGTATCTTGTTTATGGCGAGAGCAAATCGTGTGTTATCATTGATCCAGGGTGTTACGATCGTTCTGAACAACAAGAACTCACCAGTTTTATAGCGAATAATGGATTGAATGTGAAAGCCGTTTGGAATACACATTGCCACATTGATCACATCCTCGGGAATGCATTTTGTTGCGAGACCTATGGCGTTTCCTTGGCTGCTCACAAGGAAGAATTATTCACCTTGAGTTTGGCTGATCGATCAGCACAAATGTACGGGTTGGAAGGTTATATTCCTTCTCCTGAACCAACAGTCTGGTTGGAAGATCACCAAGAAATCATCCTTGACGATATCCAATTCAGGGTTATTTTCGGTCCAGGACATGCCGTTGGACATATTGCATTTTACAACCAAGAACAGCATGTGCTTATTGGTGGAGATATTTTATTCCGTGGTAGTTTTGGGCGAACTGATTTACCTGGCGGTTCGATGGAAGTTTTGAAAAAAACCATTCTTGAACGATTGTTTACTCTTCCAGATGAAACGGTAGTTTACTCAGGGCACGGTCCAGCAACAACGATTGGGGAAGAAAAACGCACCAACTACATCTTGGAGTTCTAAACACCCAATCCTACAAATGCTTCGTAATTGGCTGGTGTTATGACAGCCAAGTCAGCTCCAGGGTAAGCATTGAGAAACGTTCTGTTGGATAACAATCCTCAAAAAACAAAATTGTATTGGAATTGAATGCTTCTAAAACAGCAGCCTATTGAATAGAATACACGTAAAATCCTATTTGAAATTGTCTGTAAAAACAAAAACCCCCCGAATGACGAGAGGTTTTACATTGTTTGTGTGAGTATTTATTTCTTTCTAAAGAAAATTCGAACTGGAACACCTTCAAAATTGAATTGTTCGCGAAGACGGTTTTCTAAAAAACGGCGATAAGACTCAGGAATGTATTGCGGTAAGTTACAGAAAAACGCAAATGCAGGAGCGTGAGTCGGTAACTGTTGTACATATTTAATCTTGATGTATTTTCCTTTAACAGAAGGCGGTGGAGTTGTATTCACAATATTCAACATCGTTTCATTCAATACGGAAGTTGGTATTTTCTGAATTCGATTTTCATGTACCTCCATTACCTTTTCCAAGGCTTTGTGAATCCGTTGTTTGGTAATGGTAGATGTAAATACAATTGGAACATCATTGAAAGGCGCTAAATCGCGGCGTAATTTCTCTTCGTATTCCAAGCTGGTTTTGTGGTCTTTTTCAACCAAATCCCATTTATTTACCAATAAGACAACACCTTTATGACTTTTCTCAGCAATGTAGAAAATATGCAAATCTTGTTTTTGCAATCCTTCAGTGGCATCAATCATAAAGACACAGACATCTGAACTTTCGATGGTGCGCACAGAACGCAAAACGGAGTAAAACTCTATATCTTCCGTTACCTTCGCTTTTTTACGAATTCCTGCCGTGTCAATGAGCATGAAATCAAATCCAAAGGCATTGTAACGTGTATTGATGGAATCACGTGTTGTTCCTGAAATTTCAGTGACAATATTGCGTTCCTCACCAGTTAAGGCATTGATGAACGATGATTTTCCGACGTTTGGTTTTCCAACAACAGCGATACGAGGCAAGTCAGCTTCTTCTTCTCCACGTGGATCTTCTTTATCAAAGTATTTTACTACTTCATCCAATATTTCTCCGGTGCCTGAACCATTTACAGCTGAAACATCAAATACTTCTCCTAATCCAAATGACCAGAATTCGCTTGATAACCCAACACGTTCGGTATTGTCTACTTTATTTCCAATGACCAGTACTTTCTTTTTGGATTTCCGAAGCATATTCGCAACTGTTTCATCCAGATCAACAATCCCTGTCATGACATCTACCATGAACAAAATGACGTTGGCTTCATCGATTGCAATTTCTACTTGTTTGCGAATTTCAGCCTCAAAGATGTCATCCGATCCGTGAACATATCCACCCGTATCAATGACAGAAAACGGAATTCCGTTCCATTCACCACGACCGTAAATACGATCACGTGTTACACCACTAATTTCTTTTACAATCGCTCGATTGGATTCTGTCAATCGATTAAACAAGGTAGATTTACCTACATTTGGTCGCCCGACGATGGCAATAATATTTCCCATTTTACTTTAGTTGACGTGCTTCACAGCACTACGTTTTAATTGAAAATGTAGAATTGAAAATTGAAAAAACAACCCCATTTTCAATTTTACATTTCACATTTTCAATTTGTGTTTAATATCCGTATTTCTTTAATTTTTGTTCACTCGCTCTCCAGTCTTTATCCACCTTTACAAAGGTTTCTAAGAAGACTTTTTTGTCCAAGAATGCTTCCATATCTAAGCGCGATTCTCGTCCGAGGCGTTTCAACATTTCACCACCTTTACCAATCAAAATTCCTTTTTGCGAATCGCGTTCTACGATAATCAAGGCTCGAATGTGGATGATGTTTTCAGCTTCTTCGTACGATTCAATTTCTACTTGACAAGCGTAAGGAACTTCTTTATCGCAGTGCATGAAAATCTTTTCACGAATCATTTCTGCAACGAAAAAGCGAATAGGTCTATCAGAAAGTTCTTCTTTATCAAAATAAGCAGGACCTTCAGGAGCTAATTCTAAAATACGATCCCAAATACGATCGATGTTGAATTTGTGCAAAGCTGAAACAGGAATAATTTCCGCATTTGGAACTTTTTCTTGCCAGTATTGACGACGAGCAACCACTTTATCTTGATCCGCCAAATCAATTTTATTGATGATCAGCAAAACGGGAATTTTCAGTTTTACAATGCGTTCCAAGGTTTCTTTGTGGTTCATTTCCGATTCATGCATGTCCGTGATGAACAGCAAAATATCGGCATCTTTGAAAGAAGCTTCCACATAACTCATCATTGCTTCGTGCAGTTTATAGGCTGCATTGACAACACCTGGCGTATCCGAAAATACAATTTGATGATCGTCACTGTTTACCAAACCATGGATTCGGTGACGCGTTGTTTGTGCTTTCGAAGTAACGATGGACAATTTTTCGCCCACCAATCCGTTCATGAGCGTTGATTTCCCTACATTTGGGCTACCGACGATGTTAACGAAAGCAGATTTGTGAGACATAATTGTTGAATTTTAGCGCAAAGATAACGTTTAATTGTGTAGTTACAGATGTTGAAAAGCCAATCTACGTTATAAGTTGCAATCGTTCTTGTATCAAAATGCCTCAAAAACTGAAAATAGGTGGGAGGTTGTTCTTGCTAATTATTCCATAAAAGCAGGTTAACAGTGCTAGAATACTGCATTCCAGAGTATTGATCAAAGTACTTGAGCGTATAATTGTAGCCTGCTTGTGCTGTCCAAATTAGAAATCGAGTTGATAAAAGTTGTATTCCTACTACAGGTGTAAATTGCAAAGAAGAAAAATCGCGTTGAAACAATCCACCCAATTCCAATCCGAAATAGGGAATTCCAAATTTTCGTTTTGCCACAGCTTCGAACGAAAGATTGAGACCAATGTTTACATTAAAGATATCTCGAGCGTTATTTGCATCACTTTTTAGAATACTTAAATTGCCATATGTCTTTACTCTAGAAGGACCTGATTTCCAAGAAACCCCTTTTCGAGCGCGTGCGTAGATCACAAATTCGGTTGAAACTCCTTGGTAGGTGCCTAAACTATCCATCCTTTTTGGGGTATAGACTTTATAACCAACGCCAGGCATAAAATAATCATCCCATTCTTCGTCTTTATTTTGGGCGATGGATGTTAATTGAATGCAGCAGGTTATGATTACTAGGATACTTATTCTCATGATAAATGTTTTTTAGTTTAAGCGAACTTACAGAACCTTAATGGTGTTGGTGTTTCGGTAATCAATACTTGGAGTTGATGTGTTGCGATTAACCGTATTCCTATTTCTTTTAGGATGAAAGAAAAAAGCCCAGAAATTTCTTCCTGAGCCCCTCTATTTGGTGGTAGGTATTATTCTTTAATCTGTTTTTCGGCAGCAAGGCTATCTCGTGTGTTTTTTTGGATCGCAATTACTCCAAATAATGCAAGGATAAATGAGAAGGCATAGAATCCTTTTTCGCTTCCCCACATTTGGGCATTCCACAATCCTACAACCAGTAATACAATAGAAAGTACAGTGCAAAACCAACTTATCCCATAATAGAGATCGGTTACTTGAACACCTTCTAATCGATCTCGAACACTTTTTTGTACGGAAATCACAGAGAACAACCCGAACATTATCACAGTGAAATAGTATCCTTTTTCACTTAAGTAAAGTTCACTGCGGAACAATCCTGCGAAGTATCCAACGATTCCTGTTCCAAAAGCTACCCAGCTAGCAGCTATAAAGGCAAATGAAGGTTTTTGTGTCATGATTATTTGTTTTAAAAGTTTATAGGACAAATGTATGTTGTACTAATTATTTAGTAAAACGGTTTAGTAATACTTGGTGTAGTCGTGTTGCGAAAAACCGTACACAAAAAAACCGCCGGGGTTTCCGACGGTCTTCCTTTATGCAGTAGTAGTTATTATGCGTTATTTCGTAATGGTGATCTTTTGTGTAGATCGCATTCCGTTGCTGTCTGTAGCAATCGCGAAGTAAACTCCACTTTCAACTCCTTTAAGTTCCAACACTGTTTTTCCAGCTTGTAATGCTTCTGTATGAATCAATTGACCAGCTGCATTCGTAATAACAATTGAAAGCGCGTTAGCAGTTTCCATGTAAAGGATACCTGTTGAAGGATTTGGATAAATGCTAATCACATTCGCTTGAAATTCGTTGACTGCAAGATCAGCGATTAAAAAACAATCAGAAGAAACAGAACAAAAACCATTGTCGATACTCACACCGTAATTTCCGTTAGTTGTAGGAACATACGTTTGGCTTGTAGCACCTGGAATATCATTCTCCGAATCACAATCAAACCATTGATACGTTGTGTTTGATTCAGTAGCCGTCAACGTAACTCCATCGAAAGTAACTCCATTGCTCATAGGCGTATACACAATTTCTTGTGTTTGGATTGAGCTGTTTCCTTTAGAATCCGTGAACGTCCAAGTAATGATCGTTGAACCTGGATTCGTTACAGGCAAGTCCAATGTGGTACCAGTGATCACACCTTCACAATTATCCATTGCTGTTGGGATAACATCCACAGAATAAACCGGACAAGTACTGGTAATTGTTGGTAAACTTTCCATAGTGATTGGTGCGGAAACATCTTGGATAATAACCAATTGTGTTTGTGTAAATGCAAATCCGTTCGGACTGGTATAAGTCCACACAATTTCAGTCGTATCCTGAGAAGTGATTGGGAATACTTGATTCGTTGTACCACTTGTTAATCCCGAACAGTTCATTGTTGCCGTTGGAGCTGTAAGACTGGCTAATTCACATTCGGCTGTAGCGTTTGCAAGTGTAGCCATCGTAGGCACGCCTTGTGCATCACCAATTGTAAGATGTAGAATAGCTACCGAATCGCAACCTGCACTGTTTGACATTGAATAATGCATTGTAGCAGTAGTAGTGTTTTGCGTATAAACGTTTCCATCGATCCAAGTATATGGGCCACATGCAGATACTTCAAAAATAACATTCGATTGTTGGCAGTTGTTGTTTCTGTAAACATTCGATTGAAGTCCAGTTACGCCATCATTTCCACAAATAATGACATCTTGATCGATGTCGCCATCAACATCTCCAAAGGCAGCCATTCCATAAGAAGCTCCTACAAAAGGTGTTCCCGTGATGAGTGTGAATATTCCTGATCCATCATTGGCGTACATTTTGCCTAAAGATCCACTGGTATTGCTGTATCCGATGGTCAACAAATCGGGGTCTAAATCGTTATCGATATCTGCAAAGACAAGTCCACTTGCAATGGTCGGTTCGAACGGTGTACCAGAAACAAGTGTAAAAGTTCCGGTTCCATCATTTTCATACAATTCTGAAGCATAAGTTGATGGGGCGACTTCACCTGCAATGGCTAAATCTAGATCTTGGTCGTTGTCAATATCAGCAAAGGCAATTGCACCTTGTTGCACACCTGGAAAAGGGGAAGCAACTAATGTAAACACACCCAATCCGTTATTGGTATACAAATGCGCAACTCTGCCAATGTCACCATAACCCGTATACAACAAGTCATCGTCATTATCGCCATCGATATCGGCGAAAGCAATATTTCCGTTGTTGGAACCTTCAAACGAATTGGATGCAGATAAGGTAAATGCCCCTGAACCATCGTTTAGCCAAAGCTGTCCTACATTTCCAACGAAAATGGTAAAACCGCTAATAAATACGTCTTGGTCTCCATCATTGTCAACATCGTTAAATTGGATTGCTCCTGAAGAAACAGCTGGGAATGGTGTATTGGGAACTTCGGTAAATAATCCAGTTCCATCATTCGTAAACAACTTTACCAACTGACCATTCGTACTGTAGCCTGAAATCATCAAATCGACATCGCCGTCGTTGTCAATATCGGCAAAATCGGCAGCTGCATTGGCAACACCTGGGAAGGTATTCAACGGATCGATCGTATAACCACCATTACCGTCGTTGAGGTATAAATACGAAAAGAAACCAGATGACCCTTGACCGTTCATAAACGCATCCAAATCACCGTCGTTGTCAACATCTGCCAATTCTACAGCACCGTAACTAAGTCCGATAAACGGAGATGTGGTGATTGCGGAAAAGACTCCGTTTCCATCATTTTGATACAATTTTGCTGTTGAAGAACCAGTAACTACCAAGTCGTCATCTGCATCGCCATCTATGTCATCAAACGAAATACAACCGTTATAAACACCAGTGAATGGCGTTCCAGCAACTTGAGTAAACAAACCATTTCCATCATTGGAATACAAGTAGGTACTACTTCCTAATCCTGGTACGCTACCACTGATCACAAGGTCTTCGTCACCGTCGGTGTCCACATCATTGAAACCAAGCCATGCACTCCCGAAATCAGAAAAAACACTCGTAGCATCTAGTGTAAATGCACCTGCTCCGTCATTGATATACAATTTAGTCGTTCCACCAGTCATGGGATCGTTACCTGCCATCACGATATCCATATCGGTATCACCATCGATATCAGAAAAAGCAATGTCTGAACCATTTAATGGAGGAAAGCTACTTGCAGTAACGGTGAAAACCCCATTTCCGTCGTTGAGGTACATTCCTGAAAAAGTACCAGAATCACCATAACCCATCAGTACTACATCTGGATCACCGTCTCCATCAACATCGCCAAATTCTGACGTACCAAGGTAAATCCCAGTAAACGTAGTACTTGCAACCGCATCAAAAGTGAAATTTCCGAATCCGTCATTGGTATACAAATTGGCTTTTACACCACTATTTGCTTGTCCGCAGATCAGTACATCCGTATCGGTATCACCATCGACATCAACTACAGACAAGGAGCTGTATCCTACACCTACAAAAGGAGTGATTGCAAGCGTGAATACTCCTGAACCGTCATTGATGTATAATTTTGCCGTATACGAGGAAAAATCTTGTCCAGTAACGATTGCATCTTGGTCACCATCATCTTCTACATCTAAAAAGACAATTGATCCGTCAAAGACACCAACAAATGGAGTAGCAGGATTTAGCTGAAATGCACCCGAACCGTTGTTTAAATACAAGTTGCATTTCAGAGCACCCTGGGGATTTTGACCAGCTATGAGTAAATCGGCATCTCCATCATTATCGACATCTGCTGATGCATGAGCACTTCCGCTCAACCCTTCCAGTTCATCAATGACTTGGATAGCCGGAAGCGGGGGTCCGATCTTTTGAAAATTGTTTTGAGCAGCTAGTTGATGGCTCAGCGCGAGTGCGAATAAAAAGGCAATTTTTTTCATGAAACTTCTGTAAATCATAATTTGTTGCGAAAGTATAGAAAGGTTGATCCACGAAAAAAAATATGGTATGAACGACCAAGTGGTGTACACGAACTTCTAATTGGTCTTCATTCTCGCTCTAATTTTTATTCTTTTAGGAACCGTTTTTTTCAGAACGAGAAACTGTCCGTGGCGACAACGGAGAGAATGATGATAGGATTGCGATTATCCTTTTTCCGTAAATTGGATGATGACCTCCATTTGCTGATCACTGTGAATGGTCAAGGTGCCACCGATTTGTTTGACCATCAATTGAACCAACGTGAGACCAAGGCTGGATTGAGCGATGGGTTCTTTTTTAAGTTGCAAACCTATTCCATTGTCTTTTACGCTAAAAATCCAACTCCTCGAATCGGCATCGGATGCCAGTGAGACAACGAGTTCACCTTCATTCGTTGGGAAGGCGTATTTCAACGAATTTGTAATCAATTCATTGAGGATGATTGCCAAAGGCATGGCTAACTTGGTGTGAAAAGTAACGAGAGGAACAGAGACATTCAACTTCACCTTGGGTCTCGATTCCAACAATGTCGCGTAAAAATCAAGCACACCGTTGAAATAATCTTGCATATTGACCTCCAATTTCGAATCACCTAAATGCAATAATTGGTGCATTACGGACATGGATTGAATGCGGTTTTCACTCTTCAACAGGTAGTCACGAATCTCGTCGTTCGTTGTAGAATCTGCTTGAATGGCCAATAGCGAAGAAATCATCTGTAGGCTATTATTGACCCGATGATGCACTTCTTGCAGCAACATTTCTTTGTGTTGATTTTCATTTGCAAGGAAAGTCGCTAGTTTTTTTCGGTTATTGATGGATCGTCGAGCAAAGTACCAAACAACAATTCCCGATAGTGCAAAAACGATCAGAATAATCATCAAATATGTTTTTTGCTGACTACTCAACTTGTTTTGCTGATTCAATTTGGAAATGGCCTTATCATTTTTGGCTTTTTCCAAACTGGCCTTTTTATCAAAGGTATATTGCAGTACCGTTTGGTAACTCTTTTCTTCCGCTTCCTTATTATGAATGCTATCTCTGTATGCCAACCATAGTTTTTGATGCTTGAAAGCTGATTTAAAATCATTCGAGGCGCTATCCAATTGTACAAAAACCCAGTATGTGTCTTTGATGTTTTGTTTCTCTCCAATGGCTAAACTTTGACGAAGCGATAATTCGATCAACGCTTTTGCTTTTTTCAACGCTCCCAGTTTGATGTAAACCTTGGACATGGTTAAATAAGCATTCGTAGTTTCGCTCACAGCATTAACAGACTCACTATTTTTCAATGCGATTTCACAATTCGCAATTGCTTGTTGGTAGTTGCCACTATTGAAATACAATTTTGCCAGGTCGTTGTAGACAATTGCCAATCCTTGTCTATCATCGATCGATGAATAAATACGAATTGCTTTATCGTACATTTCTAATGCGTTTTGATACTTTTCTTGATCCTTGTAAACGATTCCCAGATTTACATACGCATTTCCAATACCATTTTTGTCTTGCAAACGCAACGCAAGTTGTAAGGATTTTTTGTACATGTTGATTGCCAACGCATCCTTGCCTTGATCAGCATAAACGTTACCAATCGAATTGTATTCATCTACTTTTCCACTGTCGTCATGGAGCTTTTCGTAGTTTCTCAACGACTCGAAATGCATTTTCAGCGATTCAGGAAGATTCCCAAGTGCATAATAAGTGACTCCCAAATTTTGATAAACATCAGCGAGCAAATCAGTGTCTTTGGTGCGTTTCCCGTAGTTGAGCGCGTAAAAGTAGTACCGCAACGAATTCTTATAGTCTCCCTTGGAGTCGTAGATTGTTCCAATGTTCACAAACGCATTAATGGCCTCCAGTTCTTGTCCGTATTTTCGGCTGTATTCCAGCGAACGATAGTACATTTTTAACGATTCATCATACCTTCCATCGTATCCGTAGGTATAACCAAGGTTGGAGTAGGAGATGACAATTCCAGTTTGATCCTTAATTTTTTGTGCTAAAGCCAATGCCTTCCATCCGTATTTGAGCGAATTGGCAACATCACCTTCGTCAACAAAAGTTGTATTCAATTTATTCAGCAAGTTCACGCGATTGCTGTCTAATTTTGCCGTTTTTAATCGGTTGATGAGTTGCTGTTGTTGGGCATTTTGTCCAAAGCATGTATAGGAGATGACAACAATCAAAAAAGAAAGAAGAAAGGAAGAAATTGATTGTTTGTTCATGCTATTTCTACTATAAAAGCGTATAATGTGTTTGAATTGGGGTGCAAGCAACAACTTTTTATTCAGTTGTACAAAAGAATGGTATGAACTACTTGATTTTGTATACACTCTTCCAAATTCCACTCCTTTGGTTCGTTATTTTATAAGTCCCATCAGACTTTCCTTATAGGTTCTACCCACTGGTAATTTGACGTTATTGATTACGACGTAGGCCGAAGCAAACTCCGTTATTTTCGTTCTGTTCACCACAAATGATCGGTGAATTCGAATAAAATCGTTTTCTGGTAACTGTTGATGTAAATCAGTGATCATAAATCGGAGCAGTCGTTTCTTTTGTGTTTCGGTGTTTAAGAGTGTGTAATTTCCTTCAGCCTCAAGCCACAAAATTTCGCCATACGGAATTTGAGCCGTTGCGCGCCCATCTTTCACCATTAAGTAGTGAGATGATTGTCTAGCTTCGGTACTTGAGTTGAACAACGCCAGTTCGATCGCCACCAGCAAATCTTCTCGTTTAAATGGCTTCACCAAATACGCATTCGGATGGGTGAATTTCGCTTGCGTGATCATGTCACTACTGGAGTGAGAGGTGATATAGACGAATGGAATCTGGTACTTTTGGTGCAATAAATTTCCTAAATCTATTCCCGTTTGTGTCCCCAACAGCATGATATCGGTTAATACCATTTGAGGTTGTTCGGTTTCAATGATGGAAATGGCGTCTTCAACATTGGTAACACAACAGGTGGAAGAATAGCCAGCATTTGTTAAAACTCTTGAAATGTGTTCTGCAATAAGCAGCTCATCTTCAACAATTAATATCAGTCCATCCAGTTGCATTTGCGAAGATATTAAGCAAGTAAAAAGTCGTTAAGAACTCCTTTATTTGTTAGCGTTCAGCCATTTTTTCTAGCACAGCGAAGGTATAAACTTTCAGGGGGAAAGCGACATTCTTTTTGCACTATTTCGTTGAAAAGAATAAAAAATAAACTGAACCCAAATCGGCTACAAAAAGGGCGAATACATTATTTTTTACCTAGAAGCTTGCTTTTCCATAAAAAGGGAGTATCTTTGCACCGCATTTAAGCATTAATTGTTTTAATGAATAGAGTGCGAGGTGGAGCAGTTGGTAGCTCGTCGGGCTCATAACCCGAAGGTCGCACGTTCGAGTCGTGTCCTCGCTACAAGTAAAAGGAATTCAGAAATGAGTTCCTTTTTTTATTGTTTAAACTTTGGATCAGTGCATAAACCTGTGGACTTGGAAAAAATCATGCATAAATTTGGGTTAATTCACTCAAGCCTCAAGCTCTAACTCACTCTTTTCAACGTGAGAATTGAGCGTGAGAGAGCATGTTCTACCATCAATAACGAGCCTTTATCCTAGGTCGAAATCTATTTCTTTCTTAATAGAGAAATGTAGGTTAGTCCTATTTATTCCGTTCTACTCAAAGGAAATAACTCCCAAACTTCCAGCTTTTATTTCCCCGCTAATAGATCGATCCAATTCTGTAACACACAAACGATGTTCCAAGAGTTTCATCAAATAAAGATTTACTTGTCTGTCTAATTCGATTTCCTGTTTTTCAATGAGTTCGCCTGTAGTGATATTAATCCTGAAATATCCTATGATATTTGCACCTAACAAAATCCGTTGAATTTTTTTGGATTCATCCCGCTTGTTTTTGCCGAAAAAAACTAATACTTCATCAGATCCAGTTAACACGTTAAACGATGATTGATTATCTAGTGTTAGCGTTTTATTTGACCATTGTAATTCATGGCTGAGATCATAGCCAAGAATTCGAACTCCAGTTATACTTGGTCCAACGTTAGTAGGATAATAGGAGGCAATGAAAAACACTAATCGGTCGTTCTCTACTAATACGTCTTTCAATAAGTTTCTATTTCCAAGTGAATCCAATGTAGGCTGATCGAACTTTATATATTCCTTCGTTGCTGATAAATTTTCGAGAGTGAATCTGCCACAAAAAAGTCCTGTTAATTCTCCTTTATCAGTATAATACAATCCGTAAGTTCTTAACTCATTGTCTACAATAACACTTTTAAGTAAAGGGTCGTTGTAGGAAATACTAGGTACTGGTAGCTCGATTGTTGAAATCTCATTTGTTTTAACTTTCAGGTAAGAAATAGTATGGTAGGGATTCATATCTGAAAGTAGAATTTTCCCTTCACCTACGTTGTCCGTCACCCCTTTGCCTTTCTCTGCGGTATAGGTGTTACGAATTAATACATCTCCGTTTTCAATATACTCATAGGTTGAGCACATTCCATACGATTTATCTCTCATTTGAACAGGTAGTAAAACTGTTTGAAGTGGAGATACGGTCCAATCGTTATTCAGCAGCGCATATTCGAAGCGGATATAATTGTTCGACACTGGAATTTCACTTCCAATCAAAAGGTCTTCATTTCTTTTCTCGTTGAAAGAGATTACAATAGTGGATTTATTTTTCGCAGTAATGATTCTTTTTAAGTCATACGCATGTTCGTTGACATATATTTTCCGAATAGGCTGAACTTGTATAAGATTTGGATCAAATACTTCTAGGTATAATTCTTCAGATGTAGTGGAGTTTTTAGACCAGAAAATCATTACCTGATTATTTTTGACAACACAAGTGTGGAATTCAAGTTCGATATGCGCATCATTATTTTCGGAAAATCCTTTCAGGTACAAGGTTGACACTTTATGAAAATTATTTCTGTCAAATGCAACAAGCTTCGTTTTTTTATCAGGTTCAGAAGAAACGTAGAATTTATCGCTATAAAGCAGGTACAAATTAGTGCTGCTTTCGCCAATTATTTTATTGAAGAACAGTTCTTTGGAATTCAACTCGATCGTTTCAGACCATTTAGCTGAAAGCTCTTGTGCAAATAATTCAGGTGTACCAAATAGAAAGGAAAGAAGTATGAATATATTTACCGATTTTATGGTTCGCATTTTTTCAACGAAAGTAGTATTTTTCTTTCTACCTCAATGCCCACGTCTGTTCATTACTTTCTCCAAGCGAATAAGTTTAAATACACGACCAAGCAAATTGAACTCCAATTTAGGATGCTAAAGCCAATTTTAAACTCAGGGATAAACGGTTCACAACAGGACACTCTATGTGAAGCATATAAAAGTCCTACTACTACAAAAGCGCCGAAAGTAATTATTGGGGTCAGTATAACTCTTGGTTTTCTATCCAATAGTTGGAGTGCTGTCAACAGAAAGATAACCGACAATTGTATCCATGGTAACAACCATTCATAGCCATAAGAGATGATTTTATCATAACCCATGTTTGGACTGTTTTCTCCATTTCCGTTGGGGATATATGCGTTTTGGAATGGAAGGAACAATGAAACGATTGCGATCAAAAGCAGGATAATGATGGGAATGGTAAGCCAAGAGGGGAATTTAGAGCGGTTACACATGTGGGTTTTTTATAATGTGAAGATATCTTTTTGGTAGGACTAAATCTACCAATTATTACCTTGATAAATGTCTTACGCAAGCTGATATTGATTACATGCTGCAGCAAAAAAATAGATTTCCTTCTCATGCTCGCTTTTTCTTTGTACTCTTCTCTTTTCAATGTGAGAATTGAGTGAGAGAGTGATCCATAAAAACGATGTATATTTAAGTTTTGCTAAACCATCACCATGAAACAACTTTTCCTTACAACATTTTTTACAGGAATCATCCTTTCTTTAACTGCTCAATGGGAACCAATCAATTCGGGCGTTAGTGAAAAACTTGATGCCATTCATTTCAAAGATGCTCAAAACGGTTTGTGCTCGGGCGGGTTTATCAATACACTCGTTACATCAGATGGCGGAGCGACTTGGGTCATGTCAAACGATCAGGGATTTAGGGATTACAGTTTTACAACCAGTACGAACGGTTATGGTGCTTCTATCGTGAGTCAGTCTATGGCAAAGACCACCAATGGTGGAACTTCGTGGACATCTATAACGCCACCTACTAGTAATTCGCTTTGGGCTGTTGCCGCGGTTAGTGCCACAACGGCACATTTTGTAGGAACTGGTGGTGTTTACTGGTACACTACAAATAGTGGTAATACTGTTCAGGTGGGTAATTCAGGAACATTCGCCTTGTTGACGGATATCTTCTTTACCAGTTCCAGTACTGGCTTTATTGCTGTACAATCAGGTGAAATCAGAAGAACCATAAATGGCGGAGCAAGCTGGTCGGTAATCTATAACGCTCCGCTCGGTATTTCCTTAACAGAAATGCACTTTGTGGATGCTTTCACCGGTTACGTTGCTGGAACAAGTGGTGGCATCTTTAAAACAACTGACGGGGGTGCAAACTGGCAACAACAAAGTACTGGAACAAGCTCACATTTCCAGGGAGTACACTTTTATGACGCTGATCACGGAGTTCTTGTTGGGCTGCTAGGCGCGATTTTTTACACCGATAACGGTGGCGCAACATGGTACCAACAAACCTCAGGAACAACCGAACATTTATATGATGTCCGTATGCTTTCCGCCAATAGCGCAGTAGTTACCGGTGACAACGGTACCATTCTAAAGAATACTAATATTACCAGCGAAGTAGGACTACCGGAATCAATCAGCATCCTAGTCAGTGTATTTCCGAATCCTGTTACAGACAAATTAACCATTGAAGCTTCTGCTCCCATTGAGGGTGTTGAAGTGTTCAACGTGGAGGGAAGACAATTGTTTACATCTAGGGAGCAATGGCTCGATAACTATACAATCGATTTTTCAGCATTTGCAACTGGCACTTATTACCTGAGGATTTCAGGTACGGGTAAAATTGTTCAGATTGTCAGAATCTGATTCCTCTAACCGATCTCTCTATTTTACCTATTAAGGCTTATTGATCGCATTACGATGCAATTTTGATAACCTTTTTTGCGTTGGAGTGGCATTTTCACTTTTTCTCATTGATCACTTTCATATTGGCATCCAAGACTCGTTCAATAACGAGTAAACCGTCCGAGCCCCATATTTTTTCCTTGTAGGATTTATTTTTGGCATCCCAGATCACTTCTTGCATAAGCTGGTTATTTTCATTTTTGATATGAATCAACTTCGTTAAAAATCCATCATCATAATTGGAAATAGTTGATGTATGCTTGCGTAGCACTTTTCTCAATCCGATAGGTTTGCCGTTGCGGTAATTTCCATAAACTTTTATTGTATCATCTACACTCATACTGTAATAATAATAGCTACCATTCAGTTTACCATCAGAATAGGTTGCGCTCAACAGTGTATCGGATTGATCAGTTAGTACGGTAAATAATCCCTCAATTTTACTTCGATTCAAAGGAACAGTAATCACCAAAAAATTTCCTGCTTTTTCAGGTTGTTTTGTTCGGAGTATCACCAATTCGGCGTTTTCAAAAAAAGCCTCTTTTGGAGTAGTCGAAAAATTTTCAAGATAGTTTTGTTGCGGAATAGAGGGTATTTTGCCGGTGTAAGGAAATTGATAAACGAGTTCACTACTTTGGTAATGTTCTTCGAATACAATCCTATTACCTGATTTTTGAAGGAACAAACCATCTTTTAATCCGCTAATTGTATAATTCTCTTCTTTATAGTTCACAAGGTCTGTTCCTTTGATCTTATCTGTCCAAACAATGCGTTTGTGATTCTGGTTGATTTCAACACTGCGGTAGAATAAAGTATTGGAAACAGTTCGTTCAATTTGAGGAATTTCATGCAAAACCATTTTTCCTTTGATAACTTCTTGTGTTTTTGAATTTTTCATCACCCATTTGAACTGGTCGCTATGAATACCAGTTATTGATAAGATCGTATCACCTGAGTCATTTAATTGCAAAAGTTGATTAGGCCAAATGGTTTGAGATTTCGCATTTTTTCGAACACGTGTATCAAATTTCTTAAATGATTTAGAGGTATTATCGAACTGAGTTTCATAGCCAGATCGTGTCAATTCGAGTTTGTTACTTGATTTTAAAACAATGAAAATCCCATGATCACGTAATTCTAGTTGTTGTAAGTTACTTAAACTGAAAAGTGACGGTGAAAATGCATCATAAGGTATCCGGGCATAAAGCAGGTTTGGGAGATTCCCGATTGCAGATTCGTTCATGACCAACCCTGACCAGTCAATAACTAAATAACGTAGTTCACGCACCTTGTTAAGAAAGGATAAATCCAAAGGAGCATTAAACATACCGCCATCTCCAGAAACACCTATTTCTGAATAAATGGGGTATTCAATAGTAAGTGTTGTGAGTTGCTTTAATTTTGTTACAGATGATAATTCAAAATTCACCTTATGGTCAAGTATAAGATGTGCGCTGGTGGCGTCAGTGTGCTCCACTATTTTAGCGTTTAATTCCTCTTGACTGGAAGCATAAATAACTAATTTATCATATTTGGTTTGAACTATTGAAGTCTTCTCTCCTGCCAAACAATAACATGCTACCAACGTAAATAGCAAAGGCAATACTGCTACTTTCAGGCAATACACTAAAGAATGATATAGTGTTGCAGACTTCTTCATGGTGGGATTAAGTTGCGTCCAAAAAATGGGGCATGGTTAAACAATCCTTACTTCGAGCTAAGATGCAAATTAGAAATATAATCTGAATTTTCAAACACTCAAGTGTCATTTATAATCGAGTCAAAGCATATACTCTATGAGAATTACTTGATAGTCAAGTGATCCAACACTATTGTTTTCACCTCGGGAATAGGTTCTAAAAGACTTTTCAATTGCATGAAATTTCATTTAAAATTCATGCAAACTAATTCTATTTACGTATATTTGAATTACAGTCATTCATAGGATCATGAACAAGGTAAGTGAGTTGAAAAAGCATCTAAAGCGCGGAAGTGTCTATCGTAGGGATGATCTAGCTAAATGGTCGACATCAGTTGATCGACATTTGGCGCAGTTAGTGAAGGAAGGAGTACTTGAAAAGCTTTCCCAAGGGCTTTATTATTACCCTCAAAAGACAGTTTTCGGAAATACCCCTCCAGAGGAACAAAAACTACTCCGCAGCTTTTTGAAGAATGGTCGTTTTCTTGTTACTTCTCCAAATTCATACAACAGTCTGGGACTTGGAACAACTCAACTTTACAATCGAAAAATTGTCTACAATAGTAAAAGACATGGAGAAATAAAATTGGGGAACAGAACATTTGATTTTCAGCTGAAACATCATTTTCCATCTAAAATCACACCTGAGTTTTTATTGGTGGATCTGGTAAACAACTTAGATCGTTTAGCTGAGGATCATGATGTTGTCTTGCGTCAGGTTGGTTCAAAAATAATGGAAATGAAATCAGACAAATTTGGTTCTGCTCTTGAGAAATATGGGACGGCCAAAACCAAAAAAATAGTGGATTCTTTGATGAACTCCCTAAGCATGGAGCATGTCTGATTACCTGCATAATCATAAAGATTTCAAAGCCCTTCTCGACATTGTTGCTGACGAAAAAGGCATTGAACCAGCACTCATTGAAAAAGACTACTGGATCATGCATTGTCTTTACGGACTCAAAAAGCAAGGATTCAGATTTGAGTTAAAAGGTGGTACGTCTTTATCAAAAGGATATAATATTATCCATCGATTTTCAGAAGATATTGACATTCATATTGAGCCTCCATCGGATATGAAGATTAATCCAAATCCCAAAAACACAAATTCAGGAACCATCGAAAAGAGAAAAGTTTTTTACGACTGGCTTGCCTCCGAAATCAATATTCCAGGGATTTTATCAGTTGTACGTGATAAGTTCTTTGATGATGAAGCATCCTATAGAAGTGGTGGTATTCGTTTACACTATGAAAGTACAGAAAATTCCATTGAAGGATTAAAAGAAGGTATTTTGCTGGAAGCAGGATTTGATGATGTAACGCCAAATAATTTGCTGACAATTAGTTCTTGGGCATATGACAAGGCCGTGGCTGAAAACGTCGATATTATTGACAACAGGGCTTTCGCAATTCCGTGTTATCACCCAGGTTATACGTTTGTAGAAAAACTACAGACGATTTCGACCAAATTTCGAAAAGCGCAGGAGTCTGGAACCAAGGGTGCAAATTTTATGCGCCAGTACTACGATGTTTTCTGTCTACTTGAATACGAAGCTGTTCTTTCTTTTATCGGTACAGACGAGTATCATGCACACAAGGAGAAACGCTTCCCAACATTGGACCTGGAAATTCCAATAGCTGAAAATGAGGCGTTCTTATTGTCTGATTCAAAGATTCGCAGCGAATTTAAGCAACAGTATGTATCAACCACGGCATTGTACTACCAAGGTCAGCCGCCATTTGAAGACTTATTAGAACGTATTGCAAAGCATTTAAAAGATCTTTAAGAGGAAGATCATCGCGTTTATTAATCCCACCTCTATGCTGTAAGTTCAAATGGCTCAATCGGCATGAAATAAGATAAGTTGCATGTCTTTTTTACCTCAATCCTCGCTCTTTTCTTTCTTACCCGTCTCTTTTCAGTGTGAGAAGGAGTGTGAGAGCCTAGTTGCTACATTTGATAACCTCTGTGTTTCAAGCCACAAATATCTTTTGTCTTTTTTTAAATAAAAAAACAATTTTTCAATTTTATTTTCGATCACATAAGGACACAATCATTTGTTTTTTAAGTACTTGTGTAAATACCGAAAATCGGTGTTGGTAGTTCTATTTCTTCCCAATTTCTAACCATGACTATTGCTCAACTTTGTCAAACAGTTGGGTTGATAAGCTCGCCGATTAGCTAACGGTTAGCAAGTGCACTATCAGATTCCGGATCTGAATCAATTCAACTAAGTGCCGACTTTCTCTCGCTTAACGGGAGAAAAGTCAACGAGAAGGTCGGCACATTTTCTCCCACTTAGTTGTGCCAGTAGATAGGCTGTTTTGCGGCCATACGCGGCGATTCATTTACTCAAATTTTAAAAAACATGAAAAGCAATAGTTTTTTGATCGCGTCTTTAGTGATCTTAGTAGCAATGGGAGCGATTACTGTATCCTGTAAAAAAGAACAATCAAACGGGTTCCGTAAAGCGGAAATAATTGTAGAGGAATCCCCAAATGTTAAAACGGGTGAAGATGATGAAGACCCAGTAATTCAAGGTAAAGTGAAGAAAAAGAACGGGTTTGCACCTATTGACAGTGCTTACGTAGAAACGGTTTCTAACGCCACTCGAAGTACTGTAGTAGCATCTTACACCAACAGTTTGGGTGATTTCGTTCATCAAGTTCCTGCTGGAACCTACTATTTCAGAGTAACGGTTCCTGGAGGATCACCTTTTGAAACAGATACGGTTCGTGTATACGCAAATACGATAGTTACCATTTTGGTTGATTAATTTGTTTCTTGAAAGAGTCCGGGCGGGTTTTCCGTCCGGATTTTTAGTGTTTGATGATTACTTCCGCTATACAACCATGATCATTTTTGAATGTAATAGAGCCATTGATCTTTTGTAGCAGTTTTCCAATGAGACTTAGTCCCTTTGTATTCGTTGTTTTAATCGATTTATCGGCTATTCCTACGCCATTATCTTTGACAATCAAATGAATGGTTTTCTGTTGTCGTTTTACTGATACAAATAATTCAGGATTGTTGATTTCTTCCAAACCATGTTCAATAGCATTGCAAACCAATTCATTCAGTACAATGGCAAGCCGCATTGCAATATCATAATCTAGGTATAATGCTTCAAGGTCTTTGGTCAATTTAAGGGTATGATTGTGCGGTAAAAGATTGAGTAAAAGCAAATCAATGAGGTTGCTGAGATAGGAATCTAGACGAACTTCTTTGTTTCGTTGAGTAGAATCATCCAACAGGTAGTGCTGTACCAACGACATAGCATCTAAGCGACGGATATTTTCTTCTAGTACCCTAGCTGTTTCAGGATGCTGTACATTGGATTTATCCGATTTTAAAATTCCTGAAAGCATACCAAAATAGTTTTTAGTGCGGTGACTCAACTCGTGGTGCAAGTTCATAATCTCTTGCTTTTGAACCTCCAATTCCACATTTTGTTGTTCAATTCGTATTTTCCGTTTACGCAATAGATACCATGCGAACATCACTAATAGCATAACCAATACTGTTCCAGATAACCAGCCTGCTAATTGCCGATTTCTCAAACGTTGATTTTCCAGTTCTACTGCTTTGATTTTGGCTTGTTTTCTGTTTAAACGAATTTCCCGTTCCTTTCTCTCGACATCGTATTTGATCTCTAATCGGGCTATTTCTTTGCGGTTTTCCTCATCGACCACTTGTTCCCGAACGAAAGTCAGTTCTTTATATTTACGAATGAGTAGTTGGTTATTACCCATTCCTAACAGATTGATCTCCTTGGAAAGGGCATTCGCGAGTAGTTGAAAATCACCTGATTCCGTTGCTAATTTCTCTGCTTGACGAAACGATTCCAATGCTTTCGTTCGATCACCTGTTTGAGAATAAAACGTGCCGAGGTAATACAAGCTAGATGCTATTTTAGCAGAGCTTCCCGCTTCTATACGCATATTGTAAGCAGCATTTAGGTATGAAAAAGCTTTTTGTGGCTGGTTTTTATCCAAATACAACTGCCCAAGTAACGTCAAGGTAGTAAGCGTATTCCATTCATTTCCCAAATTGCGTTTTCGTTCCAAAGCTTCTAATAAGTACCATTCGGCTTTATTCGGTTGGTGCGCATCCAGATAAACGGAACCAATGTTATGATAAGAATCTGCGATACCTTTTTCATAGTCTAGTTGTTTTCGAATAGTCAAAGCTTTTCGGTGGTATTCAAGTGCTTTGTCGAAGTTCCTCAATTCGCGTTGAATATTTCCCATTGCGTTCCAAGCGGATGCAAGTTCTTTAAGGATGCCCTTCTGTTCAAAGATTCGCGCTGCATTTACCAATTCTTTCATAGCTCGGTCATAAGCCCCGATTTCTTTATACACCAATCCTAAGTTGAGCAATGATTCAGCAATGAGCGTGTCATTTTTCAGGTTCCGATAATAATTCAACGAAAGCGTATAGTGGTCTATTCCTTGTTTGAATTCCCCCAACTGATAGTAAACAACGCCTAGATTGTTATGTAGAATGGCAGTCTCCAATGGAGGATTCTTCTTAGGTAAAAGCGTGACGGCAATTTCCAAATCGCGTTTTGCTTCTTGCAACTGACCATCTTGCAATTCCATATATCCTTGATCAACCAACTGTTCAAAGTCGGATTGCGCATAAACGAAAAGATCTAGGAGGACAGTGATTGTGAATAGTGCGAAACGTCCAATCATGTTTAAATTTCAATTACTTTAGGGCAGTTCAAAGGTATGAAAGTTTCGGTATGAAAATCTTAGTTGTAGAAGACGATCCATTGGTAGCAGATGATCTGTTGGATAAGTTGGATCGCTTGAGTTTCCAAGTTACAGCTGTTGCTGAAAGCTACGAAGCGGCTTTAGCAGCTGTTGAACTGGAAAAACCAGATTTAGCCTTATTGGATATTGAGCTGAAAGGGACGTTGACGGGGATTGATTTATCAGTTGAACTAGCCCACATGGGAATTCCATTTATTTACCTTACGAGTATTCAAGATCTATCCACCTTTTTGCGGGCTAAAAGTACTGCACCATTGAAAAATTTAGCGAAACCCATAGACCTGTTGAATTTAAGAAATGCGCTCCTGGAAATCGATCTCACACCAGTCGTTCCTTCTGCAGGGTTTTCTACTGAACGCATCCCATTGATTACGGATAAAGATGGAATCAAACAACGCATTGATCCAGAACGAATCGTTTACCTACAAGCTGACCGTAGTTATTGCGATATTCATTTTGATGATGGATCGAAATATACGCTTGCTTCTCCAATGGGAACAGTGATGAAAAAATTAGCTTTTAGTAACATTGTCCCCATTAGTCGTTCTTGTTGCATTCACCTTAAATACATTACAGGCACACGTGGGAATGAAGTGAAAATGATGGATGGGATTTACCTACGCATTTCTGAATCACACAAACCCACTTTCAATCGCTACTTTAATCCATTGTAGGATTCGGGGTTGATAATCCACGTTTCGGAAACTAAACCACCCGATTCGGTAAAAACAATTGCTCGACGGTTGTCTTTCTGTTCTCTTTGAGTCGTATATAAAACGATGTAAGATGGCTCAATACGAAGCAGATAAACTGATGCGACTACTGCAATTCTGTTGCTGGAAAGTACGTTGCGATATGGATTCAAAAGGATTTCAATCACTCTCAGAGAAAATAGATTCAATTTCGGAGGGATCAAAATCAACGCCAAATGAACGCTACTTCATTGATTTGCACAGCGAGTTAAATTCAGCAATAAAAAAGGACAACCTCATCGGTAAAAAACCCGAATTCATTGATCTGATGCTAGCTTTCGCTGAATTTAACTCATGGAAAGAATGGGAAACAGCCCTTTACAGTGCGAGTGAATTTGTTGATGGGAATGAATTGGATTTAACCCCGTTTTCAGAAATGGAAATAGCAATCTGCATGCCCATACTACTGGAAAAACAACTGTTCCCTGATCTTACGTTTGTGAGACGCAGTGCAGCCTATCCGCTTCAATTGCTTAGTTGTAACGAGGAAGCGATTGCTACTCAATTACAATTTGTTATTCAACGACTAAACGAATTCCCGTTCATTCTATGGGCGATACCTGTAAGTTGGAAAGAACAATTGCCTTTGTTAAAAGACCCTTCTTGGGAAGAAATCATACAATCCAAACGTGTTGTCCCTATATGGATCAATGAATCGAATGTGTGGGGAACACAACCAGCGTTTATTCCCTGGCTCAAACACCAGCAAACCATTGGCGGATTATCAGGATTGCTCACCACACTACTCTATGTGCAAGAAGTGGTGAAAAAATACCACCATCCAGAAGCCACGAAAGATTCGTCAAAGCCTTCCGCAAGTCGCATTCAGAATTTTCAAAATAGCCGAGGTACTTTTTTATTGGGTGATATCCAAATCACGAGTGAAAACACAGCTATGGGTGATATTCATCAAACTATTCACAATCATAAAAACAAAGAATCATGACAACACAAACACGAGACAATGGAAGTCAAAACACGGTTATTTCTGCAGATTCCATTCAGGCAGAAAACCTTGCAATGGGCGATTTCCATCAACACCTGTATTCAGATAAACCCCAATTGGTACGCGTATATTTTGGTGATTCAGATCAAGAATACCTTCCGCCTAATTATTTCGAAACACTATTCAGACAAACTGCTGATAAAAGAATCGTCTTCATCTCGGGTGATAATGTATTGAGTAAAACAGATCTTGCACGACACCTTTCTTCTAAAATAATACAACAAAATCCGTTCAAGGAATTTAAAATTGTTGAATTATTACAAGAAAATGAGCATTCAGATGCACGAACTTCCATTTTTGACATCTTGAATAAAGAACACTGTGAACAAAAGGTTGTCTTACTCACAGATCTTCATCCAGAAAAAATTGATTACAACTTTGATAAATTGTTGGATTACGCTGTAGATCATTCATGCGTCTTCATTATTTCGGTTAATCACAGTTTAGAAACATGGAAAAAAGCAGGAACATTGGTAGGTGATTTTTGGTTCAATATTCCTGATGGTAGGCATTATTCAGAAGAACAACTCCTCGATTTTTTTCTGCTTCAACTGGAAAAAAACCCTCCTGTATTCATGGACGACAATTCATCGACATCGAGTACAAACACCTTATTGAGTGCAACTTTGACGGTCCAATCAGTCATTGATCGTTTTAATAGTTTAGATCAGGTGAACCTGTTTTTAAAATATTATGTCGGGTTACCAGAATTTCCAAGTGATCGAAAAGTGATTGAATTAATCGAAGCACTTTGTAATGGTCACGCACAAATGGTTCGATCATGGTTCTACCAACTCACGCATCGCAATAAAATCATTGCATTGAGTGCCGCTTTATTTGATGGGTTATTAATTGATCAGTACTTTGAAGCCTTAAATAACATTACGGCGGAGACATTTTGGGAAACAAGCGATCCGTCTTTAAAGGCACTTGATTATTTTCACCTATCTTTCTTGGACACCTTTTTTTTGATTCAAACACGCGGAGAACAACAATACATTTTAAGCAAAACACCTTTAATAAAGTCCATATTACTTGAGTTAGGGAAAACGGAATACCGCCGTCACTTCAAAACAGCCTTTCAAGCATTTTATACGTTCATGAATAATACCTATTCTAGAAAAAGTATCAATTGGGAATTGTATGGAACGCCTTCCAAACGTGTATTGATTCGCCGATCATATACAGAGACGTTAAGAGATACGGGATCATTGGAATTCAATTTGGTTGAAAATCAATTACTAGAACTTGCCGCATCAGGCAATGCCTACTTACAAAGTATTTGTGCGAAAGCAATGGCACAATGGCGACTTTCGGGGAACGAAGAGCTGTTTTTCAAAACCCTTAAAAGCTGGCAAGAAGATACAGACATTGAAGAACGGATCAAGGAATTATTCGACCGCAATACGCGCGATACAACTACCGATAACGTCAACGCAATCGATTTGATTAAAACGACTGCCGTTCTTGCTTTGGGACACGCGTCCTATTATGATCAACCCAACAAATTACACGAAAAAATAATAGAGGGAATGGTTCATTTTGCGCAAGAAACCTATTCACATGTGAGCAAAAGTATTCACCAAGCGCTTCCCCAATTCATTCACCACCATTCCCAACAATTGCAGCACACGATTTTTGAAACATTGATGCCCAAGGACTCACTGCGAGAACCAATTGTAAAAGGGTTATTGTTAGCTATTCAAGATTATCCGGAACAAGTATCTGGGGCGTTGCAACGCTGGTTTGATGGTTGTATGGAAGATGCTTCGAGGTTGAATAGAAGACAGCAGCCAACTCAACGTGACAATCGACTCATTATCATTCTGAACGTATTGGAACAGGCTGATCTTTCAAAAAATGAATTGTTCATCAATGAAAAGGTATATACACACTTTTTAATTCCGCTCTTGCAACAAGAAAAACGAAATGAGGTGTTGTCACATGTATTGAACTTACTCGCAAAGATACACTCCTACAACTTTGAGTTAGCTGCGCGTTTTTCCGCTAAAACAATAGGTGTTTTGACGAAGAATCAGCGTTTGTTTCTCGTGGTACAATGGGGTAAGATTTATAGTCAACAACGCCTTGAAACAGCAGACAAAACGTACGAAAGGGATGATACAACTTATGCTCTTTGGACGGACCAACAAGCGCGCCCTTTGACTTCCATCGAAACCGTTTTGTATCAATGGATGGAAAGTGATTCCACTATGCGTAGGTTTGCGACCCTCGTGTTTTTAGAGATCGCACAATCGTATGATCGTTTTGAAAGTAGAGCCTTAGACCAACACCAACAAGCAATTCAGCAACAGCTAATATGGGAAATGCAACAAGTACAAACTGCCCCAGCAGCGAAACCTGCTCCACCTGCTGAAATCAATTTACACTTGTTTTTGCGCATTCGCATCTTTTTTTACTTCCTGTTTGCATCCAATGAAAACAAGTACTTATTGAAAGATACCTTGTTGTTATTTCTAAATGTCAATCGCTATACATCTGCTGATCTAGAGCGACTCATACAACGTTGGCAACGGAGTGAACAAAAAGGCATTACAAGCAAGTTAGCGAAGTGGTTATACAAGTTTTTATGATGCATTCGGAAAGAAAAACCCCTCATTCGGAAAGGTAATGAGGGGTTTGGGAAAGGAGGTTTTGTTGCTGAATCAGAAAGTTGGGATATTTAGTTCAAAAAAATACTGGATATGACTAACGTAGAATTGATTGAGAATATTTCCATTAATGAAAATGCTTATTTCTTTCGAAATTCAGACAATATTGTAATTTCGAAAAAAAAGATAGAAGAAGTGTTCAGATCATGTTCTTCAGTACGTATAGGACACTATCTCATGAATCAAATTAAAAAAAAGGTTTCAATTAAAGGAGAAGTTGTAAATTATTCTATCTGTGTATTCAAATATAATTCGAGACCATCATTCATAGATGAACCTATTGAGGGATGGGTTGAGGTAAAACTAGGATATTTACTTATCGTTGAAATTCAAGATTACATTGTTGTGAATAAAAAAAATGTTTCAAAAACTCATGATTTTTTTGAATTGTTTGACAAAATTGATTATAAAATTTTGGCTAATTTATTTGTTAATAATGAAACAAAATTGGAAAAGTTTGGACTTAAAAACTTAGATGTTTCGGATAAATCCATTAGAGGGAAAAGTATTGAAGCAGTTGATTTAAGGGATAATTTCTCATCATTGGGAGCAAATAATTATGCTCTCAATTCTGTTCGTGTAAAAAATCAAGACGAAAAGACATCAATTATACTTGGTTCATCAAGAGTTAATAAATATGGTCCAAAGTATGGGATTCAAAATTTCTGTGATTGGGCTAAATCCATTGTTTCAGCAATTACATCGTATCAAGAAAAAAAAACATTTTTATCTGTATTTGCAGAACCTGTTGACTATGAATTAATAAAAGATGAATTAATTCCAATATCAGTGCTTATCAATTTTGACTCATTATATGATGATTTTGAAGACAATTTGATTTCTGACACTATTATCAGAATCTTTACTGAAAATGGTATTATTGAAAGAAGAATTGATTTATTGAAACACATTTCGTCATTCGAACGTTTAATTAGTGTTAATCATTCTGAAAATAAATTTAGTTTGATTAATGGATTAGCGAAAGATTTAGAAGTCAAATTGAACAAAAAATCGATCACACTAAGATCTCCTAAACTTAAGTCGGTTATAATTCGAAAAGAAAACGGAATCGAAATTTCCATAATAGATTATATTAACTCTAAAAATGCACAGATCATTAATTTTGAAAACGTTGATCTAGTATATGCTAACAAAAAATTATTCCGAGACAATCAATTGTTAGGAAATATTGATATTTTCCTTCAAATATTTAAACCATTCAAAGAGCTAGAGCTAATTACAAGTGAAAAAGGTAATTTCAGTATTAATCAAGTAGAGTTCACAGCACTTTCATTATTTAGATTTGTAGAAGATACATTTTCTTCGTCGGCTGATTTTATTATTTGCGATGATTTGTCAAAGGAATGGGCTGATCATATTGCTCTTACAAATAATAAAATTACCTTCTATCACTCCAAATTTGATAGCTCAACTCTTTCAGCTTCTGCTTTTCAAGATGTCGTAGGGCAAGCACAAAAAAATCTAGGTAATCTAAATCCACAGGACTTTCAATTAGATTCAAAAAAAGAAATTTGGGGAACCAATTATAGAAATGATAAGGTCACAACTTCAATTAAGAGAATCAGAAAAGGAACAACCCCTCATGATGCAATAACCAGGTTTCAATCTGTTTCAAGATCTCCAAATACGAGTAGAGAAGTCTGTTTGGTCATAAATTTCATTTCTAAATCCCTTCTAGAGGTGAATTTGAATAAACTAAAAAATGGTATTCGTTTTACTCAACAACATGAAACTACTCAGATTTTATGGTTTATTTCTTCATTAATGGCAAGTTGTCGAGAATTGAATACTGATGTTTATATTTTCTGTAAACCGTAATTGGTCATGCAATTTGTATGACAGTTTACAAATCGTTTTTTTGTTAATAGAGCTTATCCTTTAATTTATCAATATCAGTGAAGATCTAGAGCTAATAAAGTGTTAATTTAATAAGTGTTCAGAAATTAGGTGAAACTTACCTCCAAATAAATATGACATTCGTTTTCATGTCTTATATTGCACAAATAAAATATGTAGTTTTCAGACTTGTAAATTCTTTCATTGATTGAAGGATCATTTCACTTCCTCTCCGGATTGCATTTTCCATCTGTTTTTTCGCGTGGTGTCAATTTAACGGGTACACTTTTTTGGTCTAAAGCATTCAAGTAATGTTTATTCATCCACACCACTTCCGTTCGTTCGAACGGCTTTCCGTTCGAGCCTTTTGTTGATGTAACTATCATCTTTTTACCCCATCCATCTTTTTCCTGAAGCATCGCTGTGTACAATGGATTTTCGTAACCACTGATGAAGATCATACAAGTTGCATTGTTGGCCATTTTAAGCATCTTTTGATGGAACTCTAAGTCATTCGCATCTTTATTGTAGCCATTTGTTCTATCTCCAAGATAGGGTGGATCCAAATAGACTAGAGTACCAGGTCGATCAAGGTATCGATTAAACACCTTCAAAGCATCCTTGTTTTCAATTCTTACTTTTTTAAGACGTTTTACTACTAAGTTCAGCCGTTCTGGTAAATTATTCCATCTGCTGACACGAGCTTCCTGCCCGTTTCTACAATAGGAATCAGAATAAGAAAATCCACTTCTAGCTGCACCAAACACACTGTTGATAGACATCATAGATTGCACTAAAAACCTTCTAGCTCGTTCCAAATCAGATAAATTTGGTTGCGAAATTCGTGCATGAATCAGCTCCTGTTCCGCATAAGGCGTCAATTCTATCGACTGAATTAATGCTACAGAATTAGTACGTAATTGCTGAAAAACATTGATGATTTCATTATCGAGATCATTAATGATTTCAATTGGCGCTGGATTTTTTCGTAAGGTCAATGCGGCGGATCCACAAAACACTTCTACCCAACAATTATGTGGTGGTAGATCTTTGCAAAGCTGTGTTGCTATTTTGTTTTTAGAACCGAAGTATCCAAACGGAGCATTTACTTTTTTTAGCTGTTTTTGTGGTTTCATTCGTATCACTTCTTCCATAAGGTTATTCAATAAAAAGTCGTTTATAGGCAAGGACATCATCTTCATCATTCTCATTCAGATCAAGTTCATAAATGCTGTAATCCTGATCAATGACGTCATACATTCGTTGTGCTTTAATTTCTAGGTTCTGCTTGATATCCTGATCGACCGAATTCTTGTACTGAAGAAAGTAGTAGTTTGCTTCATTGAATTCTGAACCTCCTACACGATGTATACGGTCCAGTGACTGAAGATATTGAGCACAGTTATAAGAGAGATCATAATATATTGCATGAAAACAAGTTTTGTGAAGTGAAATAGATTCCGCACATGCTGCTGGATTGGCAACCAAAATATCCAAATCACTCTCCAAATCAAGAAACTCGTCTCGAATATCTTCTCTTGTTTTTTCTTCACCTACATTAGTTTGATCATCTTTTCGGACTGGGGTTTTACCATAGATTAGCTCAGCACGACATCCAAGTGCATCAAAATGGTGTTTAATCAATTCTAATGTGCCAACAAAATTGGACCAGATCAATACTTTCTTATTTTTTTTACGAATAGTGAGTACTAGATTGGTCAATGCTTCTAGTTTTCCTGGAATTTCCAGTTTATGGTAGTTCACAATTTTGTATTTCAGGTCAGTATCGTCAATAAACTGTTCGCTGTATTCATCAACTGCAGAGGTTAGTAATCCAGGATATGAAATTGATTGTCGCATTCGGATCATCCTTCCACGCCATAGTTTACTTAGTACATGTTCATTAACGAAGTAATCTTGTTCGTTTAAATCCAGAATTTTCGCCTTCACGTAGTCGTAAATTTGTTGTTCAGTAACATTCATTTTTACAAGAATAGGGTCATGAAATCGTGCAGGCATTAGACCCAAATCTTTTTTCCTTACTCTGTAAAACAATGGACTGACTTTATCTTCCAACAGGTTTTTGATTTCGTTGGTTTTCTTTTTCTTTTCCCAGACTTCAATCTGTATCTTGTCTTCTTGAGTCAATGAAGAATCGCCTTCCCATAGAAAATCAAAAAGATTGAATAGATCTTTGTAACTCTTGGGAATAGGGGTTCCTGTAAGCACTCCTCTATAAATGGCATGTTTACCGATCTCTAAAAGGGAACTAGCCCATGTTCCACCCAATTGTTTGATATAATGTGCTTCATCGATAATCAGAAAAGCATTGATTCCTGTTTGGGATAAAAATTGAATGATATCCTTGTTGTCATTCATCGCCGTATGAAATGTACTCAAATACAGTTCTGAAGCACCTAATTTTGAGCGATGGTACTCGCTTTTCCGAAATGATCTATTTCCACCTGACAAGATTACGGAATCTGGTGTCCTACCTAGTGTTTCGAAAAATTCATTTTTCCAAGGTTGAAAACATGAGGGAGGACCAACAATGAATAAAAGATTACAATTACCTTCCGCTCGATACTTTTCATATACCGCAAGAACCGTTGATGTTTTACCACTTCCTGGAACAGAAAAATTGGCTCCATTTTTTAACGAATAAAAATGATATGCTGATTTTAACTGGTGCGGTTTTAATTTTCTCTTTAACGTTTTGGTGAATTGATGAAATTCAGTAAATGATTTATCTAAGATCCCTTTCTCTTTTATTTCTTTTGCATGTGCAAAGACAGTATTTAATGCCTGTTTTTTTTGTTGAAATTGATCTACAATTTCAAATAGTGAATCAGACAATTCGTATGATATCTTTTCTTCATCTAAAAAGGCAACTAATTTAAATACATCATTTAATGGTGTCTCAGAGGTTTTGTATAAATGGGATTCCTCTCCTTTAAATCCGTAATATTCCAATTGTAACAATTGATATCTTTCAAAACAATCAATGCCTGAAATGGAAACTGTTTTATGAAATAGTTCTATTTTCATTCTATTTGCCTCTCTTAACCAATCGTTTGAAATTGTAACGAGCATGATCGATGGTTTCATAGATTTCATCAGCTTTTTTACTTATATGCTGTGTGAGTTCCATTCCCTTATCGTAATATTCTGCTCCCATATTCTCGATTTTCAAATTATTGTGATTCAATTTCTTTAATGCATCTTCAAGTAACTCCAATGGTTTGTCTCTGTTCTCTTGATTATTTAAATGTCGCTGAGCCTGAAATAAGTTCCCAATTATTTCTTTTTCGTAGAGTGTCCCCCATTTATTGTCTATTTCCCTCTCAGTACATTTTATTCCCTCTTTATTGTATTTAGAATCTTCTGGGATATCGTCCGCTACTTGAGCTATTTTTAGCAGATGGATGGTCGCATCAGTATTGCTTAGATACTTAGGTAATTTTCGAATAACTTCATGAAGTTTTCCAAGTGGACTTTCAGATGATCTAGTATTTAGACTTCGTTTTCGTATAATTTTGAAAACAGCAATCTCAAGTTTTCCTATTTCACTTTCCTTGATTACTAATTGAGAAAGCTTTGCTTTATTTGAAAGAGTTCCAGAATAAAAATTGCTATAATCAACAAATGCCTGCCAACGACCTTCTCTATCATTAATGCTTTCAGAAATGGTAGTGTACATCCCTTCTCTTTGAAATGTTTTCAAATACCTGTCTGCACATTCTAGTGGTTTTAAAAAGTTTTTTTCAAATTCCTTTAGGATTTTTTCAAATTCTTTTGGAGTTAACTCATGATAATTCGGGTCATCACGTAATTGTGCATCAAGTGGAAAACCGTTTTCAATATTCCTTTTATATTTAATAGCTCTGTTTAATCCTTGATATTCTGATTTACCCTCACTTTGTAATTGATAGCGATTCTCTATCTTTTGGATTTCTAACTCTGTAACATCTTCAGGTAAGACGACCACCCGCATCATTTCAAATTGTTGATCTTGACTTTTTTGCTTAAAAAGCTCTTCAATGGCCATTTTTCGACGATTCCCATTAATCAAAAAACCATCACAAGTTACAATAGCAGGTTGTTGTTGTCCTTTTTGTGATAAGAGACGTTTTAATTCCTCATTTCTCTCTCGATCATTATTTAACAAAAACGATCTTAGAAGTTCTTGTGTTTCAGGGCTTTCTTCGTCCATGCAGGTTTTATGTTCTCTTTCGTAACTTTCAACATCAGCAATGATTCGACCGTTGTTTTTTCGAAAACGCAAATATTTAGTTGGAACCAGTTCTATAGGTCTTTCTTTTCTTTCATTGAGTTCATTTCTGAAATCAATGACTGCTGTTAGTGGTGCTCCTGCTTCCCTTTTTACTTTGTCAATAACATTTTTAAGATTTTGATTTATGATTCTTGCCCCATCAATATTTGCTACTTGTCCCTTTGTACCATAGTAATTGTGGTGTGTAACAATTTGATTTGCAACATTACTGTTTTGATTATTAAACTGGGGGGCTGCTCCACCACTTGTGTTTTTTTGTTCCATAGAATCTTGATTTTACCAGAATAATGATAGAATATTGGACTATAAATCCTTGAGATTGTTATTGATTGTTTGATTGATATCCCCCATAATCGTGTTGGTTTGATTCTGAATATTGCCTTGCAAGAATACCCCTCTACTATTATGAAAGTTTTGTTGCTGTGAAATAGCTGATTGAAAAGCCTCTTTAGCTGATTGTTCCTTTTTAGGAATCGATTTTTCAGTGATTTCTTGAATGTATAATAAAGTAGTAAGTATACCTGGAAGTCCACTAATAATACGTTGATTTTTTAACCAAGGAATAAAAGGAGTTTGCGTATCCCAAACGCTTTGTTCATCAATCCAAATGGGTATAAGGCGATCTACATTCATTATTTCATCCCAAGAAGACTCATTTTGTTCTAATTCATTTTTCCAGGAAAGCGGGATAGTCCAAATAACGAATTGAAAATCCTGTAATTGAGTCAGAACAAATTCTAAGTGCCTAGGCAATATTTTTTCCTCGCATGTAATTAATTCTAAGGGGTAATCAGATAATTTTCTGATGCCTGTGAGAACGGAATATAATTGCTTCTCAATCGACTTGGGAATGCAAATACAAAGCTTCTTGTGGAGACCTTCAGGGAATTTTTGTTCTTGTATCGAAATATACTCATGCGCAGCAAAGAGTGCAGCTTCCCAATCCTTCCATAAATCAAACCCAGCAAAATATAATAGTAAATCGATATACGATTTTCGCCGAGTAATTATGTTGTCATCCTTTAATGCAATAGTAGCATCACTCATTAAGTCAATAAGGTACCGTTCATTCGGAATCAACTCATTTCCATCTGGAAGATTTCCAAGTTTAGCACATAACTCACTAAGTCCTTTGTTCGTGAGGTCTGTTTTAGTCTTCCAAGAACAGAACTGTAGAAGTTGAATAATTTTGTTTGCCTCGTATTCAGCCATATACATTTAATTTTTATGTAGGACCAAATTCAACTTAGAGTGTCAGTATTCAAAATTTCGTTTCCGATTCAGGGAATTCACTTTCCGAAATCAGAACATTCTCTTCCGAAGGTCTATCTTTTCCAATTTACTTTATAGTTTATAAGTCGATTTTTACTGGAATAAACAATCCGCTCAATTCATTTCTTCGATGAAAATCCACTCCAACAAAAAGGTAAACCATACTATACAACTCTCTTCCTCCCCAACCCCTGTAACTTCCCCAATCACTCCCCACAGTTCGTTGAACGCTCCCCCTTTTATGTCATCCCAACAACAATGCCCGTCTCTATAACTATTCTGTCCCTTTCTAAAACGATTCTGCTCCTCTCTAAAACGATAGTGACGACGTCTAACACTACTGTCTCTCTCTAAAACCATTCTGTTCAAAAGACAATTGTATAAATTATATCGCAACATCGATCTCGATAAAGAGTATAGTATTAAGAAATACAAACGGTATGAATTGAAGGAAACAGGTGAATATCGCTTAAAGACAAGCACGAAGAAAGAATCTTTCAAAAGTAATTATTTCTCTTATGTAAAACGTTCAGCGGAAATCATGGAGGAGCCTAGAATTGTGGATCAAATAAAAAATGAACGCAAAATTTTCAATCAGGCCATTCAACGGCATTTGAAATAAGTAGTATATTTTAACTGTGTTTCTCCCCCCTCCTCACTCTCAAATAAAGCACCTTATTCTTTAACCCATTATACGCATAAACCTCCCCATCGAGTGATGAAGGAATGTCTAACAGCAGTTTGACTGTTTCGGTAGCTTGGATGGAAGCAATTGTTCCACATACGGAAGGAATGACACCTGAAATAGCGCACGCTTCTGCTTGTTCGGTAGATTCAAGAGTCGGGTGTAAATCGGTTAGTTGAATGCCAGCCAATCCATTTAAGATGGTAACATAACCAGTCCAGCCTGTTACGGCAGCATAGACCAAGGGGATTTTTAACTCAATGGCTCGGTGATTTACCGCAATGCGTGTTGCACGATTATCGGAACAATCGCAGATAAGATCAAAAGCGGTTGAAAAAACGGAGTCGTGTGTAAGCCGTTCTTGAATGGCGGTAATAGTACAATTGGGATTCTGTAATGCGATCCGTGAAGCCAGTACATCGACTTTTAATTGTCCAATATCGTTGGGTGTATAACTAAATTGGCGGTGAAGGTTGGTTTCCTCTACTTGGTCGTCATCAACAACCGTGATGTTGCCAATTCCCATAGCGGCTAAATAGGTAATGAGCGGAACACCGAGTCCACCGCAACCAATCACCAAAATCTTCGCGTTGCTCAATCGCTGTTGACCAATCGATCCAATTTCTGGCAGTGCCATCTGTTGGACATACCTTTTCATCGGTTGATCTGTGTAAGAATGGTTTGATCCGTTATGGTATCATCATTAGCTAACAGGATAGCCTTTGAAAGAATGACCGATAAACCTTGATCGCCATCGAACGGAATGAACACTTTGCTCTCTTTTACCACACTTCTGTCTTGAACAATACACAGGTATTGGTCGTTTGGTTCCATCAGGATATTTGTACTTCCGAGATGAATTTTGTAGGTGCGGAGTTTCCCTGTTACCACCAAAAACTTGTCAGTTAAACTACATTTGGCTGCAATTTTTAGTTTCGGTAAAAGATTCGCCAACAATTCCTTCCTGTTTTTGGCTACTTCTGACAAATCACCAAATGAATACGATTGCCAGTAAGTCGACATTCCCGGTTGTTGACCTGTATCTTGCCAATTCGGATCATTACCGATAGAAGCCACACCAACAAACAAATCCGTGTCTCTTAATACTTCCGAAAACACTGTTGTAGGAACGTCGATGAGTTCTATGGGCTCCAATGTTCTGGTGTCTGTGAAGCGAATTTGATCGGTTGTTACATAGAGCAAAACTCCGTTGTCATGCACATTTTGCATATCGTAAATTCCCTCTGTCCAATACTGTGCGAGTAGGTTGAATTCAGGAATGAGTAAGCTTGCAATCCCCGCATCGCCACCATCCCAGTTTCCTTGCAAAGCAACCGTCCAATTCCGTGATCGGGCAAGACTCACAAATTGGTGTTGTTTTAAGATGTGCGCCGCCATTCGGTTGGAATACGTGCGTGTATTGACCTCAGCAGGAGTTAAAATATAGACTTCTCGGAAAGCTTGTTTGATCGGTTGTTGAATTTCATTTTTCATGAAAAACTGTCGCCATTGAAGCACTTCCGTTGTGGAAGCATTTGCGGGATGCCATAGTTTAAACTGATCGAATGTGGTGTAATCTATAGCTTGCTGATCAATTGTTCTCCAAGCATTTTCATGCCAATAAATGGTTTGTTCTTCTTGACCTTTTTTCGCTGTCCAAATGAGTCGTTTACCCAAATAAGACAACAATCCATGTTGTATAAAATACGTTTCGAAATGCTCTTTGGAAATGAGCCGATCAATTCTAAATAACCGATCCAGACGATCTCTCTGTGCCGAAAGTGTTTGTTCAATTTGTTTCTGAATGGATTTGATCTTTTTTAGCTTATCCGCATGATCAGACTTGATGTTGGCTGGAACGGATTTTTGTTCTGTACCATTTTCTTTGATCCACAACAATTCACATTTACCGATGCCAATGATGCGAATGAGCGCTTGGTAATCACCAATTTCCACTAGGCGTTTTCCATCAACAAGTTTAAACGAATCGGTTGCAAAATCCTCGATCTCAGACATGGAAACACCTTTACTTTCTGCAGCAGCCATGAGGTATTTCTGAATGATAACAAGGGTAGAATTGTGTTTTACTTTGAGTCGAAGTCGCGTTAATAATCCAATTCCTGTTAAGCCCTTCGATTTATAAAGTGTATAGACAGTGGCGTTACCCATAGATGTTGCCTCTTGCCCAATTCCTGGAATTTTTTTATACGATCGAAGTGCAAGTTCATAGAGTGTTTGCAAGGTTTTCTCATCGTGAAATTGAGCACAGGACCAGATGAGGCCTTTTAGAATAGTTGCATTAAAGCTATTGATGTAGGTTTTGGTTGGATCAGCATCGTAAAAGATAGTGTTATTCACCAGTTTACCATCTGGTACAGCAATGATCTTCTGGATAAACGCGTAAATCATTTGCTTAAAGTGGTCTTTCCCTAATTCGTTGATGATCTTAACCGATTCCGTTTCAAATTTTTTGGTTGGTTTGGAACCGTTGGATTTTTGACAGAGTTCTAACAGCTGTGCCCACAATACTTGCTGTGCATTGGTTAACTGTACGAGTTCTTTATTTGCTTCTTTTGAAAAGGAGTCGTTTGGTTCGAAGAAAAATTGAATGTCGGAATCGATTAAACCGCATTCTTTCCGAAGGTTGGTGAACTTCAAGTTGATTTTCAAGAGTTCTTTCGGATCATAGCGATCGATATCCAGTATGATCTTTTCGGTTTTATTGATCAACTGTTCCTTATCAGCCGAATTGGGTGTTACCACCAATAGATTTTCCAGTTGTTTTAGCAAATGGCCAAATGCAAAAAAAGTAGTGCCATACCATAAAAGGTCGTGTCGTTTACGAATCAATTGCACCAATTCGAGGTAAGCTTCTTGATCAAAGAGAATGGTTTTCCGTAAGAAAAATCGAAAAATTGCGCGTTTTACATTGGCTTTCATGCCATTTTCGCCTTCCTCATCTTTAGTCGAGTAGCTTCTTTGATGGGGATCTTTTTTAGGGATGGTCGACAAACAATAGATAAGCATTTCTACTTTTTCTCCATCTGAAAAAGTGTTTAATACTTCAAGTGTTTTAGGCATCTTAGACACTTCAATTTCGTAAGAATAGTTGGTGTTTTGACGGGTTTCTTTATACGCCAATTCCAGCAGTTCTTCGAATGCCTGCGAATCGTTGGCTTCCTTTTTGAATAACCGTTTAAATGGATCTAGTATGCTCATTATCCACCAACTAAAGGAACCAACTTGATAAACGAGACATTGGAATGAGGCTTAAGTAACACCTTTCTTTCCAATTCATCTACCTGTTCATGATCGATCAACACAAAAAAACCATTTTTTTGAAACGCATCTAAAGCCACATACACTTGTTGTTCAGCGTCAATCGGTTTGATGCCTTTAGACGAAGCCGAGTTCAACTGCATTTCTTTATCAGTTGGTTGAACAAGCCCATTAAATTTAGCAACAACGCGTTGATTGTAAGCATTAACTTCTTGCACTACACGTTGCTCAATCAATTCTTTTACGGTGATTGTATCGGCAGTTATTTCGATTTTTAATTCGTTGGTAATGGTACCTGAAAAGGTTTCGTCGGTTATGGTTATCAACATATACTACTAGCTTAAGGTATAAAAATACGGAAATAGTAAATGGAAAAATTGGTGGATGAAGGTTTAATGTTCAAGAATCTTTTATTTTTTGACGGGTATTCGTTCATACAATAGAAACCGATCTTCCAATTCTTTGATAAACACCACATCTCTTTCATCTGATGAAGCAGGCATGAATGACCCAATCAAATAAGGATCGTCCAACATCTCAGCAGAAATTGTGTGTTGCGGCAAGGCCATACTACTAAAATTATCCAAACAAAGGATCTCAAAAGTATCGGTGATGAACTCTTTTGATGCTCGGTATTTGTAGTTTATTGTAAAAAAACCGTTGTTGGATTTTAGGATTTCTGCTCGAATATCAATTGTTGAAAGGTCAAATGGTAACGTGTCAATTTCTGGTAGAAATCCTTTGCAATCATGTTCTCCAAAGCAAATTTTAATTGTGAACAAGCATTCACTAGTCAATTCACTCAGTTTTGTTATTACATCACCGTTAATTGTGTCATTTAGAAACACCTTGTTTTTATCATCCTGTTGACCAAAACAATTCAATGAAGTAATTGATGCTAAAATAAGTATACAATGTTTGATCATAGTTGCTTCGAAGAGTGTGCCCAATGACATTCGTTTTTCTGTTAGGGTTGAAATTAAACGAATCTCCTAATGTTTGCAACAAATACTGAAATTTATAATCGAACTGAATAGAACATTCCGTCACACGTTTTCATTTATTCCGGGATCTTCATTCCTTAGAATTGAAAAAATTGCTAATCGGGTAACCTTTTGTAATTTTGTATTACAACTTTTATCTTGACGTCCATTCTAAATTATATGAATCAGTTATTCACAACCCTCATTTTTTCTATTTCGATCAGTTCTGCAATCGCCCAATTACCCGAATTTGCTTGGAAACAGCGTATTGGTGAAGAGTTTGATATAATACAAGGAAAAGCTATCACATCAGATGCTGCTAGTAATAGCTACTCGAGTGGAGATTTCCATTCTAATGTTGATTTTGATCCCGGAGTTGGTGTATTTGAAATGAGTCCTGTTAATGGAAATGGTAATTATTACCTTCAAAAACTTACCCAGGAAGGAGCTTTTAGTTGGGCCTTAAGATTGAGTACGGGGATTTATGTCAGCAAACTGGAATACGCAACGAATGGACACCTGCTTATCTCGGGCTATTTCTATGGAACATGTGATTTTGATCCAGGTTCAGGAACATTTCCTATGACATCAGCTGGATCAAAAGATCTATTTCTACTTCAATTAGATACCGATGGTCAATTTAATTGGGCAAAGCGATTTGGGGACATTGGTGCAGAATCCTATCCAGCATTGAAATGCACAGATACTGACATACTCTTTTCACGTGATACCATTACTGGAAATGGCCAACTAAACACCATTTTATCGCGCATAAATTATGCAGGAAACACCTTGTGGTCAAAACGAATTGGAGAAAATGGACAAGCGGTCGTTCTTTCAATTGATGAAGGAGCAAATAGTACTATTTTTGTATGTGGATCTTTCAATGACTCTCCTGATATGGATCCCGGATCGAATATAGTGAACCTAATTGCCAATTCAACTGATCCTGATTTTTTCGTTCAAAAATTGACTACTGACGGAGATTTTATGTGGGCAAAAGGTTATGGCGGGATCGATATAGACAATGCAGTTTCAATCGTTACAGATCCCGATGATTATGTTTATGTCACAGGTGGATTTGCTTCATCGGTGGATTTTAATCCTATGGAAACACCACATATACTGACGGCAATGGGCTTTTCAACTCCAGATATATACCTACTTAAACTATCTACGGATGGTATTTTTCAATGGGTTCAAGCTTTTGGAACAATTGATTCTGAGGTAGGCAGATATCTTGAAGTAGATTCTGAAGGAAACACCTACTTAAGTTGTCAATTTGAAGGAGCAATTGATCTTGATTCTGGGCCAGGGCAAGTAGTTGTCAGTACACCGAATAATAATGAGCAACTGTTTGTAAGAAAAGCAGACCCTGATGGAAATCTGCTTTGGTCCTATCAGACAATCGGAGATCGTGATGTAATACCAAGAGGTATGAAACTTCAGGAAAACGGGCTGCTTTATATAACAGGTTGGTACAATGGAAATGTGGCATTTGATCCGCAACAAAACACGCCAGATAACCATGTAGAGTTAAGCAATGTATTTATATTGCAATTTAATGTAGCTGGAACGCTTTCGACCGAAATGAAATCAACCAATGATGTATCTGTTTTCCCAAATCCTGGAAATGGATTAGTAACAATGGAGATAACTGAAACGTGTTCCGTTCGTGTTGTAAATGCTATTGGTCAACTTATATATAGTGCAAAAATGGAACCTGGAAATCATTTGCTGAATCTTCAAGATCAGGCTGATGGGGTTTATTTTCTACAAATCGAATTAAATAATGAAATAAACACTCAACGATTTGTAAAAAACAACTGATAGATTAGCGCGTGAGTTCAAAATGTGCCGAGCATTAGCATCAAACAAAAACTCTTACAGCTCGCATCGTGGTTGATCACAAGGGTAAATCGAATAAACCCAAAAATCTGCTTCCACCAGATGGGCCGAAAGAATGAGGGGGGTGAAATGAAAGAGGATGTCTACGGGTGAGACATCCTTTTTTTGTGTTTTAGAATTTAGTGATATATCGTGTACTTATTCGATCAACGAGTCGTCCCATTCAAACTATCAAGTTTTTCTTGTAGTTCTTTGAGTTTGATCTCATTTTCAAGTCGCTTGATTTTATCCTCCGAGAGTTGAGAAGCAGCATCGAGTATCTTTTTAGTAGACTCCAAACTAATTCCCTCACCATTTGCTTTGAACGTAATTAATGCCCCTGTTTTTTCATCGAGGGTGTAAGAAATCTCACTTGCGAAAAACGATACTTTAGATGGAAGAAATGCGACACTGCCGAGTTGTGGGATGGTGACCTCAGAACGCAGTAGGTCTTTCTTATCCCAACGGACTACTAGTTCAGTGGTGTATGGAATACGGTAGTAAATACCATGATTGCGTGATTTTATCTGATTTTCCTTCTTATTGAGTAATGAATCCAATCTAGGTTTTAGTGAATTCTGACTGATAGTAAAATATACTGCTCGCTGGTCAATATCATCATCACTTATTCCATCAGATTGTGTAAAGTAGAACATGACATTTCTACCAACTTTGGGATCAACATGAAACGTATGCTTTTCAATGCTCACTTGTTTTTTTCCGCGTACTTGTTCTACTAATTCTTGTTCTTCTTGTTCTAATTTTGTGAGTAATAAAGAAAATTCCGAATTGTAAATTTTCTCCTCCGCTTTTCCGTCCAGAATAACTTTCTTTATCTTTCGAATTACTACTATTCTGTCTAAAATTGCATGGAGTTCAACCATCAAAATGGAGTCGTTTTGATTATTGAATGCTTGCGCAGCAGCCACTGCTTTTGCTAGTTTGATTCCAGAATCAATCAATACATTCGCAGTTCGATCTTCAAAAGACATAGAGCCTTCTGTTAAATATAGACCATTAGATAGCGTAAACGTTTCTTTTCGTTTGAGAAACAACGCGTTATTTCTTCTGAATGCAGCATAATAGAGTTGTGTACTATCTGGTACAACTTCTGGGATCAGTTTTAGAGCTGTTATATTGAATGTACTGTCGGACTTCGTGTAATACACTAACCAAGGTGTTTTTTTCGTTACAGCATCATTAAACTTGTTGTTGTCTGCTTTAAAAAACAGTGAAGGTTCAGTTTGTGTCTTTTCAATGGTTACTTGAATTTCGAACCGCGTTTTAGGTAGACAATAGCTAACTCCATTGCGATGAGGGGGTTTGATTTTGGTAGCATCTGGGTCTATTTTACTGACACTAATTGTAGAACATGAACTGAGTATACTCATTAATATTGCTACGGTTCCGAAGGATAATCTATTTTTCATAATTGTTAGTTTGAAATTGGCCTACTCTTTTCTTATTCATGGATTTTTGGCTTCCTCCATTTTATTTAGGATGCTATTTCCAATGACATTGAGTCGAGAACTGTTGTAATAGGAATGATATAACTTTGTTCACTATCACCACCAACCAACATTCCAACTACTCTGTTTTCCTCATCAGTAAGAATTGCACCCGAGTCTCCAGGTTTGGAAGGTGTAAGCCCAGCAGCATTATTCACGATTATCAAATTGTTCAGTGAGAAGTATTCATTTTTAGTTGAAGAAATGGGGTATGAAAGAGAAAGCTTATAGTTCAAGGATCGGACGTAACAATCCGTTTTTTTACTAGTCGCACCCCAAAATTGAAAGCGTACTTTATGATAATCGTTTTTTTCCTTTAATAGTCGAATAGAAGTTGCTGTCACATCAGGCATTTCTGAAACATTATTTTCAATGGTACAAATAGCTACATCTACTTCTGGTGTGCGTATTCCTTCTACCAATGTCCCGATCACAGCTTCGTGATTAGTTGGATCTACAATTTGCTCATGTTGATTTGCTGAAAACTGGGAATAATCATGTTGATAAGACTTCAATACATGGTAACAGCTGAGATAATACCTTTTTTTTTCTGGATCATTTCGTTTTCTCACAATCAATCCGATAGTACCTCGATTACTTATAAGTGTTTTATTGGTTGCTACCTGATTAACCAAGGCTTGTGCTTTCCCAACACCTGAAACACGAATAGTTACGGGGATATTGTGAACTAAGCCGTTTGGCATAATAAACGGTAAAGTGCGAGGTAAATGATTAACTATAGTACCACTTGTCGTTATTTCGATTATTTCTTCTCCTTCATTTGTAAGAACGATCCCGTATCCGATCACATCTTTTAGTGATGCTATCCAGTTTTGATTCTTTTGCAGAACCTGTTTTAGTAGTTCAGAATTGGTGATCT
>JAYSRF010000281.1:0-52583 GCA_043721195.1 Fluviicola sp. | reverse complement strand
TGTAAGAACGATCCCGTATCCGATCACATCTTTTAGTGATGCTATCCAGTTTTGATTCTTTTGCAGAACCTGTTTTAGTAGTTCAGAATTGGTGATCTTCAACCACTCATCCAACTGCTCAACTGTTTTCATTCCATACGTCTCTTTATCCGACAACTTCTGTTTTAAGTTCTTGGTGAAATAAAGCATGTCCAATGTGTCGTGCCAAAATTTAGAACCCATGCTCATACAAAGTCCGCTTACCGAGCAACCGATCAATGTATACAGCACAAAATTGATCCAGTCGACGGGTTGTTTTGGCCAATTTTCATAAGTCCAACCAAGGTGCTCTCCAGGATTTTCCAGCTTTAGAAAGTCGAACAAATTGGCATGAACAAGGAAAGCCAGCAAAACGCTCACAACAATGTTTAATCCAAGTATTTTTCGATCACGAATCGCGTTGAGTTGTGGATCGTTTGATTGTTTTGAAATGTCTTCATCGACTCCAGTAAAAAACAGTAATTTTTTTCCTGCTTGCCCAAAGTAGAGTTTGATCCAATTGATGACCTTTTCAGAAATAAGGCTTAATGTGAGCAACGTAATAACAAGTTTAATGAGTGTTTCCATAGCGGTTGTTCTTTATGTGAATTACTGCTACAAAGGTTCTCAAAAGGTCAAGTTCGTTACAAGGTGACTTCCCACAAATCAAGCGGGATTTTCCCCGTAAGCAATTGGGAATAATACCATTAAAAAAAATTGGTGGGATCGAGTTTTTGATGGAGATTTGAGGAAACTTAAAAATTTATAATATGAGACTACAATTCGCAGATCTTGAAATGATTGCCTCCAATTTCCCTAATGCTAAACGTATTATTGGTGAAGACAGAATTAATTTAGAGCTAAATGATGTTGAATTGGATATAGGTGATACTTGGAGAATCAGGGGGGAAAATCATTTAAAGTTTAATAATTCTCTGATTAATTCAAAAATCAGTTCAGTTCCATTAAATCAACTTGACATTCTATTTAATGAAGTGAGTAGCATCGTAATTCCCGGTTCTTTTATTACTGCATTAAAAGTATTGTTTGTTTCAAAAAACGGTCAACTTAATTTGCTTTTTCAACCTTTAAAACTTTCATATAGATACAAGGATCATGATAATATGAAACACATGTATCAAATTTCTGCTTTAGGAAAAATGTATTACCTAGAAAATAACCAGTTTAAAGTTGAAAAAAATGATATTAATTTACTTATTCAGGATTATCGAGATAAAATTAGCATTTTAAAAGATCCAGCAATTTCAGGTTCTTTTTCTAATCACGTATTAGGTGTTGATTCTTTATATATGATTTTCCCATTTCAGTTAATTTACCAATTACTAACTGACAATCTTAGTGATCATCTTGATTTTTTCAATGTTGCAATCGGAATGGAAGATTTTGAGATTGCTCCATTCTTTCACTCATTAATTTTAAAAGCAGAAAGTAATGGTTCTGGACCTATTATTCCAGAAATGTTTACAAATAAATATGCTGATCGGTCTCATTTATGTCCGCCATGCTCAGGAAATCATTTTGGTTTTACAAGAGAATAATAAATTACCTTAGCATGTCCTCACCCTCAATTCATACCGACATGCTCACGCTCTTCACGGAAATCGCTTGCATCTTTTTAGCTCTCGTATTCGGAATCTTCGCATTCCGCTACATGGATCGTTTTTTCCGCGTGCTGTTCCTGCAAGTTTTCGTTTGGAGTGTGTTTTACGGATTGTCATATCTGATCACCAGTTATCAGCAAGCGCATCAGTTGCCCATTGATAATCAGTGGTTCCTGAATGTCCATTTGTTCCTCGAAACTGGGTTGTTGCTCACAGCAGCCTGGTTTGTTGTACCAACTGCCTTCGGAAGGCCCTTGATCGTGGGAAGTTTAATTCTTTTCTCGGTCGTGTTTGTGCTTCAAGCATGGACAGAAGGGATATGGATTTACCTCAATTATGCTGATGTGACAGCCTGTTTGGTGCTAACAATCGTCTATTCGATGGTGTTGTACACGGTCAGTCAGCGAACCAAACAACCGTTGTGGCGTTCACCCGAAAAATGGGCGTGTTTGGGAATTCTGCTGTATTTCGCGTGCAGTGTTCCCTACGTTTCCATCATGAATTACTTGCAAGATCAACATCCGACGGTGAACACCTTTTTATATTACCTCATTAGCGGTATGCTTGCCAACCTGCGTTACCTGCTCTTGGCTCTTGCTTTTCTGATGATTTACCGCACTTCGACAAAACAAATCCACACGCCATGAACGAAATAGCATTAAGCATCATCCTCGTTACATTACTCATCTTGCTCTTGATAGCGGGCATTGCCATTTCATTCTTTTTGGCAAATCAACAACGGATGCGACAAGAACGCCTTTTAACTGAAACGAAAACCAATTTTGAACGCGAACTCCGTCAAGTAGAACAGGAGGTGAGTGAACACGTCATGGGGCAATTTGCGCGCGAATTACATGACAACATCGGACAAACGTTGACCTCCATGAATTTCGAGATTGAAAACAGGAAACACGATCATCCTGAACACAAAGAAGGGTATAACACCATTCAAATTTACTTGGCAGAAGCGACCAAACAATTGCGCTTATTAAGTAGAACGTTGAACAATGATTTTATTGGTCACAGCGGATTGTATGACGCCATTCAATTGGAAGTGGATCGACTCAATGCCTTGCGTCGTTTAGTGGTAAGTTTGAAGATGGATGCTGGTGTCTCCACCTTGGAAAAGGATCAGGAACTCATGGTCTTTCGCATTGTGCAAGAAATTGCGCAGAATGCGCTCAAACATTCGGGAGCGAAACATTTGCTCATAAACCTGCAATCAGAACCTTTTGAATTAACCGTAACAGACGATGGCAATGGATTTGATTACGAAACCGTTATTAACTCCAACAAAGCTTCAGGATTGCGCAATATTCTAAAACGTGCAGAATTGGCAGCATTAAACTGCACGATTCAAACTAAACTTGGAGAAGGAACAACATTTATCTTAAAAAAATCAGCAAATTAGTAATTGATTAATGAACTGCTTTCATGGAAAAACGCACCATTGTTCTCGTAGACGATCATGTGATTGTACGCAACGGCTTAAAAGAACTCATCGAAAAAATAGGACCGTATTCGGTTGTGTTGCAATTTGATTCAGGAACCGCCTTTTTAAATGCCTTACCAACCATTCCACAACCCGATATCGCCATTGTTGATCTCAATATGCCTGGAATGAATGGAGATGAGGTGGTGTCAGCACTGAAAGTTGCAGGGAGCGAATTGCCCGTTCTCATCCTTACCCTCGACAGCGATGAACCGACCATCATTCGCCTGTTCAGAAACGGAGTACGTGGTTTTCTAAAAAAGGATTGCAACGCTGATACATTACGGAATGCGTTGGAATCCATACTTACTTCCGGTTATTACCACAATGAATTTCTTACACTGTCACTGCGCAATGAAGCGGGAGCACCACCACAAACGGAACAAGAAAAAATACTGGCACAATTAACCGACAGAGAACGCTCCTTCTTGCGATTGGTATGCCACGAAAAAGAATACACCTATGAACAAATCGCCGATCAAATGGCGGTCACTCCCCGCACCGTTGACGGTTACCGCGAAGCCATATTCGATAAGTTTGCCATTAAATCCAAAACAGGATTGGTGTTGTTTGTGCTGAAATACCAGTTGTTGGAGAAGTTGTAGAACTTTTACAAGTATTTGAGCAATATAAACGTTTGTTTTTACCATGATCTTCAATAATCAATTCCACTAGTGTTGTGAAAATAATCTATTATTAATATGGAACTCCATTAAGAGTTGAAATGTAGCTGTTGATTTCAACTAATGGGCTTCCTTGTTGATTTAACGAAATTTGAATTAGGAGGATGACGCCTTTTGAACGGAAAAAGTGAAATGCAGTAGAATGCGGAAGAGCAAACACTGCTTGTGAAGGATGAAGAAGCTCGCCGCGGCGAGATCACTGAAACGGTCGCAATTCTACAATTGGAGCGCATTGACGGACAAACAGCGTCGAGTTTTCTTTTGATTACTTTTCTTTTGCGGAAAAAGAAAAGTAATGACAATTAAGAAGGTATTAGGACTGATGGTTTTATCCGAATAACAATTAATCCATTAACCAAAAACACCGAGACCCTTTTCCGAATCCCGGTGTTTTAAAACCAATAATAAAGTAGGTTATTTAAGCAGACGTTTCACCACCTGTTTTTCGGCGTTGAGTTTGATCGATTCCATTTTTTGTGTCGTATTTCCCTGTTGTTCAATCAAGTAATCTTGGAAGGTATGACTGAGGTACAGCGGTGATAAATTACTACTGTTGCTGAACGATGGCGCACTATGGCAAGAGAAGCAACTAGCCAACGAGTTGACATTGATACTACTGATAGTCGATCCGAAAGTTTGGGTAAACGTTTCCATCGTCACATTGGCGCAATTGAGACTTCCACGCGCAAAACTACCTGGAGTGGCATTGGCGATACTGTATCCTAAACTATCAATGAGTTGCGCTTGTTGCTGAGGTGTTTTTCCGTCAGTGTTCAACCAAATTGATCCATTATAGAAATAGTTTTTCCACACATCGTCCAATTGCGATTTCACACATTGATTGATGCCAGCAACGTTATCAAAATTAGCTTGTCCACCCTGTGAAGTAGTCATAAACGTGCCATCAGGATTGCGTGGAACACCGTATTGGAAGAGGTCAAATACTTGATATGGAGTTGTTCCCAATTTAGTAGCTGTATTGTAAACAATTCCGTCAATGCCAGTCACACGACCTTTTTTGTAGAGCAATTTATCCGTATCAGAGCTAGCAGCATTTGCTTTCCAGTCATAATTGGGTGCTAGATCATCGTGTTCGAAGGTTGCCCAAATAAATTCAGGATGGTTTTGAACCACACCAACAACGTGCATACCAATGAGTGCCATTTCTGTATTTGCAAACGTTTTACCACCATTCGTGGAAAGGGAAGCAATGGCTGTGTAATACGATGATTTTTTAGAAGCTGGAATGGCAGAAACAGGAACCCACGCTACTTTCATCTCAAAAGAACTTACAGGAAATGTAGTTAGATTGGTTGCTGGTAATTGACCACTCTTAATTTGACTCGCGAAATTCATTCCAGAAGTGATCATTTCAGGATTCATGTGAATCGAATAGTAAACCATTGCATTCGTACCAGCATTGTAATCAGGATTGGTTTTCAGAATTGCGCTTTTGGATCCCGCTTGTGCTGTATCTTGAAGTACAACTAACGTTCCTGTAGGTATCGTCACACTGGCCATACTAGCAGTCACTTGTTTTACTTTTGTTTGGTTCAAGAACAATGGATTGCCACCTTGATCAGGTTTGGTTAACCACAGAAATTTGTTCCACGACCATTGATGGAAAATTTGATTTGTGGTACTAGAAACATCAAACGGGCTTCCAACACCTTCTGCAGGAGCAGGAGTTTGGCTATGCGGAAACCAACTCGGTGACACAAAACAAAGAGAATCAGCAGGAGTCGTCGCACTCTCTAAAGTTTCTTCGACAACAGCCTCCGAATCAGAAGTACAATTGGTTAGTACAGCCAAACAAATGGTTGCAAATCCGCCAAATAATAGAAGTATTGAATTCTTTTTCATGAATAGTACGATTTATAGTTGAGATAAAATTAACATAAAATCCAAATCAACAAGCGCGTATAAATACCTGTTTTTTTTGAAATCCGTAACGATTTTGTAAAAAGTGAAGCAAAGGCAATCCGATGAACCTTAAATTCTATGTTTCCTATGTTTCCTATGTTTCCTATGTGGTTATTTGATACCACACGAAGCACACAAAGGAAGTAGATGAATTTATTTAATCGCGTTTATGAGAAAATGAAGTTTTCCAACGAATCGACCTATATTGATCCTTGGAAAGAAGATGAAATCCTTGTATTCCTTGTGGTAAATTTTCACTTGAATAAAGCAACAGAAAATAGATGGTTAAAGTTTCCAAGTAAGGCAATCCGATGAACCTTAAATTCTATGTTTTCTATGTTTTCTATGTTTTGTATGTGGTTCATTTCACACCACAAAGACATGAAGGAAGTAGATGAATATGAGTTTATTCATTCACTCAAACATCGGCTGAAATGGATCAAAACGATTCATAGTCTCCAATGCTTTCAACTTCCCATCTTCCACACGAATAACGCGACCTGGGAATTTTTCAATCATCTGCATATCGTGGGTTGCCATGAGAACAGCTGCTTTTTCCTCTTTGGAAACCGCAATGATCAATTTCATGATTTCAGCGGAAGTTTCAGGATCTAAATTTCCCGTTGGTTCATCTGCTAAAATCAATTTTGGGTGATTGATCAACGCTCTAGCAATAGAAACACGTTGTTGTTCTCCGCCAGAAAGTTGATGCGGTTGTGCCTGACCTTTGTTTTCCAAACCAACCATGCTGAGAACAATTCGCGCACGATTTTCCATCTCACGTTTGTCTTTCCAACCTGTTGCACGCATTACAAAATACAGATTGTCAGCAACCGAACGATCCATTAACAATTGAAAATCTTGAAAAACAACACCAATTGAGCGGCGCAATTGTGGAATGGTGCGTTTATTTAATTCATTCAACGGAAAACCAACAACGGAGCCCGATCCTTTATCCAAGGCGAGTTCACCGTATAAGACTTTGAGTAAACTACTCTTTCCGCTTCCTGTTTTTCCAATCAAAAAGACCAATTCATCGGAGTTCACTTCCAAGTTAATGTCAGATAACACCAATTGGTTTAATTGTAAGATTTGACCTTTCTGAATCTGTATGACCTTTTCCACTGGGCGTATTTTAGGTAAAGGTGCGAAGAAGCAATTGTTAATTTCACGTCTCTATGAAATAATCTTAACACGTTTGCGTTTAAAACTTTTACGCGCTCCTGCTAGTTAAGCCTTTCATTACGGTTAATTTTACTAACTTAAAATACGTCATGATGCGCCATTTTCTGATTCTTTTCTGTGTAGTTGTTGTTGGTCAGGCATGGTCTCAAGCAAGCGAAAAATACCATTCGCCATTGGCTGGTTTTTATCGAGCTGAGGACCTATTTGAAAAGGAACAATACAGTGCTGCACGAGAAGAATTCCGTTTGTTTGTTGATAGTTACAAGGGTTCAAAGAACGATCCATTCTACATAAAAGCCTTGTATTATGAAGGTGTTTCCGCCTTGGAATTGTTTAATAACGATGCGATTGGTTTGCTTGAAAACTTCAACCGTGAGTACCCTGAAAGCATTTACAAATACGCTATTTTTCTGCGAATAGGTCGCTATTATTACCAGAAAAAGGACTACCCAAAGACCATAGAATGGTTCGAACAGCTCAAAAAACAAGACATTGAAGTTGCTGATTTGGATGAATATCACTTTAAATTAGGATATTCTTACTTCCACGAGAAACAGTATCCCGAAGCAAAAAGTGCTTTTTTTGAAGTAAAAGATGCGACTTCGCAATACGGCGCTCCTTCGCTTTATTATTTTTCCCACATCAGCTACATGGATGGGTCGTATCAAACAGCATTTGAAGGTTTTCAACGGTTGTTAGGTGATGCTCGCTTCAAAGCGGTAGTTCCGTATTACATTACGCAGATTTATTATTTGCAAGGAAAATATGAGGATGTAACAACCTTCGCTCCGCCATTGCTCGATAGTATGAAACCGGGTGAGCAAATTGAAATGAACCATTTGATCGGAGATTCCTACTATAACTTAGGTAAATACGACGAATCCGTTCCCTATTTAGAAACCTACAATCAACGTGCAACCACAACCCGCGACGATGATTACCAATTGGGTTATGCTTATTTCAAAAGTTCACAGTATTCAAAAGCCATTACTTATTTTGATAAGGTTTCGCGAACGAAAGATACATTGGGGCAAATTGCCTTGTACCATGTTGGAGAAAGTTACCTCAAACTAGACGAATTGGCGTATGCACGGAAAGCATTCGGAGCAGCTTCGCAATTGGATAAAGACCCAATGATTCAAGAAGATGCCCTCTACAATTATGCGGTACTTTCTTATAAATTGGATTTGAATCCGTACGATGAGGCCGTTATCGCGCTCGAAGACTACATTCGCAAATACCCCGAATCTCCAAGGAAAAATGTTGTTTATCAGTATTTGGTCAATTGTTATTCATCTACCAAAAACTACGCGAAAGCATTGGAATCGTTGGATAAATTGCCAACAAAAGATTCGAAACTGAAAGGCGCATACCAGATGATTGCTTTTAATCGTGGTGTTGAATTGTTCCAAAAATCGGAATACTTACTAGCAATTGACGCATTCAAATTGATTGAAAAATACCCGATGAGTACAGCGATTTCTGTAAAAGGGGTTTATTGGACGGCCGATTCCTATTTCCGTTTACGCAATTGGGGAAAAGCAATTGAGACTTACAATGCGTTGCTTTCGATGCCTTCGGTGCATTTATCTTCAACGGAAGCTGATGTGTATTACAACTTGGGATATGTATACTTGGAATTGAATGATCAACCAAAAGTAACAGATGCATTTTGGAAGTATTTGCAATTACCTAATCTCACCAATTTGACTCAAAAAGCAGATGCAACCATGCGTTTAGCCGATTCCTATTACGTGACGAAGAAAAATCTCTTGGCAATTGATGCTTATGAACAAGCGTACCGCATGAAAATGGGTTACGAAGATCAAGCCTTGTTTTACATCGCTCGTTTGTACGGATTTGAGAAAAAACGGGATGAAAAAATCAGTCGTTTATTAGACATCATCAATAATTATCCGAATTCAAAATACATGATGACTTCCGTATTTGAAGTTGGTTTGAGTTATTATAATGGAAATAACAATGATAAAGCCATTCGTTATTTTGAACAGGTGGTAAAAGATTATCCAACTTCTGGACTTGTACCAGATGCGCTCCATTACATTGGTGATGCCTACTTTAAGAAAAAGGATTATGCGAAAGCTGAATCTTATTTTAAACAAGTATTGGACAAATTTGGCACCGATCGTTCCATTTGTGTACGTGAAACCCGTGCATTGTCAGATGTTTATGAAGATCAAGGTAGATTGGATAAAGTAGAAAATCTATCAAATCTTTATCCATGTGCTGACTCCATCCGATTTGAAGTGGAAGACAAATACTACAGTCAAGCAATGAAGTCGTATAATGATTCATTGTTTCCGAAATCAGTGGTCGATTTTGATGGTTACTTGAATAAATACCCGAATGGGAAATACAAACAAGAAATTCTGAATTACAAGGCAGATGCGTTGTATCACTTGAAACGTGAAGAAGAAGCTGTTGCGATCTATAAAATCACCTTGGAAGAACCCAATGATGGCTTTACCGAAACGGCTGCGCAACGGGCATCAAAATTCTTGTACAATGGTTATGAATACGAGCAAGCTTTAAAGTATTACATCCGATTGGAGCAAGTGGCAAAATCACCTGGTTCAATCCAAGCAGCAGAATTAGGACTGATGCGTTGCCATTACATCTTGGAAAATTATGCAAATGCTACGGAGTATGCGATGAAAGTACTCAACAACAAACAAATTACCAATACCATTAAATTGGAAGCGCAATTTGCAAATGGAATTTCTTTAGCAAAAACAGATCGTTTTACAGAAGCACTACCTTATTTGGAATATGTGGTAAAAAATGCGACCAATGCCTTTGCTTCTGAATCGAAATACATGATCGCAGAAGGATATTATAAACGAAGTGATTTGACGAAATGCGAAACTGAAATTCGAGCATTGTTAAAAATGAAACCTGCTTACGATTATTGGATTGCCAAAGCATTGATTCTGCAAACACGTGTTCTGATTCAGAAAAACGACTTATTCCAAGCTGAACAGACCATTAATTCGGTCATTAAAAACTATCCTGAACCAGATGATGGCATTCAGACAGAAGCGAGTGAACTCTACGATGAAATCATGCAACTGAAAAACAAGCCGAAAAAATTGGAAGAGAGTAGTGGTACCATAATTGAAGTTGAAGAAATACCTGGGAAACAATGAGAGCACTAGTGAATGTTGGTTTATTCCTGATCGTAATTTCAAGCGCGATTCAGGTAACTGCTCAGGAAGAAGTAGATATCAAAATTGAAAGTAAGAGAGAAATAGAAAAAGCTTACCGTTCAGTAGGAAACCCAAAGATCTTGGATACTGTTTTTCCAAATCCAACGGCTAATTTTCCGTTGTTGGTGATGAATTACGCGCCGTTTTTAGAGGTAAAACCCATTGAGCCAGCCACAGTTAAAATGCAGGAAAAACTACCGCAGATTTACAATGGTTACGCACGTGTTGGTATTGGTTCTATTCTCATGCCCTTAGCGGAAGTGTATTACAATAACACACGTACTCGTAAATTCAATTATGGCGTTCACGCGCAACACATCAGTTCATTTGGGCGCATGAAAAATTATGCTCCAGCGAACTTCGACCGAACTAATTTTCGTGCCTTCGGTGGTGTGAATGAAAAAAGATACAATTGGGGTGGTGAATTCAACTACAATAACCGTGGTTTGCATTTCTACGGTTTTGAAAATGAAAATGCCAACGCTGATAGTATTGCTCAACGTTTCAATACCATTGGGTTTAAAGGAAATTTCAGTTCGCACCAACACGATAGCTTAGGCGTTAACTGGCGTGCAGGTTTGGAATACAGACATTTTAACGATAAAAAACCGAAAGATGAAAAATTAGTCGATTGGCGAGCAGCTGAAAACTATGTTGCATTGTCTGGTGGTGCTTGGTATAAATGGGGAAATGAAATTTACGGAGCCAATGCTGATCTCAAAGTAAACGGATATAAATACGGTATCATCGATTCGTCTATTGCTTTATTGGATACAGGAATTGTGCAGACCAACACCGTTTTTAGTCTTCGCCCATATATCACAACCTATTCCAAAAACAAGCGATTAAAAGCCAATATTGGAGTAGATATTACCGTGAGTGCAGTAGAAAAAACGCGGATTTATGTCTATCCAAATGCGGAAGTAAAATACGCACTGTTTGATAATATTTTGATTCCGTATGCTGGTGTTCGCGGTGGAATGACCCAACAAACGTATAAAGGAATTACAGACATCAATGAATTTGCGTTATCGAACCAACAATTGAAAAACGAACACAAAGCCATTGATGGTTACATCGGTTTAAAAGGAACATTGAGCAAACGCATCGGATTTAATGTAAGCGCAAGTTTTGCGAACATCAAAGACAAAGCCTTGTTTGTAACAGATACGACTTACTCGCGCGGAAATCGTTTTGGGGTGATTTATGACACCATGAATGTGGCAACAATTGAAGGTTCATTATCGTACCAATTATTGGAAAAAACCAAGATTGATTTGATCGGACGTTATTTCTCTTACAATGCTCAAAACAATACGTATGCATGGAATTTGCCGCAATTGCAATTTGTAGTGCGTGGAAGTTACAACCTCTATGATAAGTTCATTTTTACACTTGATGTAAACCTAGAAGGCGGACGTAGAGCGTTGGTTTATGTAAAAGAAACAGGCGTTACGGAAGAAAACAATCAATTGGCGAAGAAATTGGGATTCATTGCAGATGCGAATCTGGGAGTTGAATACCGGTACAACAAACGTATTTCGGCATTCGCAAACATCAACAACTTGGCAGCTCAACGCTACAAACGCTGGTATAATTATCCTGTTCAAGGATTCCAGTTTATGGGTGGTGTGACGTTTAGGTTTTAGGAAAAGAAATCAGCATAAGCCGTTTTTTAGAATTAAAAATGAGGGAAGAATCGATTGAATCACTTCCCTCATTTTAGTTTAGGATCGTTATCTCGAACTCAGGTTTATAATACCAAACAGCTATTCATAATGAAATTCTTTTTAGCACCATTGAGCATGGATGTGTTAATGCTCGATGGATTATTAATTGAAGGAGCTAATTGGCGACTGTAAATTTGTTGCAAGAGACCAATTCCAAAATGATTGACGTAAGCATTTACATGTTGTTGTAGCGTCATTTCACCAAAACAAACGGTTCGCGCAAACAAGCTATCAGAATGGTTTAATCCGAATTTTTCTGCAGACTGATTAAATGCGAGTAACAATAAGAAATCAGAACTGGTAGGATTATTATAGGCTGTTATTGCTCCATTATAATCGTTTGAAAGACTATCACAATTGTATGCAATAGACTTAGTAAATGCGGTTGATGGTGGATAGATGGATGTATATCCAAATGGTGCGATCTTTCCAGAAAAACAATCAATAAATCCGTTAATAAAAGATTGATTTTGCAGATAAGAACAATTACCAATTACTGAATCATACAGTGTAGGAACCTGAAGCATCGTTGAAGTTTCATAGAGATGAATGGCAAGATCATTGCTATTACAAGAACCTTGGAAATTGGCTCCCAATTGTTGATTAAAATAGGTGGCAAATGGTTTGTTTCCTGGGCTAAATCCAGCCGTCGCATAACAGGTGATGTTACAACTAAGTTCAGGATTCCAAGCAGATTGATTATCCATCAACGACAAGGCAACACATGGCGCTAATGCTCCACCTAACGAATGTCCAGCTACTGCAATCTCAATTGAATTGGATGAATTTTTAAACGTGGTACTCAAATAGTTCATCAATGTTCCTTTTGATCCATCTTCCATTGTATTGAATAATACATTTAGACCAGTTGCCAATCCATTTGAAATGTAGCGTCCTGTATTCGTAACACCCGAATCATAGGAGGTTGATGGTTGTTTGAATGCCCCTGTATTGCTTTCTCCAGGTGTTTTCGCTGGCCATAACGCCATGGTGTCTAAACCAAAATCTTCCGTAAACCAATCATAAGAGGAAGCACCAATTGTTCCAGCTATTGCCAATACATACAGCGTTTTTGAAGGATTACTTGGGTCAGTTCCTTTGAGCAACATCATCGTATTATCGGTAACACATGTATCTGGATTCTTATTCCCTGTTGGATCCTCGGTGTACGTTACAGGTCCCCAAACAGGCGTCCATGTGCCAATGAGTTGTTGCACAGAATCATTGTGTAATAGATTATTCACGCCTCTGGTTGCTTGCGTTTGAAGTGAATCGACACTCCCAAACCTTCCTTCATTGATGTTAGAAATCAAACTAAGCGAAAAAATCACGGAATCTTTGTGATAGGGAATGAGTCCACCAGCAGCAAAATTGTCTTGTTCTGATTTTGACGTTCCGCAGCTATGCAGAAGCAGTACTAAGCCAGCTAAAAGAATCATGGATGATAGTTGCCTTAAATTTTTCATAGTGTTTGGTTTTAAAAAGTAAATTGAAGTTCGTTTTTAATCTCTTCCTCATTGGCAATGTTTTCGTTTAGCATATCAACACATGTGGGTTTTGCCTTTGGGTAAAAGAAGAATAAGAACTGTGGTGAAAAACACGAGATACTAGCTTTTCCCTTGCTTTTCTTAGGTCTAAACTACTGGAGATGTGTGTACAGATTTTTTAAAATGGCATGAGAGGGCGAATTAGCGACACAAGATGGGGATAGTGCGGTATGAGTTATTTAATATCAGAATTTAGATCCAAGTTTATCTTCCCATTAAATCTGTGAATAGCATATCCTTCTTCTTTAATTTTGTAATTGATTGGTGGAAGTAAAACCCAATATTCAATCCATTAATCGGAGCTATTTCAACAAACGAAACTTGTTGATGAAATCCTTGTACTTATCACTCATCGGAATGTGGTGATTTCCTTTCAGCATGATCAAATTATCTGCGGTTTGAATCTCTTCAATTTTTTCGGTATTCACCATGAAGTTGCGATGTGTTCTCACAAAACGATTGGGATCCAACAACTCACTGATTTTTGTGAGCGAAATTAAAATCACAAACCGTTCTTTCTCGGTTACAATTGTACAATAGCGTTCTTCCACTTCGACATAAACGATTTCACTAATCAGCACTTTTTTTAATGCATCATTTTTTTTGATGAACAAGTATTGATTACTGATAACCGTATTTTCTTCTTCGCTGAAAAACACATTGGTTTGCCCGTAAAATTGTTCCACCGCCATTTCCAATGCGTACAACACTTCTAAAGGATTGAACGGTTTCATTAAAAAGCTAAAAGGACGGGTCAATTTCGCGCGATCAAAAATGCCGCGATCGGTTGAACTGGTTAAAAACACAAACGGTTTTAACGCATCTGGAACAGTTGTAATGGTTTCCGCAAACGTAATTCCATCTGGAATGCCATTGAGAAATACATCGATGATGACGAGATCAATGGTGTTTTTGTAGAATAAAGTCAATGCTTCTTGATAGGAACGTGCAACACCAACCACTGCGTAGTTATTGGCCAGCAGCACCTCTATTAGCGCATCACTTTCGGCGGGACTGTCTTCAATGATCAATATGCGTACACTATCCATTCGACTCCGGTTTTAGCAATGAAACAATCATTTTTGTCCCCTGATTTTCTTCACTTTCTATGTTAAAGATACCGCCATTTTTTTTGATCATCGATTTACACAGTTGTAAACCCAATCCAGATCCGATCAAGTCTTCGTGTTTCTTTTTAGAAAGCAATGGTGTTTCTTCCAACAAAGCCAATCGGGTTGATTGATTCATGCCCAAGCCTGTATCTTCAACAACCAATTCAATCAGATGAGTGGTATTTCTTAGATACATCGAAATCTTCCCTCCATCGGGTGAAAATTTAATGGCATTGTCGAGCAAATTGCGGAGAATGATTTTAAGTGATTCCTGATCTGCAAAAACGAGGGTGCTTTTGGGAACGGTATTTTCAAAGGAAATGTGTTGTTCCAACATCAAGGGTTTGTAATTGTACACCACGTGTTCGATAATCGTTTGCAACCTCAGTGCTTCTTGCTTGAAATACGATTGCTCGGTTTGCAGCAAAGCCCAATGGAGTAGGTTGTCGAGCAAATTATACGCACCGTTTGCAATGGCGCTATTGGAGTGAAGTAATTGATCAAGCGCCTCGTAATTTTTTGTTTCCAAGCTGGTTTGTAGTTTGGAATTACTGCTTTTTAAGGCGTTTACCGAAGAGCGCAAATCGTGGCTCACAATGGAGAACAAGTAGTCTTTTGCGGCATTCAAGGCATCCAATTCTATTTTTTGGGACAAGATAATCTTGGAGCGTTTCACATTTTGACGGTACAAAACCACACCCGTTCCCAATAAGAGCAATAACAAAGCAGCAGCGTAGATAAACCCATTTCGTTCCGAAATTTTCAATTGATTTTCAACTTCCAGCACATCAACCTCTTTTTGTTTTTGTTTTACAGCAAATTGTTTTTCAAGCTGTGCAATGGACCACACCTTGTTTTGATCATTGAGTGAATCGTGCCATGCTTCATATTCTTTGCGGTAAGCAAGCGACGCTAGGGTGTTTTTTCTATTCTCTTCTACCACAGCCATATTGAGTGCGGCATTTTGTTTCAATTCAAAACTGTTGACTTTTTTGGATAACTGATACGCCTTTTCATAATAAGGAATGGCAAGCGCATCTTGGTATTGTTCATAGTATAAACTGGCGATGTCCATGTAGGTGGCAGCAAGCCCAGAGGTGTCTTTTTCACGGGAATATAAGTCAACACTTTTAAAAAGATATTTTTCGGCTACTTCATATTGACTAAGATGGAAATAGCATAGACCAATATTGTGATAAAGGGCTGTTTTTTTGAAATCATAGTTATCAAGTTCTGGCGATTGTTCGACCAAATTAAAATAATGGATTGCCTGCTGGTATTTACCTTGACTCAATGAAATGTCGCCAAGATTCAATCTTACATTGTAATAAAATTGAAAATTAGCAGAAACTTTAAGGAACTCACGTTTTGCTTCTAGAAATTGGTTTTTTTCAAGAAAACTGTATCCTCTAAAATAATGGCAATAATCTTTAAGTTCAGCATTTTTAGATACCTCCAATAATTTCATTGAATAGACCAAAGTTGAGTCCCAGTTTTTTTTCTGAAAATAGAGTTGCGCTTTCTGGAAATAGAAATCACCCTTATATTCTGTGGACTTCTTTTTAATAGCTTCCTCAAATGAAACTTTTGGTTTTTGAGAAAAAGAACTAAAAGTATTATAGAATAACAAAATTACAGTCACAATAAACAACTTGGAATTACCAAATATGCTATTACTCATATAACTGATTTTTAATACTCAATATTAGTCGCTTTTATAAAAGAAAAGCTTTGTTAGATAAAATTTAGGTAGAGTGAATCACATTCGTCACCGTACCTCTTGATGTTTTTGGGTCTTTATCCCATAGAAAAGTTTCAATGGTAAGAATATCACTCATAGACATATTATCTTGAAGCATACCTACTGGAGCTTCGAAAGCTATTTGGTAACCAATATAATTTGTAGTGCCCAATGGATCAGGTGCGCCAGCATCTAAATTCGCACTAATAAAAAATTGAAATTGTGGATTACCGTCGTCATCCATATCAAGTAGGGCGTTAACAAGAAATGAACGTAAGTTGGTAATTGCAACATCGACATAAACAATGGCAGATACATTTAGCACGCCATCTTTAGTTAAACTCGCTTGTACCAAAGGCGTTAAAAGTTCAGTGCTTGCTAATTGATTTACAAATGAAATTGTACCAACTTGGTTCAATGAATTGTCAGACAATAAAACGGGAGTGCCTGGAGGGTTTACTGTAGTTGACATGGAATGTGAATTTAAGAATAATGATGAATAAGAACGGTTAATATTAAAAACTGTTTCAATAGTTCAATGGATGTCCAAATTAGCGTTTTTTATTGAACTGAATCCTATTTAGCAAGAATCATTTTTGGTGAAATGTTGATTTCCTTCTATTCTTCGTGTGCTGACTCGTATTTTATTAATGAAGAATGTACACCTAACTTCCTTCGCCTAAAATCATCACGCGAATGGGCTTTTCAAATCCTTCAAAATACAAATCCATGGGAATGGAAAAAATGCCCATCGGCAATGCCCGTGTTGGACTGATAGAAACAGTGATGCGTTTGGAAGGATTGATTTGTGGATTAAAATTGGCAGAAAACAAAGAGTCTCCAACCACAACTTTGACTAAATTCAACACTTGCTGACCGGAATTAAAAACGGTAAACTGCTTCGAAAAAGTTTCCTTCGCATTGAGTTTTCCAAGTACCATCGATGTGGGTTCAATATCAACCAAAAAGAACAAACTATCCGTATCGAGGTAACTTACGCTTTGAATTTCAATTTTTCGCTCAACTGCTGCTGCACGTGAAAAAACCGAGTTCTTTTGATCATTCGGATTGTCGCTCGTGATTTGATCTGCGGTATATTCTCCAAATGGCACACCTACCAATTCCAATTTCCCGCCATTGAGTGCCGTTCCATCAAGATATGGAGCAAAAATTCCGCCATCGCTTACCCGTAAATGATTCACCAGGGAAGCAATTCTACGTTTCGTTAACGCCACATTGTAATCTGTTTTAGCCAACGGACTTGCAAATCCACGCACGCTCAACCGAATCCGGAATCCTTTTTCTAATTCCTCGTAGAGTAAGCTTTTGAACAAGGTCAAATCTTTCATTCCTTGTTCAACATATTCGGTGAAAAAGCTTTCAATGTCTTCTTCTGCTTCCGTTATTCGGACGCCTGCCAATCCTTTTGCATACTCTTCTTTGTATTGCGGAATCATACCCACATAATCGTGGTAACTATCGCTGTAATTGACTTTCGTTGTATTCTCGTGCGATTTCGGGTTGGGAACATCGTTGTGAAAATACAGCGTTACAGGAAGGCGTTTATTCAAATCGGCTAAGGTTTCTTTTTTCGTTTCTGGGATGATGACGATTGGTGGTGCGTAGGCAAAAATATCGCTGCAACACGTCGGATTTTTCACATATTGAACACCCAAACGATTACTGGAAATGAAAACAGAATCGCCTTTTTCGAAATAATACACATCATTTGCTGGACTGTTAAAGGGTAATCCAACGTTGATGGGTTCTACAAAAGATCCATTTACAAGCGGAGCATAATGCGTGTCGTATCCACCAAAACCATCCCACCAAGAAGAAGCGAAATACAAGCGTTGTTTTTCAGTATCGTACCAAGGCGCGATGTCATTATCAATGGTGTTCACTTTAGGAACGGCGCGCACTTTGCCAAATTGATTTCCTGCATTTTTGATGGTGGAAGAATACACATCCATTCCGCCTTTTCCATCTGCTCTATTGGAAGCAAAAAACAGGACTTCTTCTTTTTCGAATAAGGCAATGGAAGGCATGGTTGTATTGGCACCTGGCTCATTGATGATTTCACCCAATAATTCTGGTTTCGACCACTTTCCATTACTAAAATTGGAAACTGCGATCTGGCAATTAAATTGTTGATCAGCAGACGTACATTGACTAAAATAGAACCGTTTTCCATCCAAACTAAAACTCCCATTTCCGGCATTGATTCCAGCTGTGGTTAACGCACGAATTTTCTCAGCTGTTCCTCCAAGTGAATCTCGAATGGGAAAGGTATACAATTGATTGGTATAACTGGGGTCGTATACTTCTTGGTTGAATCCAACAGAATCTGCCCGCAAAGAAGAAAGTAAAAACAACGAATCAACGAATCCATGACCAAATTCCGAATCCACGGTATTTAAACCAAGGGGTAAAGTGAGGTTGTTAATGTCAGCAGTATCTTTTAAAGCAGATTGCGCCCACAAACACGATTCTAATTCGCGTTTGGTTTTCAAATAAGTATAATCCTTTTTGTCTTTAGCGTATTTCTTTTTGGCACGTTTAAATAACTCAATGGCTTCTGTGTAATGACCATTTTGTTTCTCCATCAACGCCCAATACAGCAAGCTATAGGGATAAATCGCCGCTTCTTCTTTGTTGTAGACTTTTTCGTAATAATAAGCTGCACGTTGGTAATCTTTATAAGCTCGTAATGTTTCAGCGTATTTCCACAACGTACTTACTGAATTTGAGTCAATTTCAAGTGCCTTTTCATAATAATCCAATGCGTAGATGTAATCACCTTTTTGGTATTGCTGATCGGCAAATTCCAAGTATTTCCCCAATTCATTCTGAGAAAAACTACTACAAGAAACCAGTAAAAACAGTGCTATCAGATGTAGTCTGGACATACGCGATGAATGACAGATTTGGGTTTAAAACGGGTAATGATGTAGTGGGCAGAAAGTTCCAATCCACCACGTAGATTACTTGCTGGAACGAGTTTTGAAATATTGGTATCATAACTCAACGCTACCGACCAATTTTGAATTGCAACACCAACACGAACAATGACTGCATCGCGGCTTCTGAACCAAATTCCTCCATCAACAGCACGGTAAGTTCCCAACCGATTGACCAATGTATAACGAGCTTGACTTCCAAGTACTAATTCGCGGTATTTACCTTGAAGGTTAAATGAAAAACCGGGCAGCAAAGTCCAATCGGCATTGAGCGGACGTTCATATCCTCCAAATAAACTCAACCGTCGGTCGCGCTGTACTTTTTGTCCGTAAAACCCTTGATTGGGGCGATTGAGATTAAATCCAGCAATTCCGAGTGTTAATTGTTCCGTTTTTGAGCGATTCCAAGTATACACGGCTCCTGTAGAAACAGAAGCATTTGTTCGCGTATCATTGGTATAGGATTCCAAAGTTGGCAGATTGGGGTCGAATGCAATGCCATCAAATTGATTATCGAAGTAAAATTTGCTCATGTTTACTTGTCGGTAATTCAACCCCGTTTGTACACCAACAGAAAGGCAATGAACAGAATCTGCTGTCAACTTCAATTGTTTGGAAAGCGATAATTGTAGTTCCATTGTTTTGAACTTACCGTCACCAACTTGATCATAAAACATCAAAGCTCCCCAATTTAACCCACGCTTTTTCCATTTACCATCCACACCAGCAGCAAAGGTTGAAAATGGAAGACTCACATTACGCCACTGATCTTTGTAATTTCCTGTAAAACGTAGATCACCGACAAACAACCCTGTATTTCCAGGATTTTGATAGAGTGGCTGGCGGTTTACATGCGACCAATGAATATCTTGCCCCAATCCTAAGAAAGGAAGGAAAACAATCATAAAGATATGGGCAAAAGAAAAGCGCATTGTATCTGTTCGTGTATCAAATATACATAAAACGTTGTTGGCAGGGAATAAGTGTCAGTTGTAATTCATTTTCTTGTATTTAACAGATGTATGAACTACTATAAGACCTTTGCAAAATTCATTAATTGAGGCGCGATTAAAATTGAACACCTCAGTTTACGTATGTAAATGAGGATGTTGGATTTTTGAAGCAACGAAGAGTAAAGGGTTTTGCAATGGTCTTACTATTCAATTGATTGTTACTGCGGTTAACTCAACCAGCGATTGCCTTTACACGATTCTTTTCTGTTTTTCAATTGAGGAGGTTGTTTCTTACACTAAGTGGAACTATTTTTGATTCACATCATCCCAAATACGCTCGCAAAATGAATACAAAAAATTGGTTACCAAAAACACGCTTATTCCTCGTGACAGGATTGGTGATACTATTGACCTCTTTCCGAGGCGATGAAGTCATTTCGGGAGATCTGGCATTCCTCATTGGAGACTATGATTTTATTTGTTCGTTTGACAATGGAGTAAAAACAGAAGGAAGTACGGTTGCTGATAAATACAGTTTACGCATTACAAAGAAGAGTGAAATGCTCGTATTTAAAAATGGAAAAAAATTAAACAAGTACGAATTTTCCAATGTGCAATTGTCCGTTTTAGATGAACATGATTATGTAATGTTTTACAAAAAAGATCAATTTTACCCCTTATTCTACAAAGGAGATACAGTTGTTATGCATATTTCCCCTTTTGAATTCAACGACAATTACTTTTTAAAAAGACAGAATTAGTTGATTCATTGGTAGAAACCGTTTTTTGAACCAGAAAACTGGTAAATTTACCAAATGGGATTCCTGCAACCTGATACAAGCTTCTACTCAGAGTATACCGACAAAGGCAAATACTTGCTCACTTGGCGTCTGTCAGTATTATTTGCATTCGTTTTTGCACTGCTGTCCTTGTCGTTGATATTCATTCATCTCATCGCATTTTTCATTTATTTTTCTGCATTTTTGATTGCCTTTCTGGGCATCATATACCTCCATAAAACAAAAAAGTACGAACACATCTATTGGTCTTATTCGATTGGAGGAAGTACGCTCATCAGTATTTCGTTTTATACTGAAATGAATACAGTGCATTATGCGGAATTCTTCTGGATCATTTCAATTATCCTCTTTTCCTACATTGGGTTGAGTAGAAAAGTTGGATTGTTTTTTTTGGGTTTTAATGGTTTATCTGTTCTCTTGCATTTGACGTTTTTCCTGAATAATACGAAGCCAATTGAACGCCCTGCAACTTTTGTTGAATCCGTTGGAATATTGGTGGAAATTGTACTAGGGTTATTTATGGTTGCTTACTTATTGAATCAGTATTTGAAATTTCAATCGTATGCCGAACGACAATTGATACGTGTAAATCAAGAATTAGCAGAACAGAATAACATCATTGTAAAAAAGAGTGCTGAGAATGCCGTTTTGGTGAAAGAAATTCATCATCGGGTAAAAAACAACTTGCAAATAATAGTGAGTTTATTGCGTATGCACAGCGAAGAAGTAAGTTCTGAAGAAACCAAAACACATTTTGCTGAAGCCATGAATCGGATCATGAGTATGTCATTGATTCACGATAAACTGTATCAAGAAAAAGAATTGTCAAGTATTGATTTTGATAGCTATCTGAAAGAGTTAATTCAAGAAATCATGCGTTCATTTGTGAAAAATAACCAAACAATCTCGTGTGATTTTAAGTCAGAATTGCACCTTGGAGGTTTAAAAACACTTGTTCCGTTAGGCTTATTAATCAACGAATTAATGACCAATTCCATTAAACATGCTTTTAATGAACAAGAAACGGGCACGATTACCATCCGCATTACGGAAAAAGATCAGCAAATCAAACTTGAATACAGTGATTCGGGAACATGGAAAGCAACAGGGGAGCAGCAAACAGGTTTTGGTGTCGAACTTGTAGGTTTACTAACACATCAATTGGATGGAACGTTAGAGCGATCTGGAAGTACGTATCACTTTACTTTAACAAATTTAGATACGTGATTGACGATAGCGTTTAGTTGGAGTTGATTGGATTTGATACTGTGTGCTGTATACTTCTCCATTTTGCAGTCCAATAACTAAAACAGAATCTTTTTTCCGCCCTACAATTTCGATGTTTTCACGAATCAATTGATCCTTTTTCAGTAGTTGAATACCGTTTTTATGGAGTGCAGTTTCAGGAATCCAACAGTTTTTTACGGTGCCAGTATGCTGTGTTACCAACCGCAATTTCATTCCTTGATAGACCTTTCTTTTGTCAGCTAAATTTAACATGAAATAATACAATGTTGTATTGGTTTTTGGACTCAATCCATTTGTGTGTTTTAGAAAAGTGGCGTTTCCAATCGTATCACCTTGCTCAGTACATACGATCATGGCTGTTTTTGTGTCAAGAAATTCAATTTGATCTGAAGGAACGGTTGCTGCTATTTTCAACGGTCCATCTAGTGCGATTGTTGCGATTGTTTTTCCTGATCGAACAGTTTTACCAGGTTGTTCATTGATTGAAAGCCAAACACCATCAAAAGGCGCAATAAAAAAGTAGTTACTCATATTGACTTCCAACTGTTGTAAGGAATTATAAGTGGCCAAAATTCCAGGATCAGTTATCATGTCACGTTCCTTTGATGAATTGAATTTCGGGAATGCAGGTACTAAAAACTGTGGCTTCAATTCCTCCATAAAACGAACCCACTTATTTTTTTCAGCTGGGAAATCAAGTTCTAACTGAGGTATTGTTTTTAAAACCAGGGCCGATAAAGCTGCTTTTTGCCTGTTCAGTGCTGCGAAAGCTTCACGGTTATTGATTTGAAACAACAGTTGTCCTTTTTTAAAATGACTACCTTTATTTAGGTTAACATCTCCCTTTTCCAAAGTACCACTCACTTGAAAAGTCACATCGATTGTTTTATCTGCAACCAACTGCGCATCAATGATCCATGGGTATAAATGGACCGAATTTTTACTCGTCGTAACTGAAATTTGTTCAGATGGGGTAGGAGGGTCTTGTTTTGCTGTACGTTTACCGAAATAGAAAAACGCGAGTATCCCAATTACAAGCACTAGTAAACCTATCGTTATTAAGAGGAAAATTGCATTTTTTTTCATGGTAACGTCTTCGTCAAAGTTATACAATTCAATGAGTGAACCGTTCATTTTTATTGTTCATTCTTTTCTAATAACCTGAGATTCTGAATCTACATTTAAAGTCGAACTAAGGTTAATAGAAGTATTTCCTCAATGTTAATAACTTCGTTAACATTTCAATAACCTACTGCTAATTAAACAACTGGATTGCGATTACCTTTGTGTGAACGATATTGCAGATAGACCTATGCTAGGATCATTATTAAAAAAGAAGTTGTCAGACAATCAGTTAGCCAATGTTTTCATGAATGGAATTCTGGAAATGGTGGAGAATGGTTTTGGAGAAGTTGCTCAGATGATCAACGAAGACCCAGCTTTTGTCAACTCACCAGATATTCCAGAAGCCAAAAACGGCCAATTTTCCATGATTGTGCTCGTGGCTAATCTTTCCAGTTTGGAAAGCACTTTCGAAGTAGAGTACGCTGTACGTGTAGAAAACTTGATTTTTGAAAAATTGGGTGCGATGATGCAAACAACTGCTGCTGAAGCACAAGAAACGGTGCGTGAATACCAAAAATTCATGTTACGTATCAATCATCCGTCCAAAAACATGGTTTACGCTATGTCAAAAGCGGTGTTCCATAAATACAACTTGAATGATTTTCAAGATGAATATTTCCGAAGAATGCAAGCACCTAATCCATTGTTCTTAAAACGTATGGATGCAATTGTGGGCAATTTTTTATGGGATTGGGACGCTTTTTTCAAGAAGTTCCGCATTGATGATTAATTGAATGGTGTAAAGCAGTTCAATTAACCTTTTTTCAGTAAAGCATCACCGAAATATCCTTCAAATAAAGAGGCGAGAAACCTGTAATTCGGGTATTTTGAACAAAATTCATCATCTAGTTAAGATTAGTAGGATGGTAGATTTCCCTATCAACATGAATCGTCAATTTTCTTTTGATCAATTGAAGTGATACGTTTTACAACTTAGAACAACGTGTCGTTGTGAAAACTTAACACCTCCAACCACTCACATCTGCTTAAATCCTCAAAATTCCCCATCTTTGTACTCCGAACAAATCAACCTCATTTTGGTTGTAGTTATATACAATTTACGGCGCATTTCGAATCATGGAACAGACACAATTCAAAACCCTTTTTAAACGACTTCCTGGAATCGATCAAACTGCGAATGCCTTGCAACAAGCTGAAATGCGCATTCATTGGAAAGGATTGGTTGGATCTTCCAAATCGATTGCTGCGGCCGCTGTGGCTGAACAAGTTCCTGGACACCACATTTTTGTATTACAAGATAAAGAAACAGCCGCCTATTTTTTAAATGACTTTGAACAACTCTATCCAAACGAAGGTCAAGTGTTGTTTTACCCCGCTTCTTATCGCGTTCCCTATCAAATGGAAGAAACGGATAACGCCAATGTAGTAGCGCGTGCTGAAGTACTTGAAAAAGTCAATAACGGGCGCAATTGCTGGGTGATTACGTATCCGCAAGCTTTGTTTGAACGTGTCCCTACACAAAAACGTTTGACGGAAAACACCATGCGCGTTGAACGTGGTAAAACGTATTCCATCGATTTTTTCAATGAATTATTACTCGAATACGATTTTGAACGGGTCGATTTTGTCTATGAACCGGGACAGTTTTCCATTCGTGGTGGAATCGTCGATATTTTTTCCTTTTCAAACGATCATCCATTTCGGGTAGAATTTTTTGGTGATGAGGTAGATTCTATTCGAACCTTTGATCCCGTTTCGCAATTGTCCATCAATGTACATACCCATTTTTCCATTGTTCCCAATGTGCAAAAACAAATGGTACTCAATGGCAATGGAACCTTTCTAGAATTCATTGGTAAAAACGCAACTATTTGGCTTGCTTCCAATGAAATCGTTGGTTCAATCTTGGAAAAGGAATACGAAAAAGCAGTATCTCTTTACGATAAATTGCAAAAAGACACAATTAAACACACCTTGCCCAGTGAATTGTACATGCATCCTTCTGATTGGAAAGCAGCACTTAAACAATGTTCAACCATTGAATTTGGGCCCGATTATTCGTTCAAACCTTCGGAAGTCATTTCCTTTCAAATTCAGCCACAACCTGCTTTCAACAAAGACTTTGAATTGCTGAAAGAGGATTTGATATTGCGAAAAAAGGCTGGAGCGTTGAACCTTATTTTTTCCAATCAACCCAAACAAATTGAACGCCTCTACCAGATCTTTGAAGACATCGGAGGTGAGGTGGAATTTACACCAATGGCGATTTCTTTACACGAAGGTTTCATTGCTCCAGAACTCAAATTGGTGTGTTATACCGATCACCAAATCTTTGAGCGTTACCACCGATTTAAACTCAAAGAAGGATTTCGTCAGGCAAAACAAGCGCTAACGCTTAAAGAAATTTACAACCTGCAAAAAGGTGATTACGTTACGCACATCGATCATGGAGTTGGTCAATTTTCGGGTTTACAAACAATTGATGTAAGCGGTAAACAACAAGAAGCTATTCGATTGGTTTACCGAGATGGCGATGTATTGTATGTGAGTATTCACTCGTTGCATCGAATTTCTAAGTTTACAGGGAAGGAAGGTGTTGCACCGAAAATGAATAAACTCGGCACGCAAACGTGGGCAACACTCAAACAAAAAACAAAAAAGAAGATCAAGGAATTGGCCTATGATCTTATTCAACTGTACGCAAAACGCAGAAGTCAACCGGGATATGCGTTTTTACCAGATACGTACATGCAAAATGAGCTTGAAGCATCGTTTATGTATGAAGATACGCCTGACCAATTGAAAGCCACACAAGCCATCAAAGAAGACATGGAAAAACCCATTCCGATGGATCGCTTGATTTGCGGCGATGTTGGATTTGGAAAAACAGAAATTGCCATTCGTGCGGCTTTTAAAGCAGTTGCAGATAGTAAACAAGTTGCAGTGTTGGTTCCAACGACCATTTTATGTTTGCAACATGCGCGCACATTTGCAGAACGCTTAAAACAATTTCCGTGCAATGTAGATTACATCAACCGGTTTAAATCGGCAAAAGAAGTAACGGAAACCCTCAAACGATTAGAAAAGGGAGAAATTGACATTTTGGTTGGCACACATAAAATAGCTGGGGATCGTGTCAAATTCAAAAACTTGGGGTTGATTATCATTGATGAAGAACAGAAATTTGGGGTTGCGGTGAAAGACAAACTCAAAACCCTCAAAGCAACTGTTGATACGCTCACTTTAACAGCAACACCTATTCCTAGAACCTTGCAATTTTCACTCATGGGTGCACGCGATTTGAGTATTATCAATACGCCTCCACCCAATCGTCAACCTGTCTTAACGGAAGTCATTCAATACAGCGAAGAAATCATCCGTGATGCTATTTCCTATGAAGTAAGTCGTGGTGGACAAGTGTATTTTGTGAACAACCGACTTTCCAATATCAAAGAAATTGCGGGCATGATTTCCCGTCTGTGTCCTGGTGTTCGTGTGGCCATTGGTCATGGTCAGATGGAAGGTAAGCAATTGGAAAAAATCATGATGGCGTTTATGAATGGCGAATACGATGTATTGCTTGCAACAACGATCATTGAATCGGGAATTGATATTTCTAACGCAAACACCATTTTCATCAACGATGCCAATAATTTTGGATTGAGTGATTTGCACCAGTTGCGTGGTCGCGTTGGTCGATCCAATAAAAAGGGATTCTGTTATTTAATCGCTCCACCGTTTAGTTTGTTGACATCAGAAGCTAGAAAACGGTTAGAAGCTTTGGTACAGTTTTCCGATTTGGGATCAGGTTTTAATATTGCGATGAAAGATTTAGATATTCGCGGAGCTGGAAACCTCTTGGGCGGCGAGCAAAGTGGGTTTATATCTGAAATTGGATTTGAGATGTACCAAAAAATCCTCAATGAAGCCATTGAAGAATTGCGTGAAGAAGAATTCAAGGATTTGTTTGAAGAACGGACAACCGATCAACTCACTTCTTATGTAAAAGATTGTGTATTAGAAACCGATTTCGAATTGCGCATTCCAGATGATTACATCAACAATGTGGCAGAACGTTTGAGTATTTACCAAGAATTGGATGGCTTGTCAACTGTTGAAGAATTGGAAAAACACAAACAACAATTAATCGACCGATTTGGTCCATTGCCACGTGTTGGAAAAGAGTTGTTTCATTCGTTTGAATTGCGTTGGTTGGCGCAGAAAATTGGATTCGAACGCTTGGTTATCAAGTCAGGAAGTATGATCGGTTACTTTGTAGCTAATTCGAAATCATCGTACTACGATTCACCGCAATTTACAGAGATTCTCAAATACGTTCAAGGTCAACCGAAAGATTGTAAACTCAGCGAAAAAAATGACCGTTTGCGCATGCTTTACACCAATGTAATGAACATGGATCAGGCGTTTATGCGCTTAAAGGAGATTACGATACCAGTGTAATAAGGCTCAATCGATCACCCAAAGCCAACAATTGTTCGTGCAAAAGCACCCTATTTGAGTCAATGGATTGAGCTTTCACCGACATGGAAAACAACAGGAGACAAAAGCAAAAACCCTTCACAATTCTTCCAACATTTTCATCACCTCTGGTCGTTTGCGTGTCGAAACGGGAATCATCGTATTGTCATTCAACATCAAATGTCCACCTTCTGTTTTCACGTATTCGCGGATGCATTTGGTATTGATGAGGTGTGATTGATGCACGCGGTAAAATCCTTGATCGGTAAGTAATTCTTCGAATTCTTTGAGTGTTTTGGTGACCAACATTTTTTTACCGTTTTCGAAATAAAAACAGGTGTAATTGACATTGCTTTCACAACGCACAATATCGTTGATTCGTACAATATGGATTTTATCTTGTGTGTGTAATGCCAATCGTTCGTGTTGTTTTGATTGGTTTTTCAAGGAATCGTTCAGTAAACGGTATTTGGCATTTTCATTCAAGTGTTGCTCACGGTATTTGTCCAATGCGCTCACCAACTCATCAGGATCAATGGGTTTGAGCAAGTAATCAATTGCAGCATACCTGAAAGCCTTGATTGCATGGGCATCAGAAGCCGTAATGAAGACAATTTTAAAGGAAATTTCAGGTAATACATCCAATAGATCAAAACCACTTCCATCCTGCATTTGAATGTCGAGGAATAAAATATCGGGTTGTACACGCTTGAGTAATTTCGCGCCTTCTACTACACCACTCGCTTCAGCGATGACCTCAATATCCTTTGCGTAGGCTTGCAAATCCATTTTAAAAGTGATTCGCGCCTGCTCGCTGTCGTCTATGATGATGGCTTTTATCATGTTGTGCTAAATTATCGAAAATTTGGGAATAGAGATGGTGTTCTGGATACATTTGCCAAGTGTTTGTGTAAAAGGAAAGAAAGGTTATCTTGAAACCGCACTTAATACTTAATTTTGATTCATCTAAACGAAACACAAACCACCAATGACAAAAACGCAAGGCAGAGAACGATTGATTCACTATTGTGATAATGAAATTGCAAAAAGTGGCTTCTGGATTTTTGATAAAAGAAAACTCTATCTTGATATTACCCGCTTTCTGAAATCGCATGAAAAAAGCGCCAATTTACCGCTCCCCAAGTTGCTCTCTTTAAGTTATTGTAAGATTGACAAAAACGGGATTCATGTTGATGATTTTACTGTAGAATGGGATAAAATTTGTGCAACTGGGATTAAGAAAGAGGAACTTAAGGGTAAAGGTGAAAACCCCTATTATGTTCATCATCTAATGGTCTGTTTGTACACAGGAAAGATAAGCCGCATTTCTATTGGGTCGAATGATTTACACCGCGGACTTCTTGGGCATTTTATTGAGCAATATAAAATCGACTATTTTGCGGCTAAGTGTTTTTAGCTGGGAACAAATTCTTCTAAAGAGAACTGTTGTTTCTATTAAGATTAACGGGTGTTTATATCCGCTCAAATGATCCACGTAAAATTGCGAATTTACGCGCCACTAATGAAGGAAAAACACCAACGTAAATTCGCAATTTTACGTGCCACCAAACCCCTATAAATACAGGGATTTAACCAATCACGAAATCGGAATGCGCACCACCACTTTTGTGCCCAACGCATTCCCTTTTTCATCTGCTAAATCGGTGATTTCAAGCAGCTCAATTGTATGTTCGCCTTGTTGTAAATCCAATCGCTCTTGGGTCACGCGCAATGCAGTTGATTGGTGATACGATTCTTTGCTTTTTTCATTCAATGTATTGGCTTTCTTGCGTCCAATTCCGTTATCGGTAAGGGTACATTCAAGTAGGTTGAAACGATCTGCAAAATGAATTTGAATCACACCTCGCTTAGCTGGATCGTGCACTTCATTGAACCGAAATCCATGTTTAATAGCGTTTTCAACAAAGGGTTGCAGCAACATGGGTGGAATTTTGATAAAATCCTTTTCCAACGATTCGTCCAAGGTAATGGTGTAATCAAACCGATTACCGGTACAGAATTGTTCAATCAATAGGTAATTTTCCAAGGTGCTGATTTCTTCTTCCAGTGAGATCAACGTATTGCGCGAATTATCCAGAATTTGGCGCATGAGACGAGAGAATTTCGCTAAATAGTAGCGCGCTTCTTGTTCATTTCCGGTGCCAATTTGCGATTGAATAGAGTTGAGGGCGTTGAAAATAAAATGGGGATTCATTTGCAAGCGCAGTGCCTTTTGTTCCAATTCAACCAGTTCTTTTTCCAATTGAAAACGGTGTTGTAACGCTTGAGATTTCGTTCGAATGCGATTCGTTTGCCATTTAAATAATCCGACAATGCCACCAATAATGAGCAGTAGAATCAATCCAATAAACCACCATTGTTGCCAAAATGGAGTAGCAATGTGAATCGAAATGGTGATCGGTTGTTTATTCCATATTCCATCTTCGTTGCAAGCTTTCACCAAAAATGTATAATCACCTGGACTGATATTGGAGTAAACAATGCGTTGTTCTGTGGATGGTGGCGACCAACGTTTATCAAATCCAGCCAATTTCCATTTGTATCGAACGGCTTCGGGATTGCTGAAATTAATGGCTAAAAAATCGAAACTCAAGTGATTTTGATCGTAGGGCAACCACAATTCGCCTACCGTATTCCAATCACCAATTGCCGATTTATAAGGTGTTTTTGATAAGGATTCATAAAACAATTTTACGTCCATGAAACTTGTAATTGGCTCATGCGTGTTTTTAACTGAATTGGATGGATTGTAACGAGACAGGCCGTTGATTGTTCCGAACCAAATAGTGCCATCTGTGTCATTGAATACAGCATTTTGACAGGTTTCAACTCCTGTAAATCCTTCTCCTTTTCCGAGGTGTTTGATGGAGATAATTTTCCTGTTTTTGGTTAAATAAAGATAATCTAGACCCGTTTCAGAACCTACAATAAGGTTGTTCGAACGGTCGAGCGTCAATAAATAAATATTCGAAGAAGTCAACCCGTCGGTATGATCGTACTGGATTGTTAAATGAGTAGGATGATACAAATCGATCCCAACAATTCCTGCTCCAGCTGTTCCTATCCATAGAAAACCACTTTTATCTTCAATAATGGATCGAATGGAATTGGAACGCAATCCACGATTGATACCGGTTGTAGTATGAGTAGGAATACCGTTGTCAACTCGTCCAATGCCTTTGTTTTCTGTCCCGTACCACACACGATTTTGTTTGTCAACGTGTAAGCAAGTCAATCGATTTTCAAGTAATCCTTTTCCAACTGTCAAGGAGAAAATGGTAGGATTAAGTGAACCATTTGGAGTAATTTTTAACAAACCAGAACCAGCAGTGGCGATCCAGATTGCACCATTTTGATCTTTTTGCATCCCTCTGACATAGAATTTTTCCGTTCGGGGAATGAGCCGAAATTGGTTACCATCATAACCATAAACTCCTTGACCATCTGTTCCAAAATACAGCCAACCATCATTTCCTTCTGCAATGGCTTTTACCTTTACATCGGCAAATCCATTTTGTGCACTAAACGTTGAAAAACGACCATTTGAGTAGAGAGACAACCCTTTTTGAGATGTTCCAATCCACAAACGTTGCCGTTGATCGCGAAAAATACTGTAGATATAATTGCCTCCTAAACCAGATGACTTATTGTAGGTTGTAAACTGTTTTCCAACGTAATTGCAAATTCCTCCACCAGATGTGCCAAACCATAAACTACCTGCATTGTCTTGCAAAATACTCCTTACGTGATTATTGCTCAACCCTTCATTTTCCGTAAGTGATGAAAATACCTTCGTCGTTGTTGTGTATTGAATCACACCATGATTGAGGGTAGCAAACCAAACATTATCAGATCGATCACAGTAAATATCCAATACAGTTCGGGTATATAATTCGTGGTGTAAATCGAGGCGTGAATAATGAAAGCCATCGTAAAAATAAGCCCCATCGCCATACGTACCAATCCAAATGTTGCCTTTTGAATCTTCAGTGAGTGAGTTGATGGCATTCGCTAAATAGCGCGATTCTTTGCTAAGGGTTGTCAATTGCCATTTACCTTTTACAGTTTCAAGCCGAAAAAGCCCTTTACCTGTTCCGAACCAAATCCGCGATTGTTGGTCGATAAGTACTGTATTGACAGTTGTTTTTGGTAGTTGGAGTTGGGCAGAAATTGAGGTGAATTTTCCATTTTCAAATACCAATAAACCGTTACTTGTAGCCAACCATTTTCTATTTGTTGCATCAAATGCGATGTCATAAATAGCTACTTGCTCTGTTGCTCCTATTGGTTTGAAATTGGTGAAAGTCCTGCCGTTGTATTTCGATAGTCCATTATTGGTCGTAATCCATAGTTGATGGAATGGATCTTCCTTGATTTTATAAACATAACTGTTAATCAAGCCATCTTTTTCGGTGAATGTTTTGAAATTGCGCCCATCGAACCGACTAATTCCCCCGCCTCGTGTTCCCATCCATAAATACCCACGGTGATCTTGCAACAGACTGTAAACTTGTGATTGCGCAACACCATCTTCAACGGTAAGATTCCTAAAATTGTATTGCTGTGCCATCCCCAAAATTGGAAAGAGCGCCATCATAAGCATGCATTTTAGTTGATTCATCAACATGGGTTATTATCAAATGAGTTGAAACGCACTAAAGTACACATTTCACGTATTGATTCTGATTGAAATAATCAAGTATTTCCAACGCTTCTTATGCATCTTCCTGCGAATAATAAAAGGGTACTTTCTTCTGCTTAAAACAACTGTAAATTCGGTAGGAGAAACCATAAAAGGGGAAAATGTCATTCATGAGTCGTATAAAGAAGATGTGGCTTGATTACAAGAATTGGAGGAAGCGTACCAAACGAACCCGAAGGCGCGTAATTGGAATGTTCATGATCCTTTTTTTGATTTGGTATGCTCAATGTTTGCCGAATCAACTGTTCACAGATAGTACTTCCACCGTTTTATTGGATCGTGATGGAGAATTATTAGGTGCACGCATCGCTGATGATGGCCAATGGCGATTTCCTGAAACCAAAACCGTTCCGCCGAAAATTGCGACTTGTATGATTGCCTTTGAAGATCGCAATTTTTATAGCCATATTGGCATCAGTTTAAAGGGAATTGGAAGAGCGATTGTTCAAAATTCAAAAAGTTCCAAAATAGTAAGTGGAGGAAGCACTATTACGATGCAATTGGCACGGATCATGCGCAAAAACCCGCCGCGCACCTATAGGGAAAAAGTACTGGAAATGTTATTGGCAACGCGAATTGAATTGCGTTATTCGAAACAGGAAATCCTTGCATTGTATGCGTCTCATGCTCCTTTTGGAAACAACGTTGTTGGATTAGACGCTGCTTCTTGGCGGTTTTTCGGACGCAATTCAACCCAACTTAGCTGGGCAGAAAGTGCAACCCTCGCAGTATTGCCAAATGCTCCAGGGCTTATTTATCCTGGTAAAAATCATGATCAGTTGTTGAAAAAACGCAATCGTCTGTTGACTTATTTGTTTTCCTCTGGAAAAATAGATCGAACGAGTTATCAATTGGCGGTGTCTGAACCATTACCCGATAAACCCATCCCACTTCCGCAATTAGCACCCCATTTATTGGATCAACTACTTTTGAAAGGCCACAAGGGAAAATTGATTCATTCTACCCTTCGAAAAGCATTGCAGGAAAAAGCGATCCATCAATTGCAACTTCATCATCAAATTCTGAGTGATAACCGCATTATGAATGGCGCTGTTATGATCACCGATGTCAACACGGGCGAAGTATTGGCTTATGTTGGAAATACTCAAACCCATGATGATGAACATGCGCGAGATGTGAATTGTATTGTCGCACCAAGAAGTACTGGCAGTATTTTAAAACCTTTGCTGTATGCTAAATGTTTAGAGAATGGTCAACTTACACCCGCCATGTTGATTACGGATATTCCATCGCAATTTGGGAGTTTTGCACCGAAAAATTATACGGGTCAGTTTGATGGTGTTGTCCCTGCTAATCAAGCTCTTTCTCGCAGTTTGAACATTCCAATGGTGCATTTAATTAGTAAATACGGTGTATCAAAATTCAGAGACGATTTACGCAAATATGGATTAACCACCATTCGTAAACCCGCCCGTCATTATGGACTTTCACTAATTTTGGGTGGGGCAGAAGCTACATTGTTTGATTTAAATCGGGTGTATACGCAGCTGGCACAAGAATTAAAAAAGGGTCAACGGCAAGAAATCCAACTCATGAAAGGTGAACCGGTTCGTTCATTTGAGAAAAAACAATTGTTGACCAACCGTGGCTGTATCTATGCAACATTTGAAGCAATGGTAGAAGTCAATCGCCCAGATGAAGATAACAACTGGAAATTGTTTACGTCCTCACAAAAAATAGCCTGGAAAACAGGTACAAGTTTTGGCTTTCGAGATGCGTGGGCAATTGGCGTGACTCCTGATTACGTTGTTTCCGTTTGGATTGGGAATGCTGATGGTGAAGGTAGACCAGGATTAACAGGTGTTAAAGCTGCAGCCCCGTTGATGTTTGATTTATTTCGACAATTGCCAACAGCAGACAACTGGTTTCATTGTCCCAAAACTGAATTAATCAATGCTTCCATTTGTAGAGAAAGTGGGCATATAGCATCTGAATTGTGCACAGAAGTATGGCAGAAACAAATTCCGAAAACGTGTGAAATAGCTCCCAATTGTCCCTATCATCAACGGGTTCATTTGGATCAAACGGGCAAATTTCGAGTTGATAGTGAGTGTGAAAGTGTGTATACGATGCAACATGTTACGCGATTTGTACTTCCACCTGTGATTGAACGCTACTATGCCATCAACCATCCTAATTACCACTTATTACCCGATTACAAACCCGCCTGTTTGTCCAAAATAACCGATGGCGCTATGCACGTGGTTTACCCTAAATCGGGAAGTAAGATTTATGTTCCAGTGGAAATTGATGGTTCAACTGGTCAAGTCATTTTTGAAGCCGGGCATCGGAATCCCGCAACACACATTTATTGGCACTTAGACGATTATTTTATTGGGGAAACGACCGAAATCCATCAACTTTCGCTCAATCCGCCGGGTGGTTCGCATACGCTTAAATTGATCGATCAGAATGGAGTGGAAATTTCAATTCAATTCGAAATCTTGAACACCAAAAAATAGGGTCTCTATCATTGATTTCTAATTTTCTACGATATTTGTCTGTATGAATCTCAATCAAATTACCATTCCAGTAATCGACTTAAAACGATCAATAGCCTTTTATCAATTGCTTGGATTAGAGTTAATCGTTCATACGAATGCACATTACGCGCGTTTTGTTTGTCCAGATGGTACAACAACTTTTTCGATACATGTTGTGGAAGACTTGCCTGCGGGTGATGGCATTTGGTTGTATTTTGAAGTGGAAGATGTTGATCAGCAAGTATCGGAATTGAAAGCAAAAGGAATTGTTTTTGAAGATGAACCTGTCGATCAATCGTGGTTGTGGAGAGAAGTCCGTTTAAAAGATCCAGACAGTAATCAGTTACTGATTTTCCATGCGGGTGAAAATCGATTGAATCCACCTTGGAGATTGGAAAAGGAATGAATAGAAAAGGCACCCGAAAGCGCCTTGTCAATCCCACCAAAAATGATTTCCATGGGAGTTTTATTCAATTTTACCTAACCAAGGTCTTCTGACCATTTTCTTTATTAGAAGAACCGTGCCAATTAAATCCATTTTATTTAACTCATTGATTCATAAAATGCTTGATTTACAGATGAGTGTTTATTGTTCTCATTTTGAGACCTAAATCTTTAATTGAGAAAAGTGAATAATTTAATACGTCAATGATTAACAAAAAAATCCCGCACCTCAATAGGAACGGGATTTATTATTTTCTAGTAAATCGAATTATAATTTTCGAGCAACCTCTACTTCTTCGTATGCTTCAACAATGTCGCCTACTTTGATGTCATTGAACTTATCAATGTTCAAACCACATTCGTAGTTGTTTTTCACTTCTTTTACGTCGTCTTTGAATCGTTTCAATGATCCTAATGTTCCACTGTGAATCACAATACCATCGCGGATAACACGGATTTTCGAGCTTCGTTTGATCAATCCATCCATGACATAACATCCTGCAATTGTACCAACTTTGGTGATGTCGAATGTTTCGCGAATTTCTGCCGTACCCAATACTTTTTCTTCGATATCTGGTGAAAGCATTCCTTCCATTGCCGCTTTCAATTCGTCGATCGCTTTGTAGATTACAGAATACAAACGGATATCAATTTGTTCTTGTTCAGCTAATTTACGCGCTGCAACAGATGGTCTTACTTGGAATCCAACGATGATTGCATCCGATGCAGAAGCCAAATTGACATCAGCTTCGGTGATTGCTCCAACTCCTTTGTGAACGATATTCACTTGGATTTGCTCTGTAGATAAGCGCAACAATGAATCAGAAAGGGCTTCGATTGATCCATCCACGTCACCTTTTACAATCAAGTTCAATTCCTTGAAATCACCAATCGCCAAACGACGACCAATTTCCTCCAACGTAATGTGTTTCGTTGTACGCAAACCTTGTTCACGGTACAATTGCTCACGTTTCGATGCAATTCCTCTTGCTTCGCGTTCGTCATTCAAAATGTGGAAGGTATCACCTGCACTAGGTGCGCCGTTGATTCCCAACACTGATACTGGTTGACTTGGACCTGCTTCTTTTATTACAACTCCGTGTTCATCATGCATGGCACGTACACGTCCGTAATTACGACCAACCAATACAATGTCACCAATTCTCATGGTTCCAGCTTGTACTAACATGTTGGTTACATATCCTTTTCCTTTGTCCAAAGAGGATTCAACCACAGTACCAACAGCATTTTTCGCTGGATTGGCACGTAAAGTCAATAACTCCGCTTCGAGTAAAACCTTATCTAGTAATTCATCGATATTCAAGTTTTGTTTCGCAGAGATTTCTTGGCATTGGTATTTTCCACCCCATTCTTCTACCAAGATGTTCATGGCAGATAGTTGTTCGCGGATTTTATCAGGGTTTGCTCCTGGTTTATCAATTTTATTAATGGCGAATACCATTGGAACGTTCGCTGCTTGAGCATGTGAAATCGCTTCCTTGGTTTGTGGCATCACATCATCGTCTGCTGCTACAATGATAATAGCAACGTCTGTTACTTGAGCACCACGAGCACGCATGGCAGTAAAGGCTTCGTGACCTGGTGTATCGAGGAAAGTCATTTTACGCTTGTCCTTCAATGTTACAGAATACGCACCAATATGTTGCGTGATTCCACCAGCTTCACCCGCAGTTACGTTCGCATTACGGATTTTATCTAAAAGGGATGTTTTACCGTGATCGACGTGACCCATTACTGTAATAATTGGCGGACGTTCCACCAAATCTTCTTCTTTATCTTCTACTTCCAGAATTGCTTCTTGAAGGTCTGCTGAAACGAATTCTGTTTCATAACCAAACTCTTCTGCAACAATCTGAATGGTTTCAGCATCTAAACGTTGGTTGATTGAAGCGAAGATCCCCAATGACATACAAGCCGAAATAACTTGTGTTGGAGAAACATTCATCATACTTGCCAACTCAGAAACCGTAACGAATTCTGTTAATTTCAAGATACTTTCTGCCATTTCAGCAGCAGCTTGTTCCATTTCACGTCGTTGTGATAAATGATCACGTTTCGCACGACGGTTTTTAGAACCTTTTGATTTACCTCCACTTGAAGATAAACGTGCCAAGGTATCTTTTACTTCTTTCTGAATATCTTGCTCCGTTGCAACAGGTTTATCAAACTTGGATTTACCGAAGTTTCCTTTACTTGGTGCTGGTGCTCCCGTTCTATTTGGACCTCCCCCTGTTCTTGGCGGACCACCACCTGGACGGTTTTGATTTCCTTGTGTACCTTGACCTCCTTGTCCTGGCGTTCCACCTGGTTTTGGAGCATCAACTTTCTTAATACGTTTACGCTTTTTACGATCATCACCTGGTCTTGAAGAACCAACTGATTTAGGTCGTTCAACAGGTAATTCGATCTTACCTAATACAACTGGACCTGTCAATTTGCGTGTTTCCACACGAATTGTTTCAATTTCTTTTGGAGGTTCAGGAGTATTTGCAGGCGGTTCTGGAGTTACTTCTTTTACAGGAGGAACTTCATTTGTCGCTTTTTTAGGATAGTCCGATTTATCAATTGGACCTTGATCTTTTTTCCGTTTATCGGGACGCGTTTTTGTGTTGAGGCTATCTAAGTCAATTTTACCAATCACTTGCAAACCACCATTTGGATCAGCAGGTTTAGTTTCTGTTGGTTCTGGCGCTACAACAACAACTGGCTCTGACTTTTCAACCACAGGCTCAATAGTTGGAGTTGGCTCAGGAGTTGGCTCTTGAACTGGAGTAGGAGCTACAGTTTCTTGCACTTCAACTTTTGCTTCTTCAACAACAGGAGTTGGTTCAACCACTGGTTTTGGCGCTGCAACAACAGGTTGAGCTTTTACACGTTCAAGAACAGTATCATCGAAATCATCTTCGTCTGATACTGGCTCTTCCACTTTAACATCCCGTAGGGTAATTGTTTCTCTTTTTTCGCGCTTTACTGCTGACAATTTGGATTGCTCCTTCAAGTTTTGGTCTGCAGCAAATTGCGTTTGCAGCATTTCATACTGCTCCGGTTCCAATTTGGAATTTGGATTCATGTCAATAGAAACTCCTTTCGAGGCCAAAAACTCCACGATAGTAGAAACTCCTACATTCAATTCTCCTGCTGCTTTGCCTAAACGCTGTGCTTTACCGGCCATATTCAATTTGCTCCTTTTTTAATAATCAGTGCTTGCACACTGCTTTACTGTTGACAAAGATAGTTAGTGTTGGTCAATTATTCGAATTCAGAGCGAAGAATCTTTAGAACTTCTTGAATCGTCTCTTCTTCTAAATCGCTACGTTTCACTAATTCTTCTACCGTTAACTCTAAAACTGACTTCGCTGTATCACAACCAACTGCTTTTAATTCATCCAAAATCCAGCTATCTATCTCATCTGCAAATTCTTCCAAATCTACATCTTCAACATCTGCTTCACCATCTCGGAAGACATCTATTTCGTATCCTGTTAATTTTCCCGCCAAACGAATATTGTATCCACCTTTTCCAATTGCCAACGACACTTGATCTGGTTTTAAATACACGCTTGCACGTTTCAATTCTTCGTCTATTTCAATATTTGTGATTTTTGCAGGAGATAATGCCCGCTGAATCAATAATTTTGGATTATTCGTAAAATTAATGACATCAATGTTCTCATTGCGCAATTCACGTACAATCCCATGGATTCGAGAACCTTTCATTCCGACACATGCTCCAACTGGATCAATACGGTCATCATAAGATTCAACAGCAACTTTCGCGCGTTCTCCTGGTTCACGAACAATTCGTTTAATCGTAATCAATCCGTCGAATACTTCTGGAACTTCCAATTCAAATAAACGCTCCAAGAACTCAGGGGCAATACGTGAAAGGATGATCACTGGGCTACTGTTACGCATATCAACTTTGGATACAACTGCGCGAACAGATTCGCCTTTTTTGAAATAATCGGATGGAATTTGTTCTGACTTTGGTAAGATCAATTCATTGTTCTCGTCATCCAAGACCATGATTTCTTTCTTCCAAACTTGATAAACTTCACCAGTGATGATTTCACCGATTCGTTCTTTGTATTTTTTGTAAAGTTGATCTTTCTCTAATTCAAGGATTCGAGAAATTAAATTTTGGCGCAATGCCAAGATATTTCGACGACCAAAATCTCCAAAGCGGAATTCTTCTGATACTTCTTCACCAATTTCGAAATCGGGTTCAATTTTAATTGCATCTGAATAAGCGATCTCTGTATTTTGATCTTCGACCTCTCCGTCTGCTACAATCTCTTTATTTACAAAAATCTGAACATCACCTTTGTCAATATTTACGATGACATCAATGTGCTCATCGGTGTTAAATTTTTTCTTCAACATCGCACGAAATACGTCTTCAAGTACATGCTGCATCGTTTGTTTATCGATGCTTTTAAGTTCTTTGAACTCCGAAAACGAATCTACCAATTCCAAGCTGTTCATGGTTTCCTTATTTAAATGAAATAATTACTCTTGCTTCTACTATATCGACAAATGGCCATTCGTTTTGAATCACCACTGTTTCTTTTTTCTTTTTTCCTTCGATCAATTGTTTTTCTTCATGTTCGAGCACAATTGAGTCTGCTTTCACTTCGATCAACGTTCCTTCGGTTGCTTCTCCAGATTTGAGTTTCAACTCCAAACCACGCCCCACATTCTTTACATATTGCGCGTGAACTCTCAAGGGTTTATCCAAACCTGCTGAAGAAACATGCAATTCAAAATCTTGGGATTCACGGTCCAAATTGTGTTCTATGTTACGTGAAACAGAAACACAATCTTCAACAGTTACGCCACCTTCGTGCTTGTCCAACTCCAATCGGATCACATTGCGGGTGCTAATGGTCAATTCAACGATAAACAATCCGTTATCGCGTTCTTGCATGCGTTCCTCCGCTAATTCTGTTACTAATTTTTTTGTAATCATGTGTATAAAAAGAGGGGACTAGCGTCCCCTCGTTTATATCGTTGTTAAATTCAATAGTGCAAATATAGTCGTTTTTGTTTGATTCACAAGCTTTTTTGGTGGAAAGTTGGATTCATGGTTCCAAAACAAGTGAAACAAAAGTGGAATAGATGAAGGAAATATGCATAAAACTGATGGGTAGTTGAAGCGAAATTAATTCAATTCCATACGAATCACCTCAATCCGGCGTTCAGTAACTTCTTCGATATGTAGTGTGCAGCGTTTCAATTCAAGGCTTGTTCCTGCTTCTGGAATACTTTCCAATTGGTGAATCACCAAACCGCCTAAGGTTTCATAGGCTTCTGATTCGGGTAATTGAAAACTATAGGTGCGATTGAGGTAAGAAACATCTGCTCGAGCAGAAAAGCGGTAGACGTTCTCGGAAATTTGTTCTTCTAACCAATCTACATCGTCGTGTTCGTCTTCAATTTCTCCGAAAATTTCTTCGATGACGTCTTCAATGGTAATGATTCCTGATGTTCCTCCGTATTCATCTACCACTACAACAATACTACTGCTTTGTTTGGTAAACATTTCCAATAATTCTTTGCCGGGAATGGCTTCTGGAACGAATGAAATGGGTCGTAATAATTGCTTGATTCCTTGCGGTCGTCTAAACATTTCGAATGAATGCACATAGCCGATGATATTGTCGATCGTATCGCGGTAAACGAGTAATTTAGATAAGCGTGTTTCTATAAACAGTGCTGAAAGAGATTCAATGGTATCATCTACATCAATTGCCACAATTTCGGTACGTGGAATCATGCAATCACGTGCTTTGATCTTGGAAAAATCGAGTGCGTTTTGCAAGATTTGCATTTCATTGCCTAAATCAGCTTCATCTTCCATTCGCTCATTCATATCTGCTACAAAGTGATGCAAATCGGCTTTGGAGAACACTTTTTCTGATTGAATGACATGTACGCCAAACAGTTTTAGAAAACCATGACTCAAGATAACCATGAAACGTGTTGGCAAATATAGGATCCAATACAAGAGCAACATGGGTGAAGATCCTAACCGGAAAAAGGCATTTGGATTGAGTTGAATCAGGGTTTTGGGAATGAATTCAGCAACCATTAAAACCACCAATGTAGAAATGACAGTTTGCAATAACAATAGAGCGTATTCACTTTCAACCCCCCAGCCCAGTATGATAGGATTGAGCAAATTGGCTGCATAGATTCCAAAAATCACCAACGCCATATTATGAGTAAGTAAGATCATGGCCAAAAAATGACCTTCATTTCCGTAGAATAAATTGAGGATTTTACCGAAAAGTGATGTTTTGGAGCGATCCAATTCTACTTTTAAGCGATTGGAAGCAACGAAAGCCATCTCCATTCCAGAGGAAAATGCCGTAAACAGTAATGCGCCAATTATAACAAGTATGGAAGGGTCCATTTAACAGTTTAATCCGAGAAAAGTAAGCAAAAAGTTCTGATTATCAAACGTCAAAACCAATGTCTTTACGGTAATATGCATTATCAAAACTAATTTTGTCGATTGAACGGTACGAACGTTCCAGTGCAATTTCTAAGTTTTTACCATAAGAAGTAACTGCTAAAACGCGTCCACCATTGGAAACTACTACTGGTCCATCACTTGCTGTTCCTGCATGAAAAACAAGGCTTTCAGTGATTCCATTCAACCCAGAAATGGTTTTTCCTTTTTCGTATTTCTCAGGATAACCGCCAGCAACCATCATTACTGTACACGCACTGCGTTCTTCAAATTGCACATCGCATTCAGAAAGTGTATTGGTGGCAACTCCTTCAAACAAATCCAATAAATCAGATTTCAAACGCGGCATTACCACTTCAGTTTCGGGATCACCCATGCGGCAATTGTACTCAATTACGTACGGTTCGCTTTTTACGTTGATGATTCCGAAGAAAATAAATCCTTTGTAACGGATATTATCTGCTTTCAAGCCTTTCACTGTAGGAATAATGACTTGATTTTCGATTTTATCCATGAACGTTTTATCCACAAATGGCACTGGAGAAACAGCTCCCATTCCACCTGTGTTCAGTCCTTTATCACCTTCGCCAATGCGTTTGTAATCTTTTGCTTCTGGTAAAATTTTATAGGCATCGCCATCTGTCAAAACAAATACGGAGCATTCGATTCCTGACAAAAACTGTTCAATAACGACACGCGAACTTGCATCACCGAATTTTGCGTCGGCTAACATGGCTTTCAATTCAGCTTTCGCTTCTTTTAGGTCGTTGATAATCAATACGCCTTTTCCAGCTGCTAATCCATCGGCTTTTAAAACGTAAGGAGCTTTTGTGTTTTCCAAATACGTGTACCCTTGTTCGAGTGTTTCTTTGGTAAACGTGGCGTATTTTGCTGTTGGAATATTGTGACGCATCATGAAGGCTTTTGCAAAATCTTTGCTTCCTTCCAATTGTGCGGCTTCTTTGTTTGGACCAATTACTGGAACAGCTTTCAAGGCATCATCTGCCAAAAAGAAATCATGAATTCCAAGAACCAAGGGATCTTCTGGACCAACCACCACCATATTGATGGATTCTTTCAACACGAATGCTTTTACTGCTTCGAAATCGGTTGGTTGAAAGTCTACATTTGTTCCATGCAATCGCGTTCCCGCATTTCCAGGCGCAATAAACAGGTGTTCCAACTGAGAACTTTTTGCGAGTTTCCACGCAATGGCATGTTCTCTACCACCGGAACCTAATAATAGTACTCTCATTTGATTAACAATATTTCAATAGTGATTCGAATAGACGTTTTCCATCTTCATTTGCCAATAATGCATCAGCTGCACGCTCTGGATGTGGCATCATACCAAAGACATTTTTGTTTTTATTACAAATTCCTGCAATGTTCAATAATGAACCATTCGGGTTGTTTTGTTCAGTTACTTCTCCAGCTGCATTCGCATACTGAAACAACACTTGATCGTTATCTTGAATGGACTTCATGGTATCATCGGCAGCGTAAAAACGACCTTCTCCATGAGCAATTGGAATTTTATATGTTTTTGCAGCATCCAATGCTTTGGTAATTGGAGTGCTTGTATTGGCAGGTTTTAAATACACATTTTTACAGATGAATTTCTGGGTATCATTGTGCAATAAAGCGCCTTCCAACAAACCAGATTCTGTCAAGATCTGAAATCCATTACATACGCCTAATACATAACCACCTTTATTGGCGTGTTGCATAACCTCAGTCATAATGGGAGATAGTTTAGCAATAGCACCTGATCGCAAATAATCACCGTAGGAGAATCCTCCAGGAAGAATGACAAAATCAACATTTTTCAATGAAGTGTCTTTGTGCCAAAGGCGTTCAACTTGCTGACCCATTAGCGTTTCAAGAACATATACCATGTCCTCATCACAATTAGATCCAGGGAAGGTAACTACACCAAATTTCATGTTTTTACTATTTGTAGCGTTTCGGAATTGAAACAATCACTATTCAGTGCCCGCAAAGGTAATCAATCTGTTTACAACAAAAGATGACCCGAAAGGAAAAATTTAACAACAGCGAGTAGAAATGTCAAGTAAAAAAAGATGGTTGCCACTCTTCTCCAGAACTTATGAATAAAGGCAAACGTGTAGAAAAAGCTTAATCCAATGAAGAGAAAATTGAACCATTCTAGTTGTTGATAAAATAAGATATCAGCAGTTCCAAGTAATAATCCACCAGCTAAAACCCACAATAATGCACGGTTCAATTTTTTATAGCGAATCGAACTTTTTTGAAGGCGGATTTGGATACCAGCAATGCTCAACAAGAACAGAATTAAAACCATTCCACTTGTAGCATAATAGACAATTACTTCATGGTGAACAATACTTTCATAGCGCAAAAGGTTGGCGTCAATTCGGTGTCCTGAAAACCACCAAAACAAGAGTGCATTGACAACTGGAACAGAAAACCCGATTATACTCAAAGCCCATTCTCGAAAATGAAACGATTTTAGTGCCCATACAGCAAACCAAAACAACACCAATAATCCGGCACTAGGCGGGTGAAATGTAGCCGCTAATCCTACAAAAAAAGCTGCGTTGGTAATTTGTTTTCGATTGTCTTCACCGGTTCTAATTTGAAAGATCAATCGGATTACTTGCAACCAACATACATGAACCATTAGCAATCCATCAGGTTGGTAAAAACAATGACTGAAAGACATCAGCACAACATAGAAGATGGATGGCGCATAATTGTTGCGTTCCAAAAATTCATACCTGTTGAAGAGTACATTCAATTGCAATGCATTCAAACCAACGATGATGGCAGATACAATCGAAATCCACTTATTGCTCAGCAAGTCTGTATTACCCCATAAACCCAGATCAATTTCCGTGAAAATATGATGGTAAGGAAAAAACACGTTTAACAGATAGAAACCTGCAATCACAGGAAGCAATAAAAACAGCGCGAATGGCTGATTGCTCAGGAAGGGTTTCAAAATCATTTGACGAAGATAATTTACAATTATGAATATGAATTGAAAATTATCAATGGAAAATGTAAAATTGTACTTTTTTGCATTGATAATTTTCCATTTTCAATTGCTAATTAAAAGAATAGTCTTCCATTCACCCATTCCGGATCGAGTATGGCTTCGTGTTTTTTATAAAATGATAAAGCAGGTTCATTCCATTCGAGTACTTGCCAGTCCATCCGTTTCACACCGCGTTCTTTTGCAATAGCTACAACTTCTTGAAATAAGCGGCCACCAATACCTCCACGGCGAAATTCTGGAAGAACATAAAAATCTTCTAAATAAAGACAGCGTCCTTTCCAAGTTGAATAAGAAGTATAATACAATGCAAATCCAACAACACCTTTTAAATCATCTTCAACTACCAATGCATCACACACCTGGTCATCAAACAAATCAATCCTCAATTGCTCAGGTGTATTGATCACTTCATCTGGTGCGCGTTCGTAGGTTGCTAATTCTTGGATCAAACCAAAAATTGCTCCTTCGTCACCTTTTTTTGCCTTCCGAATAGTCATCTTACAAACCACCTAAATTGTAACGGAATCGAATCCCTGTACTCATGTTACCAGTTGGGTAGGATGTTGCAATTTTTGGAGTTGTAATCACTTGATCATAGTACAGCTGTACTGTCAAGTTGTTTCCCAAATTGTAATCTACTGATGATTTGATTGAAACAACACGTTGACCTGCCGTAGCTTGATCGGTTCCTTCAACAATCTTGCGAATCACTGTTAAGTTATCACGGAAGGTAAAGTCGAAACGAATATTCAATGCATTTTCAGGTTGTTTTCCTTTAATTTTGAAAGGTAAACGTACTTTATTGAATTTGTATCCTGTTCCAATTACAAACTCACTTCCAAGCACTTCAGTTACCTGATTGTTGTTTAAGGAAAGTGTTGCACTTCTATCTTTTTTGTATTCGAATTTCGTGATCAAACCTTGACCATTTACATTCCATGTTGCATCTACACCAATTAATGGAGAGAAGCGTTCTGAAAGCGTTACCGATTGCACATTATTACGTGGAATAAAGTTGTTGTTCAAATCTGTAGCAGAAATATCCCCATTCGCATCTAAAGTTGCCAATAAATTTGATTGAACTCCTGCCATTGTTATATTCGATGAATAACCGTGACGTACTACAAAGTTTTTCACGTATTTTTTCATGAACTCAAACTTGGTTAATCCATTGTAGTTAATTGTCCAGTTTGGTAATGGCAAGGATTTGAATGGATTTGTTGAACGTTCATTCACATCTGTTTTCGTGTAGGAAGAAAGGAAAGCTCCTATAACAACTTCTTGTTGCGATTGGCTGTATCCATTCGCGTAACCAGTTGTCACATTGGTAGAATTTCCATTACTCGCTCCCAAGAATTGCGATACTAATTCCGTATTACTTCTCAAATTATCAAAATTCGCAGACGAATACTGATTACCTAGTTTCACAAATGCACTTCTGATCGAAATCGTAGAATACGTCAACGTAGAGATCTGCATACGACTTTGAGACTGGAATTGCTGACTCAATTCATCCCAACGGTAAAAATCGGACGTATTCTGAGTTGTTGTGCGATTCAAATTGAGGTCAATGGTGAAGTCCTTGAATGGTTCAAGTGTTGCTCGACTTGTATAGGTTTGCGAATGCGTAATAGTATGTTGTCTATTCAATGCACTGTTTTGAACCAACCAACCGTTGTCGGATGAAATTCGTGCGAAATCATAACTCGTTTCTTTACCTGATACACTGTAAGTTTGTTTTCCAAAAAGGAATCCACCCAACGACGAACTCATGGAAGGATTGAATCCGAGTACACCTGATTGTTGATTGTAACCTGGCAACAATGTACCATCAGTTTGCGCATAAGTACCTGAAACGCTACGAACAGTCATCAATAATCGACCTGTAAAACCAACAACTGGATTGACTTTGTTATTTTTCTTGCGTTTTTTTTCCCGTTCGAACTTGCGTTTTTTACGTTCCCATTTACGCAATTCTTTTTTGGTCATTTCCTCAACTGGCTTGTCAGGTTTCAGTTCTTCTTCTGGTTCTTTCGTATCAGCAGGTTTGGTTGGTTTTGCTCCATCAGAAGCAGCTTCACCAGCTCTTCCTCGTGCATTTCTACCATCTCCGTTTATTTTCTTCAAGAATGGAACCTTGTTGTATAAATTGGTGAAATTCGCCTGACCTTGCGCATTGATGGTTCGGCTATTTTGGATAAGATTACCAAAATCCTTTAGTGGATCATACGCTTGGCCTGGAATTGGTTCGCTACCTTGTCCCAATGCTGCACGTTGCCAGTTGTAAGTACCTCCGTATTTCACATTTCCAGAAAGCCAATCGAGTGCTGGAATTTTATCAAACGGTAAATTATAGGCCAGTGAGAAATCATGCGTATAATCCATTGTTTTACCAAACGATCTCATTTGATTCCAAACGGTATCTTTGAATTGGCGGTAACTTTCAGCATCTGCTTTTCTATCTACAATGCCGTTTGCCTCATCAAATAAAGAGCGGTTATTGGCATTAAAGTTGAATTTCAGATTTTTCGTAACATCCCAACCTAATTTATAATTACGGTTCCACGTGAAGTTCTTGACATAAACTGGTTTGAAGACAAATGTTTCATCCAGGTTATTGCGAATTTGTCGCTCGTTGTAATTACGCACTACATCATTACTGAATGAAATGTTTTTCGGTAGTAACGAAATGTTGATATCTCGAATGATAGCCCACCATTTGGACTTCTGCATGAATTCCACTTTTTTGAATGGTTCAAACGGCTTCGCAGTGAAGGAATAAGCGTAATTCAAACCAGCCTTCCATGTTTTTGTTCTATCGTAATTGGTATTAAAATCACGGTGTAGGTTCTCACTGTACGCATAAGCAGCAGTCCAGTTTGAGATGTCAAAGAAATGAGCTTTTTTACCAGCAGCACGTTCTTTACGTACACCTTGGAAATTGTATGAACGACGTTCTGTGAAATCTTGACCTAAACGAGCACGTTCTTTGCGCGTTGCAGCATCGTAAGCTTTTAATTTTGTATCAGGATTGAATGGATCGTATTCTGGGTTAATAATTCCCAATGAATAACCGTAGAAGAACGGAACTGATATTTTCAACCTGTTTCCTAGGAATTGACCCAATTGCATGGTTGATTGCAAATCGAAACCAATACGCTCGTTTCGTTGTCTTTCCTGCACACGGCTATCAACAGCTCCCCAGTTAATTCCGCTGTAATTTCCAGACATGGAAACATTGGCAAAATCAGCTGCTTGGAGTTGCATTTGAGCAATTGCAGCAGAACCACCTTCATCAACGAAATCTGTCAAACGCAATTCATTGACCCATACCTCAACACATTTTGCAAGACCATCATCTGCCCATGGTTTCGGATCATTTTTACCAGGATTTCGAATCCCGATCATCACATTTCGAATCCCTTGTAAGTTTGGATTTCCTTTTACTTTAATTCGTCTATCTGGATTTGCAGGATCAGTAATTGTATATTCGACTGCTGTTGAAACGCTTGAACTGGCATCACCTGCTAATTCATTGCGGCGCATTTTCAAATTAAGTAGGTCATCAAAAACGATTTCCATATCATTCGCCTCTGGCCAAATTCCTTCAGGAGTTGTTGTTCCCCATGGCGTTAAGTACAATGGAATTTCGTATTCGTAGTAGTTATCCGTAAAATCTGTACCCAAACGAACAAATACAGTAACATCTTTATCTTGCAGTGAATTCGGTGTTTTTTCTTCACCGTGCACAAACATTTTTAATTTCTTATACGTACGCACATCAAATTGTACGTTACGGTAAGCAGCACGCGCATCACCATCTTGTAAACCACAAACATTCAAGGTAAGTGATTGCTCATTCATCTGACGGGCATACGGTTGAGAAGGATCTACTTCACGAACGATACTTGGTGGAATCTCATATTTAACTGGAGTTTTCTGATCGTTTTCTTCTACGTTCACTGCACCAATTGTGAATTGAGTTAAGTTTGGATCCACTTGAACACCTTCACCTGGTTGTGTTAAATCAAGTCTGTATGCACGCCATTCTCCACGGATGAATTCTAGTCGAGCAAAACGCAACAATACTTCTTCATCAAATCCTTTCATGAACATCCGCATGAAACGAATGGATCGGAAATCACGAATGCCATTAACGGTTTTTTCTGGGGAACGCACTGGAATTTTGAACTGGTACCAACGTTCTGTTTTTGTTCCATTTTGGTACACTTGAACATTGGTAATAAAGTTTTGACCAACCACCATATCTTGTGGACGTAAACTTACACGGTATTGGAAATAAGCCTCAGATTCAGATAAGTTGTTGTCTTGATTGATGTCTTCTAAGTCAGGCATATTCGTTGCAGCAGTTGTATACTTATCTGCATTCATCGTATCTGACATTTCCGGTGTTGCAGCATTTCCCTGCAAACTGTTGTATCGTTTGTAGCGATTTAAAATGTTGAGTTGTTGTTGATCGTAGGTTTCATCGCGGTAGAAGGTATAATCATCGGTTGATGGATCGGAAATCATTCTACTAATTGTAGCAGGGTCCATTCCCGAATTTTGCACCCATGCAACATAATCAGCAAAAGCGGCACGTTCCCCTGCATTGTCGTAACCATCCAAACCAACATCTTGACTCACACGGTTAGTTGGATCGGTATCAAAGGCATTCACAACTGTTTGTTGTGTACTCACGCGCGCCCAAGGTGTGAAATCGACATTGTCATTAGAGCCATCTGCTGGCAAGCCGTTTTCAGAAGATTTACGCGAATCCGCTAATACGTCTTCTGAGATATTTCCAAGATTGAAGTACAAATCTCCTCCATGGTGAACCTGATCTGGAATAACTGTTTCTGCATCATCATTGAACGGATCTAATACCCAGAATTGAATGAATTCGATATTTGCTTGTTCAAAATCATTGGTTGACAAAGCACGTTGAATTCCTCCCCATCGGTCTTCTGGATTTTGCCAGTTTCCATTTGGAAATACAGTAGCACTCGTATCGTAATTATACATTCCACGTTCCAGTGGGTAATAGGCTAATTCCAATAATTGTAGGTTTGGAATAGAACCGTATTGTAAGTTTAAGTTCGGGAAAACATCGGTTTGATTTACCAATCGCATTCGACTATCCGACAATTGTGAAGGATCATCTTTGATGTGTTGTGGTGTGAGGTTGTTACTTTGGTAAAATAAGGGGTCAATTAAGTACCATGCCACTTTTGAACGTTTGTAACCAGTAGCTAAGTTTTTTTGAAGTCCTTCTGGGAATAAATCAGATTGACCTTGCGGTGTTGAGGCAATATGCCAAGCACTAGCTGTACGTAAATCAATGGTGCTTTGACTTCCCTCGAAATCGTCTAAGTAGGAGATACCAGATTTACCAATTGCTTTAGGAGTTCCAGGAATCAAATGCGCAAATTCGCCTTTGAATGTCAAAACAGATTTCTCTTTTGTCGAAATAATTGGAAGGAAGTCAATCACCTTCGTCAAGAACGGCAATTCAGTTCGATAACTCACATCCAATCCTAACACATTGTTTTTGTAAGGCTCACTTCCAATATCCACTTTTTGGGTTACGGGTCGTTCCATCATTCGCATCCAGGTCGCACCAACATTAAAGTCTTTACTGAATCGATAATTTAAATGTGTTCCAATCAACGATTTTGCTTGAAATCCGAAAACAGAATTACTTTCAATGGAAATTTTAATTGGTGTATTGGATTCTAGGATTCCTGTGTTTAGGATTTTTACGCGACCTAAGTTGTAATCAACCGTATAGTCTTGTCCTTCAATCAATTTGATTCCTCCAGCGGTAACTGTAACTGCACCTTCAGGAACATTCAACGCATTGAGCGGAATATCTGAAGAAACGGAAGATTGGTATTCACCTTTGAATAAGAAGCGGTTTTTACTTGGAATTTGCTGAGCGGCAGTTTTGGTGGAATCGTATAATTCTGTAAAGGCAATTCGATCTATGATGATATCAGGAATACCTTCAGCTTGCATTTTTTGTTTCAATTTACCACCGAATGGTTCAGTAGAGGTGAAGAAAACACGACCGTTACGTGTATTGATTGTTCCACCTGTTTCTGCTTTATTTCCAGTATAAGTTACAGGAATAAAGTCGAAGACTCCATCAGAGAAAGCCTGATTATTCACATTGTAGCGATCCATGTCTACCAATGAAATAATTTGTTCATCGTCTAATCCATCAAAAGGAAAATAGGGGATAGGAACACTGGTTTCAGGATTGTTGTAGAGAACGTTGAATCGGAAACCTTCTTTATCAACTTGGTAAGCACCTATTGAGTAAACGTTTTTCATCATCAAATCCCAGATACTGATGGTAGGATTTGTAATGGTTGGTTTCAATAATTTCAAGTACAATGCATCTTGTCCGGCAACACCATCTGTTGAGAATTCACCCACTTGATAGGTTTGTCCACGGTAAGTGTATTCATACGCCACAGCCAACACTTCATCGTTGTTTAGTGGTTGATTCAGGGAAATAAACCCTAATAATGCGTTGTAACTAAATTCCGATTCGGTTAATTTTCGCGCATTTTCCACTTTTTCATAGTGAATTGCTTGTTGAAATGGCCCTGGAGTTGTAGCTTGACTACTCAATGCATTTACTGCTGTTGAGAACGAACGAGTTGCTGGAGTGGATGACAACCAGTTATACAAACCATTGGCTTCATTATCTGGTAAATCGGACGGACCAAAACCACCTGGATCTCCTTCACAATTTTCAACTTTTCCTTCTCCTAAATCGGAGAATGCAAGAATATTTCGTGTGTTCTCAGTATTGTTTACGCGATTGGTCAACCATACTTCCATTCGAGTAATGTAGGTTTCAGAAGCCACATTGGGAAGTTGAGCCATCGATTGATCGAACTCATCATGGAAAAACAAATTGACAAAATAGTGACGGTTTGCTTCGTAGTTATCTGCCGACAATTCGAACGGCTGCACTTGTGCTTTTCCAGTAATGTTTATTTCTTGGCGTTTACCTTTTGAAGATGCTGCGATTGCATCCACTGTTAAATGTCCAAAACGCAATTTTGTATACGCTCCAAAAAGGGTTTGAGAACCAGGAATGAGAGACGTTTGCATGGGCATACTTACATTCCCCAATTCGATGCGTTGCATGATTTGATCTTCATCACCTGAATAACCTAATTTGGTAATGTTATCGAAGTCAAATGCTGCTTGTGTATTGTAACTGGTATTGAGTTTTAGTTTTGTACCGATTTGTCCTACTAAATTCAATTGAATTTGTTGTTGGAAATCAAAACGGGTAATGCGTCGTTGTTTAACGGGTAATAATGGATTGTCATAACGGGAAGAATTCACACCAAACGATAATTCCACACTACCTTGTGGTCGAATCGTGATTTCATCTGATCCGAAGAAGTTTTCAAATACTTTACTCGGTATTTTAATGGGAAACTCTAGTGCGCGATCTTCTTCTGTTTGCTCATCAATTTTTCCTTTCCAATTCTCTTTTAGTGTTTTCTGACGATCATATTCGAGGTATTCCTCGAGTGTCATC
>JAYSRF010000280.1:0-6131 GCA_043721195.1 Fluviicola sp. | reverse complement strand
TTTTGGATTTCCGGCAGAAGTAAAAACAATGGGTACTTCGTGTTGAATAATTAAGGCGATGTGTTCCTCAATATTGGGATACAACATGGGCAGATTCACCGCAAAAGGTTTATCTGTAGCCGCTTTGCATTTGATAATGTGTTCTTCCAGAACGGCAGGATACATCGATCCAGAGCCAATGATTCCCAATCCGCCAGCATTTGAAACAGCTGAAGCGAGTTCCCAACCGGAACACCAGATCATGCCTGCTTGGATGAGCGGATATTGAATGTTAAAAAGAGAAGTGATGCTGTTTTGCATGGGTAAATTCATAACTAATTTCCAAGAAAATTGAACTTGGAATGTTTGAGTTTACGAAAATACAAAGTATAATGAATATCTCTTGTGATATGGACAACTAATCCTACGGAAAGATGGAACGAATCAACCAACAATCAATTCACCATTCCGAATCAGCAAGCGCGTTTCAAAATTGGTTTCATACAATCCGCCCGTTCCCAATCCTTGAGGTAAAATAGGATCGTACAGTCCTGTAAATTGCGCAATGGCATTTAGTCCAATATTGGATTCAAGTGCTGAAGTCATCCACCAAGGAATCTCGGCAGCTGTGGCGAGTTCGATCCATTCCAAACAACCTGATAAACCACCATGTAAACTCGGCTTCAGAATAATGAACTGCGGTTGAATGGTTTCGAGTAATTGTTTTCTGTCGGTTGTTGTAGTTACGCCAATGAGTTCTTCATCTAACGCGATTGGTAAAGGTGTCCGTACACACAAATCTCGCATTTCAGAAATTTGTCTAGGTGCAATGGGTTGTTCAATGGAATGAAGGTCTAAATCGGCTAAACGCTGGAGTTTTTCATCGACTTCTGTTAAAGAAAAAGCACCATTTGCATCAACACGTAGCGTGATTTGTTCTTTGGTATAGCGTTTTCGGATGCTACTCAATAAGTTGATTTCGGTCTCAAAATCAATGGCACCTACTTTCATTTTAATGCACGAAAAACCATCTGCTAATTTTTGTTCAATTTGTTGGTGCATAAAGGATTCTTCGCCCATCCAAACCAACCCATTTATGGGAATAGAACGTTCACCTCGAAGAAAAGCAGAATCAAAGATTTGTTGTTTTCCGCCATTTTGCCAATCCAGAAAAGCGGTTTCCAACCCAAAAAGGAGGGAAGGTTCGTTTGCCAATAATTCAGGATGCATCAGGAAATGAAGGGGATTACTTACAATTTCAGTCAATCGTTTTTCATAAGAAATCGGATCACTATAATCAGGCGATAATCCTGGAATCACACTGCATTCGCCCAATCCTACTACAGCTGAGTCTGTCGACCACAATTGAATGATCCACAGTTTTTTTTCTGTGAGAATACCACGACTCGTTCCGCTAGGAAGTTTGAACACCAAGGTATGCGCCTCAAAAGAAGCGAACAGTTCCTTTGGTAAATCGTGTATTAGAGACACGGAACAAGGACTTTAATAATGACCGAAATCGCAAATAAAACAGCAATAAAAAAGGTAGAAAGTGCCACTTTTTTTAATTCTGGATCAAAAGCCCTAGGTTCGTTGTTTTGAATGACAAATTGAATGTGTTTCACCACTAAAACGAATGGTAAACAGGAAATGAATCCCATCCATTGGTGTTGGATGAATAAGAATACGAACCAACTGATCATCGCGGTAATGAGTAAACTGATGTGGTAAATCTTCGCTTTTTTAGGACCAAGATTCACTACTAAGGTTCGTTTTCCAACAGCAGCATCGTTTATCTGATCACGCATATTGTTCAGATTCAAAACCGCAGTACTCATAGCGCCAATCGTGATTGCTGGAAAGATTAATTCGATTGTCAATGCATCTGTAAACAATGGATAGACTCCAATAACGCTGACACATCCGAAGAAAATGAAGACAAATACATCGCCCAAACCGTGATAACCATACGCACGTTTTCCAATTGTATAAGTGATCGCTGCTAATACACACGCAATGGCGAGACCAATATAAAAGTAAACACTTGAAACAGAGAGGTTTTTTGTTCCTTGCCAAATCAGCAATCCAGCACTTATGAATGATAATAGCGCATTAATGAAAACAGCGCGTTTCATAGATGAAATGGAAATTGCTCCGGATTGTACTGCTCGTTCTGGACCAACCCGTTGTGCATTATCAGCACCTTTCAAGGTATCTCCCAAATCATTTGCTAAGTTGGATAATACTTGAAAGAGCAAAGTTGTAGTGAGTGCCAATGTGAAAACCAATCCATTCCAATGACCGTTTTGTAATGCTAAGAGCGATCCAACGATGATTCCAGAAAGCGATAAGGGCAATGTGCGCAACCGAAATGCGTGCAGCCAATCTTTTGTAGTTGCCATGCCGTAAAAGTAATCAACGATTGCTTTTGAAGGACTAGTTTAGGTGTTAAAAGTGTGTTTGGTTTCAATTTAAGTTGAAATGGATTCATTGAATTTTAATTTAGCATGCACGAGCTACATGAAAATGAATAAATCCGAGTGTTGAATTGGGTTTAGCCGTTACGAACCGTTATGAAACGGATAATAAAATTGTTCAAATCCGATTAGTCAACAGATGAATATTGACAAAAACTTGGACTCAGGAATAAGACTGGATTCCTTTGATCGCGTCGCTGTTTTGATGAATTAGTTTATTCATCAAGTTGCAGGTTTAAAATGTGCTAATTCGAGTAAAATAGGGAGTCTAAGCGTTGCGAACCGTTAGGAAACGGCTAATCCAATTCTTCAAATCCGATTGTTCAATAATTAAAAATTGACGCAATCAAGGTCTTAGGAAAAAGAATGGATTCCTTTGATGGAAATGCAGTTTTGATGAATCCGTTTATCGATCTAATTGAAGGATTCAAAACGTGAAAATTCGAGTGAAATCAGTTGTCTAAGCGTTGCGAACCGTTAGGAAACGGCTAATCCAATTCTTCAAATCCGATTGTTCAATAACTAAAAATTGACGTAATAAAGGTCTCAGGAAAAAGAGTGGATTCCTTTGATAAGAATGCAGTTTTGATGAATCCTTTTATTGATCTAATTGAAGCATTAAAAACATGAAAACTCGAGTGAAATCAGTTGTCTAAGCGTTGCGAACAGTTAGAAACCCTTAATGTGCAATGATCACTTCTTCACGACCAAAAATTCCACACGTCGATTCAATTGTCGGCTTTCTTCACTTGTGCCTTTTGCAAGTGGTTTTGATTCACCATAACCTTTGAATGTGATACGTGAAGCACTTATTCCTTTTGAAATCAAGTATTCGCGGACAGTTTTTGCGCGTCTTAAACTAAGATCAAGGTTGTAAGGAACTTCTCCAACATCATCGGTGTGCCCAGAAATCTGGATTTCCAATGTCGGTTTTTGTTGCATGAGTTGTACCAATTGATTCAACTCAACAAACGATTCTGATTTTAAAGTAGCTTTATTGAAGTCGAAGAATAGATTGTTTAATCGCGCTATTTCGCCTATTTCAATTGGGACGAGGTAAATGTTTTTCGTTACTTCTTTATAGGCTTTTAACTGCACTAAATCAATGGTTTCATTGACTGAATAAAATTCGTTTTTCGTTGCTAGAATGGCGTATTTATTTCCCGATGGCAATACAATTTCAAATTTACCAGTCAATGAATCAGAATAACCTTCGCCCATAATTGTACCGTTTGTTAGGTTTTTATAAGTGATTTTCGCCTTCATCGGAAGTTTGGTTTTCGCATGTAAGACTTGACCGCTGACCAATGCTACAGGTATTGGTTTTGCTGAGTTTGGTAGTTTTTGGCGAAAAATATCAGCAGCCCCTAATGAATTGGTGTAAGAAACATAATAGGCGTATTCTCCATTCGCAGGAAGACTAAAATAAGCATCCCAACCTGTTGTGTTGATTGCATTACCGAGGTTTTCAGGTTCACTCCAATTCGTCCAACTGTCATCTAAACGATGGGTCACAAACATATCACTGGAACCATAACCACTCAGTCCACGAGAAGAAAAATACAAGGTTCGCTCATCTGCACTCAAAAAAGGTGAAGTTTCGTTTTCGGCGCTGTTGATTAGGCTTCCCATTCGTTTTGGAACAGTCCAAGTTGCGTCTTCTTTTATAGACGAAACGTAGATGTCTTTTCCACCTTCCGAATCATTGCGTTCTAAGGTCATAACCAAAAATTGTCCACTATTGGATAAATAGTATTCGCCGTAAATATTATCGTTGTAAAAACTGTCAATGATCACTTTTTGCGGAAAATCCCAAGTTGTCCCATTAAATTGTGAAATAGAAATCCCTTTTTCCATTGTTCCATTTGAATTGTAGACATTCAACACGAGCATTCGCTGACCATCAGGAGTTATCGAGGTCGCAGCGTTGTTGTCGGCGTTATTCAGCGGTGCACCTATGTTTTGTGCGTCATTGAATTGTCCTGTTTCATTCATTTGGGCAAACCAAATATCTTGGTATTCAACGGGAGCAATGTTATTGGGATGCGATTGTCTGGTGAAATACAAGGTTTTTCCGTTGGGTGAAATAACAGGGAGCAATTCGTCTGTTGTACTGTTGATTGTTGCGCCTAGGTTTTCTTTCGGAGCAATTAATTCAGTTGATTTAATAACGTTAATTACCGCTTTTACTGTATCTGTTGAATTGGAAATTCCAATGGCGTCAATGTGATTAAATCCAGGAACCTTTGCTGTATTTAATGTGATTTTAACTGATTTTACTTTGTAATTGGTCAATGGAAAAAAGTGATTAAACATGCGACCTTGAATCCCTTCTAGTGATTTTGGTTCTAGGTTTTCATATAACAAGTATTCTTTTCCTAAACTATCATACGCATGAATGGTTTGAATAGATCCAGGGTTAAAACTCTCGCCAACTGCAATCTGTTGTGCTTTTTGAGCTGATACATAACCTACTTGAATGTATTCCAATCCACCATCTTCATGCGCTGGCGACCAAGCTACTGCTGACGATCCAGTTGATGGTAATTTATTGGGTTTATCTAATGCTTGTTCTGCATTGTATTGTTTTTTTGAATTTGCACCAACCGAGGAAACACCAATTACAGTGTTTGCCCATTGAACTTGTTGGGCTACAGTTGTTGAATTGCCGACAATAACGATCAACAAGAGTGAGGTCAATAAGAATGTGTTTAGTTGTTTCATGTAGTGCAGTTTATGCACAAATGTACCGATTAGAAAAAGAGGACGGAATACTACAGTTGATGTATTTGTTGTTTTTTATCGAATGAGCTTATTTGTTGTGATTTGTGTATTTTTTTTGTTTTAATTAGTTGATTTTAATAATGTTGCGCTCAGTAATCCTGCAATCAGCCACGGCGAACGGAAACGTATTACCGAACTTTTGCAACGGTTATTTTTTATTAATTTTTCGCCCCATCAATCTATTAAAACCAACATTATTCGGTACTTTCGAAAGATGGAAAAAAATCTCTCCGAATTGGCATTGTGCAACCTGCTTGGAATCCGTTTGCCAATCATTGTTGCCCCCATGTTTCTTGTCTCCAACGAAGCGATGTTAATTGCCGCTTCTAAATGTGGCGTTGCTGGAGCTATTCCTGCACTTAATTACCGTACCACTGAAGAATTAAGAACTGGAATTCGAGCGATAAAAGCAGAGGCTGAAGGACCAATTGGAATTAATTTAATTGTCAACGCTTCTAACTTCTTAATGGAAGAACAGTTGCAAATCTGTTGCGAAGAAAAGGTCGATTTTTTCATCACTTCTTTAGGATCTCCTGCTAAAGTTATTGAAGCGGCACATCAAGTTGGAATCAAAGTATTTTGTGATGTGACGGATGTGAAATATGCCAAAAAAGTTGCCGATTTAGGAGCAGATGCTGTAATTGCAGTCAATAATCAAGCGGGTGGACATTTAGGTGAATTAACACCAAAAGAGTTGATTCAATCCATTAAAGCTGCCGTTTCGATTCCTGTTATTTCAGCGGGTGGAGTAGGTTGTAAAGCCGATTTAGACGAAATAGCGAGTTATGGTGCTGATGGATTTTCCATTGGAAGTATTTTCATTGCATCTGAAGAATCAGGAGTTTCTCTAGAATACAAACAAGCGTGTGTCGATTTTGGCGCGAAAGATAT
>JAYSRF010000279.1:0-6148 GCA_043721195.1 Fluviicola sp. | reverse complement strand
TTGCTTATAATCAAAAGCAGTGCTTTTTCTTCATTTGCGGAAAGAGAATTGGTTACAATTCGAAGTCCAAGCGTCAGCGCAGGTTAGAAAAGTAAGGTTAAGAGGGATTAGTATTCATACCTGATTGTTAATCATACAAAAGTGATTTATAAACTTCGTAGAACTAATACAGGTTAAGACAGTTGCAAAATTCATTAATCGAGGCGCGAAAAAAATTTAACACCGCAGTTTACGCTTGTAAATGAGGATGTTGAATTTTTTGAGTAACGAAGAGTAATGGATTTTTAAACGGTCTTAGGTTATTACTTGCGTTCTTTCCAATGGTAACCATCATCTTCTTGACCTTCATCTTGCCATCCTTGAAAGACAACCGCTTTACCATCAGTAATTGTTGCGTAGAAATAATCACCACCACCAGCAAACCAACCACCACAAGCCGATTTTGCATCCGAAGGAATTTCATATTGTTTAAAATTGGAAGCAGGAATAGATGCACAAGCAGCAACAGTATCTAAGATTTGTTTTTTGCCATCAATTGTCAATAAAACTTGGTATTGCGGAACACCATAATCCAATTCACCGAGGAATTTACTCGATAATTTCACAGATTTGACTGGAGTAGCTTCCTCTTGAGTTGTTGCTTCTTCTTTTGATAATTCCTCCGATTCGTTTACTGTTTTTTCTGTTGCAGTTTCTTTTTCAGTCGTTTTTGTAGCTTCGCTTGAACAAGCTGTAAAAAGAATACTTGTTGCTATAAGTGTGCAAGAAAAAATTCCATTTCGTAAATTCATAAGTCGTTTTTTAGATGAGTAAAGATAAACAGATTCCTTCACCCTGCTTTCGGTTTTACAATTCTTCCAAGATAAACGCATGTAAGGCAGTCAAAACGGGAGCTTTTTCACCTGAATCATTTTTTTTGTTCAAGCGTTTTTTATTGAGCTGATTTAACGTGTAATTATTTGCTTCTTGCCCCAATGGATTGCCACTATTTAGGCGTAAATACCTACGTGTAGCGTCAACCAATGATTTACTCCATGCGCCTTGACCACGTGATAATTGAATTTTTAAAACCATTAAGCGTGAGAAAATGGCAAAAAAGTAATTGGTTCCATACATGATGGGTTGCAATAACTGAAGTGCTTTTTTCAAATCTCCTGTTTTCATATAGTACAATGCACGGAGGAAGTGTTCCAATAATTTACCTTCTCCTTTGAAATAAACGTGATTTTGATTGAGCAATTGATTTGCTTGTTCCAGCTCATTTAATAACAAATCAAACAAGATTTTGTAAAACAAGGTGTTGTTGTTCATAATAGAGAAGACTGAACCTGGTTGCAAAATTTCATTCGTCAGTCGTTGCAATTGATTGAGATCTTCACCATGGAAGAACTTTAAGCGCAATTCTAAAAATCGGGTTTTTCGTTCGATTACTAAAAATTCATTGGTCTGTTCTGAAAAATTGTTCAAAATGGTATTCGCCTGATCAAAATAACCAGCAAGTCGTGGATCATTGTAGTGAAACTTGGCCATTGAAACATACAACGAAGCCTTGTTCAGAGGACTTTTTAATTGTGCAAGTTGTGTTTCGATCTCTTCTACATATTGCTGTTTGCTTTTTTGTATGATGGAATTTTGCTCCAAGTAAATATTGGAAGCATGTTCATAATATTCAGCTATTTTTTGTTCGTTGGCGTAATTTAAAATCCCAATAAAGGTCGTGTTCAATGCCAATGCTTCTTCCAATTCTTTTTCAGAATGAGACATGTATTTCATCCGAATTTTCCCTTTAATTCCGATGAGCTGAAACAGCGTATCTTCTTCTGCAATCGATTTTTTGAATGCTTGATCGTAATACTGATTGAGCAAATACATATTGCCACTTTTTTCCAGTGATTTAGCTAATAGAACATTCCGAATACTCGTGTTTACTTGCAGTAAAGTTTGCAATAACTGTTGTTCAATGAGACCACAGAAATAATGCTGAATGCGACGTAACTTCGTTTGTTTTTCAGTAGAGTTGGAATTCCCCCAAAGCGTGTCAATCGCATGACTGATCAGCAAGTTCATTTCGCTTAAATCGATCATTGGTTGTAAGAGCAATTCACGCAAAATAGGTAAACGTTTATCAGCATTGCTTTCGCAAATGAGGAGCAAGTCTTTTCGTTGCTGTCCACTTAGTTCCAGCATTAACTGGTGTAATTTTTTTCCGGTCATGGTATTTCGTACTACTAAAATAGATTATTCTAATTATAAGACCATTGCAAAATTCATTAATCGAGGCGCTATTAAAATTTAACACCGCAGTTTACATGTGTAAATGAGGATGTTGAATTTTTGAAGGGATTTTGCAAAGGTCTTATTATAGAAGGTTTTGTCTTCGGATACTTTCTAGGTGAATGGCCTCTAAATATTGTCTCACAAAGGATTCATCTAATGCTAATTTTTGTGCTTTTATTAAATTGCGATCGATCACTTCAGCCCAACGATTCGATTGTAAAACAGTCGTATTGTGTTCTTTTTTGATTGTTCCAATACGCTGTGAAATCTGCATTCTATTCGCTAAGAGTTGTAATAAATCATCATCCAATTGATTGATTTCTTCCCGCAAATAACTCAACTGATGAATAAAATCTTCGTTCCCATTTGTTGCACGTTTCCAAATTATTTGTTCCAATAACTCGCTCAATTCTCGTGGTCTTATTTGTTGCGCTTTATCCGTTAAAGCCTGTTCTGGTGCACAATGGGTTTCAATCATAATACCATCATAGTCTAGGTCCACACTTTTCTGCACAATTGACTTCAAATTCTCGCGATTCCCACAAATATGAGAAGGATCAATGATCATGGGTAATTCTGGCAATAGGCGCTTCATTTCAATCGGAATTTGCCATACTGGAGGATTGCGGTAAACTGATTCACTGTAAGATGTAAATCCACGATGAATCAAACCAATATTTGTAATGCCCACTTTCTGAAAACGTTCAACGGCACCTATCCAGAGCTTAATATCCGTATTTACTGGATTTTTGATCAAGATTGTTTGATTTGTTCCCCGTAAAGCATCTGCTAATTGTTGCACACTGAAAGGATTCACAGTTGTTCGTGCACCCACCCAAAGCACGTCTACATCAAAATTGAGTGCATCTTCAATGTGTTTGGGTGTTGCGACTTCAACAGCAGTTGCTAGACCTGTTTGTTCTTTTGCTTTCAGTAACCACGATAACGCTCGAGTTCCGATTCCTTCAAATTGTCCTGGAGAAGTACGAGGTTTCCAAATTCCTGCTCTCAGAATATCGGTTTTACCTTCGCGTGCCAATTGTTGGGCGGTTGTGATTAATTGTTCTTCGCTTTCAGCACTGCAAGGTCCAGCTAGAATGATGTTCTTTTTAGTGATGATGGATGCGTTTTTTGTAGACATAATTATACAAGTTAATGAGTGATTAATTCTGAAATAGGAAGTTTTGCTCCTTTGTAAATCCCTAGAATTCGCATAGAAGTGGCAGTAAACGCAACTTCCGTTAATGCCTTTTCTAATTGTTGCTTCGATGAAAATTGAATATCGAGGTGAAAAGCATATTGAGCGGTGTTATTTGGAATGGGAATACTCTGAATTTTAGTAAGATTTAATTCGGCACGATGTAATAAGGTCAACAGTTTTGCCAACTCACCAGCTTTATCATTCAGTTGAATCGTAATAGAAGCTTTATCGGCATCAGGAATAACATCATTTCCTTTTGTCAACACATAGAAGCGGGTGTAATTCATGCTTTCATCACTGACATTGTTTGCAAGAATTTTTAAACCGTATCTGACTGCGACTTCTGGACCAGCAATTACAGCAGTTAAATTGTCCGATTTCAGCGAAACAAGTTCAGCAGATGAAGCTGTGTCTTTGAATTCTGTTACACGAACTTGTGATAATTCAGAGAGAAACTGCTGACATTGACCTAAAGCCATTGGGTGAGAAATGATTTCACGAATTCCGTCAATTGTTGCTTCTTGTTTTCCCATTAATTGTAATTCGATGGGTAGAAAAGTTTCACCTATAATGGATAAATCGAATGATTCAATCAAACCGTAATTCAATAAAATACTCCCTGCAATCTTATTTTCAATTGCAATCAAACCATAATCAACTTGATTAGAACTGATTTTTGAGCAGACATCACGGAATGAATTACAGTGAATGGTTTGTATGTCACTGCCGAAGTATTGATGCGCTGCCAATTCGTGAAATGAAGCGACTGAACCTTGAATGGCAACTGAATTTGATCTCATATCTATTTTTTTAATTGTTTGTTAAATGCATTGGGCAAAAAAAAAGCCCTCGTTGAAGAGAGCTTTCATGTGAATACACGGTTATCTCCTCTTCCGATCGAAGTTGTGGTAAAAGAAGAAAAACATGTAGTTGTTCATAATTATGATTGCTGTTAATTCTGAGCCAAAGGTACAGCGTCAAACCTGAGTTTTAACAAGCAGGACAAAAAAGTGAGCGAAAAAGTGATTTAAAGTAAAAATATTAATTGTTCATATATAATTGTTATTCAATTATATATGAACAATTAAGTCAGTTTGGCTATAGGACAAAAGTGCCTTTTATGAATCATTATTGTGCGTAAAATCGATCACCCGAAGTCTTTCCGTTGGGACAAAAGATTGATTTACCGACAAAGTATGTCGGTTTTAATTTTAAGAAGTTGAAACGAAGAATAAAGACTAATCGCGCAATAAGTAGGCGTAACGTTGAACCGTGTTTTCCAATCCTAAATAAATGGAATCAGATATAAGCGCATGACCAATTGATACTTCGGCTAATTCAGGAAGCGACTGTTTGAAAAAGCGGAGATTGTCTTGATTTAAATCATGACCAGCATTGAGTTCCATGCCCAATTCAACGGCTCGTTTTCCAGCAAGAATATAAGGCGCAATAGCTGCGTCTTTTCCTTTATGAAACATTTCTGCATAAGGACCAGTGTACAATTCAATGCGTTCTACTCCAGTTTTTGCAGCAAAATCAATGTTTTCAAGGTTGGTGTCTACAAAAATTGAAGTGCGAACACCCCACTTTTGTAATTGAGTAACCAATTCTTTTAATTGTTGAAGATGGGTTTTTGTATCCCAACCGGCATTGCTCGTTAAAACATGCGGTGGATCGGGCACAAGTGTTGCTTGAGTAGGGCGGATTCGCTCAATCATATCCATGTATCGTTGATCAGGATATCCTTCAATATTGAATTCTGTATTCACTACTCGTGCTAAATCAATAATATCTTGACTGGTAATATGTCGTTCATCTGGACGAGGATGAACTGTAATTCCATCTGCTCCAAAACGTTCACAATCAATAGCAACCTGAGCTACATTGGGCGTGTTTCCGCCACGCGCATTACGAATTGTTGCAATTTTATTGATGTTTACACTTAGTTTTGTCATTAGAGTACTTGTATTTTCAAACGTTGTTCGCCAAGTTGCATGACGTACATTCCCGCTGGAAAATTAAGCAAATCAATGATTGTTTCGGTTGTTTTTATATCAAATTCTTTCACAATTTCTCCAGTGTAGTTATATAATCGTGCTGTTTCCCCCACTTGTTTAGTTGAAAGTGTAGTAGATGTTAAAGCTGGATTTGGAAAAAGTTGGAATGAAATGGTTGAGTTATGACTTAATGAAAGTTCTGGGTTTAATGCATCATCACAACTCCATTGACTGTATGCAATAGAAGTTTGTTGAGACCAAGCAGTAAAAAGATCCATTTTTTCTCCAATAGTTGCCCATTCGAGCGTATTTCCACCTTGTACTAATGCATCAATTGCATTTAAAACAGTATCTATTTTTTGAAGCGTATTCAGTGTGTCTAAATCACGGCAATTAAACATGACCGTGAGGGCGTAGAATTGATCATTGGGCCATAAACCGTTTTCTAGATCAGCTACATTTTTGTTGATGAGGTTAACAATCCATTGTACGCTTGTTGTTGTGTCAGATATTACTGGTGCGCAACCATTACCTATCATCCAAAGATTTGAATCTGGTGCATGGGTGTAAAAATTAGTTTGTGAGTCGCCATCTTTTGGTTTCCAAACTCCATAGTCATTGGCATCTGATACATGGTTCGGGCTTCCACCACCCCAAATAATTTCGGCTTGCC
>JAYSRF010000278.1:0-52781 GCA_043721195.1 Fluviicola sp. | reverse complement strand
CCATTTTTGGGGTATTTGTTTCGTGCGGATCTTCAGTTGCTCAATCGGATATTGACGGAAAATTCGCTGTTCCTTGCGCTGCAACTGAGGTGTTGATTTATGGTGAAGGCTATGATTCGTTGACCATTTCCATCAATCAATTGAAGCAACAAAACGGCACTATTTATTTGGAAAAAAGTGCTACTGAAATTCAGGAGATCGTTATTAAAGATCGAATGCTGTTTTTTGACATTGGTTACCTTCCTCCTATCAAAGGTGTTCAAATAGCAACCGGAACAAGTACCATCATTCAAACTGAAACGCAAGGTGGTGCCAAATCGACTGGAAATCCACGTGAATTATTTGCGAAAGTTCCAGGTTTAAACATTTGGGAAAGCGATGGAGCGGGTATTCAAATGGGCGTTGGAGGAAGAGGATTGAGTCCTAATCGTGCAGCGAACTTCAATACACGTCAAAACGGCTATGATATTAGTGCTGATGCCTTAGGTTATCCAGAAAGTTATTACACACCACCATTGGAGGCATTGTCTTCCATTGAAATCATTCGTGGCTCTGCTTCTTTGCAATATGGAACGCAGTTTGGCGGATTGATGAATTTTGTTTTAAAAGCTCCGAATGCAACTACTCCAATTGAATTCACAATACGTAATACTGCAGGTAGTTTCGGTTATATCGGTTCATTTAATCGCATTAGTGGCACAAGCAATCGCTTAGAATACCAAGCCTATTATCAAATCAAAACGGGTGACGGTTACCGCGCGAATAACAATTTCACCCAACACCAAGGATTTGCGCAATTGGGATACCACATCACTGAAAAACACCACGTTCGTTTGGAATATACGCGTATGTCTTATTTGGCGCAACAAGGTGGTGGATTAACAGACAAGCAATTCGAAGAAGATCCTTTGCAAAGTGTTCGTGACCGCAATTGGTTCAAGGTCAATTGGAATATTTTAGCGTTGCATTACGATTGGGAAATTTCCAAATCAACACGCTTTAACGTCCGAGCATTTGGGATGTTATCTCAACGCCTTTCACTTGGATTTTTGGGGAAAATTAGTCAAGCAGATCCTGGAGGAAACCGCGAAATGATTCAAGGAGATTTTCAGAATGCTGGTGCGGAAGCTAGACTCTTACACCGGTATTCCATTCCATCGAAACATGGGAAGATTATGGGCGCATTTTTAGTCGGTACTCGTTATTATCGAGGAAAAACAACGAGTATTCAGGGAACTGCCCCAGATGGTCGTGAAGCAGATTTTCGATTATTACACCCAGATGATGTGGAAAATTCACAGTTTTCATTTCCTTCCGAAAACGTAGCTGGTTTCATTGACAATATTTGGTTTATCAATAAAAAGTGGACTGTAAATGCTGGATTTCGTTTGGAATACATCACCAGTGCTTCAAGCGGTTTTTATAAACAATACGCCATCCATCCGCTCAATTTTGATACGTTAGCTATTTATAAAATCGAGGATTCCAATCAATTAACCAGAACAGTTCCCTTAGCAGGAATGGGTGGTTCATTCAAAACGGGGAAAACATCGAGTGTTTATGCTAATTTTTGTATGAATTACCGTGCTGTAAACTTCAATGATATTCGGATCAATAATCCAAATGTGATCGTTGACACCTTGATGCGTGATGAATATGGTTCTACAACAGAGTTGGGTTGGCGTGGTTTTGTGATTCCTTATTTTTATGTCGATGTAGCAGCGTTTTACTTGTTTTATGGCGATAAAATTGGTTTAGCTCCAGAAACAAATGGAGTAAAAAAAGTGCGAACCAACATTGGTGATGCTGTTAACAAAGGAGTTGAGGTTTTTGCTGAATTGGATTACATCAAAGTATTCAATGACAGCGCAAAAATTAGTTCTTCTGTTTTTGTCAACTTTTCCTACATCGATGCGCATTATGTTCGCTCCAAAGAAGCCAATTTTGTTGGAAAAGAGGTGGAATATGTAAGTCCGATTTTGTTGCGCTATGGAATTAAATTGCGTCATGAACGTTGGAATGTACAAGCCCAAGCATCTTATAATTCGCGACAATTTTCTGACGCTTCGAATGCGATTGAACCCAGCGGTGATGCTGTTATTGGCGAAATTCCAGCCTATTTTGTCGTCGATTTTTCTGCGCGGTATGCGTTCAAAAAGTACTTTCAACTGGAATGCGGTGTCAACAACTTGCTGAATGCTTCGTATTACACACGTCGCGCCACGGCATACCCAGGACCAGGCATTTTACCTTCTGATGGCAGGAATTTTTACCTTACCTTGCAATTCAAAATTGGAGGTAGCAAGTGAATTTTGCGGACAAATACCAGATTATAAAACGATTAGGCAATCAACAAAAACGCAAATTCAGCGACGTTTTTTTGGTTCAAGACAAACAATCAGGTGAAAAAAGAACGATGAAGGTGCTCACTAAATCGCCAACGAATTTAGTCCTCCAAGATCGTTTACGCCAAGAAGCTATGTTCCATTTTTCACACCCGCAACTTCCTGCGATCATTGATTTTAGTGAATCGGAAAACGAATTGATTCTTGTGCTAACCTATCGAGATGGTGTTCCGTTAGATCAGTTTTTAAAAACAGTTCGAAAGAAAGACAAACCTCGTGTTCTATTCCATATTTTGCAACAATTTGAGTCTGTTTTTCAGGAATTAAAGCACCATCAAATTGTGCATTTAGATCTTAAACCTTCCAATATCATTGTTGAAGAAGTGAATGATCAGTTAGGCGTTTACCTCATCGATTTTGGTATGGCGCTATGTACTTCTAAGAAAGAAACACGCACTACCCTATTTCCACTCGGATATGCGGCACCCGAATTATTGCTCAATCGTTTACATTTAGTTGATCAACGCACGGATTTCTTTGCATTGGGCATTCTTTTGTGGCAATCTTTTGTGGGGAAACTTCCATTACTTCAACCCAATCCTAGTATTACAACAAACCTTCAATTGACACACCCACTTCCTGAAAACAGTCAAATTCCAGCTGCTTTTTTCAACATTCTGCAACGTATAAGTGCAAAGCATGCTTTTCGATTACCGCCCAATCGATTAGCCGAATATGAACTAGATGCTGGATTAAAAAAGGGAATGGATACACGCTATTCAGACTATCAAACAATCCTGAAAGATTGGGAAAATGCACTAAATAAACGAAAACGCTTCTTTTGGAATAAATAAAGCGTACCTTCACTCTATTCGAAGAAGATACAACAACAATTAACTTGTTCTCAACGTCACAAGATCCAGTTTTCACAAAGGATCTAGCGTATTTACCACAGTTCTTGCTTGAGCGATTACTCAGCTCGAATTCCAAAATCAGAAAAAATAAATTAGTGCCGTTTATTAATTTAAAAGGACGGACTAATGACTGTAATGCGCATACTTATATAACTTACTTCACACAGTAATTTCAGATAGTTCTAATATTCTAGTTCATATGACTACACCCGTAACCAACAAGAAACCGCTTGCCACAGCGGAGGTTCAAGAAAATTCTTTTCCCGTAGTTGCCATTGGTGCTTCAGCGGGAGGATTAGAAGCAATGATGGAGCTATTAAAATACCTGCCAGCCAACACGGGCATGGCATTTATCTATGTGCAACACCTGAGTCCAGATCACAAAAGCCTGTTGACTGAAATCTTATCTAAAAAGACAAAGATGATTGTTCAGGAGATAGATGATATGGATAAAATAAAACCCAACAATGTTTTTGTCATCCCCTATGACAAAGGAATTGAAGTAACAGACGGTCATATAAACTAATTCCCCGTTCAGGTAACAGCCCAGCCATTACCATTGATATTTTGTTCTCTTCTCTTGCCGAAGCCCAAAAAGAACGCGTTATTGGAATCGTTCTGAGTGGAAGCGCAAGTGATGGAACAATGGGAATGAAAGCAATAAAACAAGAAGGTGGTTTAACTTTTGTGCAAGACGACACAGCAAAATTCACCAGTATGCCCCACTCAGCAATTGCGTCAGGTGCTGTCGATTTTATTTTATCACCAAAAGAAATTGCTCTCGAATTAGCTCGCTTAAGTAAACATCCGCTTTTAAAATCTAGTGGTGTTAAAAACGGTGAAGAAGATTTAATTGATAACAACAATCCCGATTTAAAAACCATTCTTGATTTATTACACAAAACCACTGGTGTTGATTTCACTGCCTATAAAATGAATACCATCAAGCGGCGCATTATTCGTCGGATGTTTTTATACAAAATAACGCAACTCAAAGTCTACGCAAAATTGCTTGCGCAAAAAAAGGAAGAAATCAATATTCTTTACCAAGATTTATTGATTAATGTAACCAGTTTTTTTCGGGATACGGACACGCATAAGTACTTAAAAGAAACCCTTTTCCCAAAACTACTCCATCGAAAAAAAACAGGAGAGCATTTACGCTTATGGGTTCCTGCTTGTGCAACGGGTGAAGAAGCCTATTCGATCGCCATGATGTTAATCGAAATACAAGAAAGTAATCTAACAACCATTCCTGTTCAAATTTTTGCAACTGATCTAAGCGAGCGCGCGATCAACAAAGCACGTATTGGTAATTATACCAAACAAGATCTGGAAACTGTTTCACCCAAACGGATACAGCGTTTTTTTACCAAAACAAATGATGGTTACAGTGTAAACAAGACCTTGCGAGATATGTGCATCTTTGCACCGCATAATATTTTAAACGACCCTCCTTTTTCGCGTCTCGATTTTATCAGCTGTTGCAACCTTTTTATTTATTTTGATATTCCTGCACAAAAAAAGACGATTAATACATTTCACTATGCCTTGAATGAGCACGGTTTTTTGATGCTTGGTAAATCAGAAAACATAAGTCAATCGACGAATTTATTTACGGCATTTAATAAAAAATATAAACTCTTTTCGCGCAAAACGAACTCAGGCACTCGCATACTCCCCGCATTATTGCCTCGTTATGCGCAACAATCCCTTTCCGAAACAACAGTACCAGGCACGAGTAAAAGTAAAATAAAACAAACGCATTTCTTTAATCACAACGGACTTGACAACGCCATAGATGCAGTACTCGTTTCTGAATATATGCCCGCAAGTGTTGTGATCAATTACCAAATGGAAATCGTTCAATTTAGGGGCATAACTGATTTATTCCTCGCACATCCAAAGGGCAAAGCCACGTTTAATATTTTAAAAATGGCTCGCCCAGAAATTGCATTTGAATTGCGCAATACCATTTCAAAAGTCATTAAGACAAAACAAAGTATTCGGAAAGGTGGCATTGAGATGAAAATCAATTCCGAGCTCAAAATTATCAGTTTGGAAATTGTTCCACTTAAAATAGAATCGGAAGAACAATTGCTCTTGATTCTTTTTACAGAGCATGAGCAAACGGAACATTTTTGGAATAAAACCGATGGTGAACAAAACAATTCACTTGCTAAAGACCGTAGAATTAAAAAATTAGAACAGGAATTAGCTGCCGCACATGCAGATGCGCTTGCACTTGGTTTGGATCAAGAGGCTTTTACACAGGAATTGCAAAGTGCCAATGAAGAAGTTGTTTCAAGCAACGAAGAATTGCAAACAGTGAATGAAGAGTTAGAAACCTCAAAGGAAGAAATCGAATCTGCTAACGAAGAACTCACGACCACGAATCAAGAGTTGCAAACCCGAAACGACCTGCTCAACGAAGCCTACGATTATGCAGAAGCAATATTTGAAACCATACACGAGCCACTGATTGTGTTGGATAAAAATCTGCGTGTAAAATCCGCCAACAAAACATTTTACAAAACCTTTGATGCTAAACAAGAAGAAACCGAAGGAATACGCTTGTATGAATTGGGAAACAAACAATGGAATATTCCACGTCTAAAAAGGTTACTTGAAAATATTCTCCCTAAAAATACGCACTTCCACCATTTTGAAATTACGCATACCTTCCCAAACATTGGCGAAAAAACAATGGTTCTCAATGCACGACGAATTGTGCAAAAAATGAATCACGAGGAATTGATTCTACTCGCCATTTCTGATATAACAGAACAAACAATCGCTCGAAGAAAAGTGGAAGATATTGAACTCCGTTTTCGCTGTTTGGTAGAACAAACGATCTATCCCATGCTCATTTTAAAGGGTAAGAACCTGGTATTGGAATTAGCAAATGCCCCGCTTTTAAACATCTGGAATATTGGAAAAGAAGCATTGGGGAAACCGCTTTTAGAGATCCTCCCCAAAATGAAAGACCAACCCATCATGGACTTGTTATTCGATGTGTTGCACAATAGCACGATACAGTACAGTTTGGAACAACCTAAGCACTTTATCCAATCAAATGGAGAAAAAGAAACCGTTTATTACAATTTTGTTTACCAGCCGTATAAAGAAAATGATGGAACCGTTTCCGGTGTAATCATTTTTGCATCAGATGTTACCATTGAAGTACTTGCCCTTCAAAAATTAGAAGAAAGTAAAAAAGAATTAACAGAGGCAAACGTTGCCGCAGAAAATGCTGTTAAATTCAAACAACAGTTTTTGTCCAACATGAGTCACGAAATTCGCACTCCCTTAAATTCCATTTTAGGATTTGCAAATGTGTTATTGAAAACGGAATTAGGCAGCGAACAAAAAGAGTTTTTACAAGCGATTAAAACGAGTGGAAAGTCCTTGAATCTACTTATCAACGACATCCTAGATTTGGCAAAAGTAGATGCTGGTAGAATGACCTTTGAAAACCAACCATTTGAAATACGCAAAACAATCCAATCAATACTGTATTCGTTTGACTTCAAAGTAAAAGAAAAGAATCTAGAACTAATAGAAGCATTTGACCAGACCATTCCAGCATTGGTAATGGGTGATTCCGTGCGCTTGAATCAAATCATTTTGAACCTCATTAGCAATGCCGTTAAATTCACCAACAAGGGGGAAATTACATTTAGCACCAAATTACTCCATGAAAAGAATGAAAGCGTGACCCTTGAATTTGCCGTCACTGATACAGGTATTGGCATTGCTTCCAATAAAATGAATTCCATTTTTAATCTTTTTGAACAAGCTGAACTCAGTATAGCCAATTCGTATGGAGGAACAGGTTTGGGACTTGCCATTGTGAAACAACTCATAGAAGCTCAAGGCGGAAGTATTCGCTTAACCAGTACCGTTGGCGAGGGTTCCACATTTAGTTTTATACTGACCTTTGAAAAAACAGCAGAACAATTAGAAGAAGAAGTTGAACTACTAAAACTTGATCCATCCATCAAAAACATACGCGTACTGGTTGCTGAAGATGTTGCATTAAATCAATTATTAATTAAAATCCTTTTAAGTGACTTCGGATTTAACTTCGACATCGTCAGCAATGGAAAATTGGCTATTGAAAAATTAGAAACCACTACTTACGATATTATCCTGATGGATTTACAAATGCCAGAAATGAATGGATTTGAGGCTACAAAGTACATCCGAAAAACACTAAAGTCTAACATTCCAATTATTGCATTGACTGCCGATGTTACTACTGCAGACCTTAACAAATGTAGAGAATTTGGAATCGATCATTACATTTCCAAACCCATTGATGAAGACTTGTTGTACAATAAAATAGTGGAGTTGGTCAACAAACAGCCTTTAAACGACTGAATGAGAAGCAAACCTTCTTTTGGGGCAAGAACCACTCTTTTATTAAATCCGAAAGAGCATGGCAAAAATCAACCTATTTTCAGACTTCACAAGATCTGGTCTCCACAAAGGATCAAGTGTATTTGTGGCATATCCTGTTTGAGACGTTACACCTCCAGGACCAGCGAAATAAGGAACACTCGCGCTTCGGTGAACAAACTCTATTCGAAATGTAATACTTTGATTTGGCATGTAATCAATGTTTGTAGAACAATCCCATCCTTTAAATAAATCTCCTGGATTCGCGCTAAAAGGAAAAGTACCTTCTGTTTGGGTTGGACTATTCGGATCAGGTAGTGGACTTGCTTCTCCTGTTGGATACAAGACTAAATAACGCCCAGGGTTGATCATAAAGCCACCACCAATCGTCCAGGCGAATTTGTCCTTGCCAAACCAGATACGATTGTAGACCATTGAACTCAAAAAATATTGAGCTGGACCTTCTAGTGAATCTCCCTTTTTAAAGCCATTCACACCTCCCCCTTTTTCAAAACCAATATCACCTGTTAATGACAAGGCAGCTTTTGTAATTCTTTTTGAGGTTGGACGATTAAAATAGCGCAATAAGATGCTATTATCACTGTGAAAACGTTTTCTATCTGGCAAACCAGCTGCATCTGTTCCATAGTAATTATTGGTAATCAATTTTAAGTTGCTTGTAGGCGTCCATGTAATATTACCACCTATGCCAGGCATTGAATTGAATCGACCATAACTTTGCCAACCATTGATAATCCAAGGTTCTATTTTCAAGTATTTTGTCAGAAAAATTTGAGCACGCAAACCATTGAAAAACCAAGGTGTATTATCAGAGGTGAATGAAGCTTGGTATTCCCAGTTTTCGGCTTGGTAAAAAGAATTCAATCCAATATAAGACATAAATAAACCAGCATCTAGGTTTATCCCATACCATTTATTGAAGTGATATCCAGCGTAAGCTTCACTAATATAACGGTATACGTTTGCAAGTTGGTATTGCCCTTTGTATGGGCTGATATCGTTTCTCGGAACTATTACAGACCGCGTTCCAAATTGGGTCATAAAACGTGCATGCGCATTTTTGTATTCAACATCTCCACCGAAATGTAGAGCTGATAATGTGACTTCATTATTTCGTGCTAATGCAGTAGAACCAACGACCGTATTATCATTTGGTTGATTGAATGAATGGGTGTAATTCACATCGATCATCACACTTGGAGTGAAATAGTTTAGGTTTTTGAAAATACTTTCAGTACGCCTATCGTTTCCATTTGCCCACGTCATATCAATATCTTCAAAGGGAATTTTAACTGATAAAAGTGAGTCATTTGGCTTTTCTTGCGCACTTAGTGACATTCCAATGAATAATACTGGAAAGAGGAATTTAATTTTCATTTGATTATTATTTAATTCGTGTTAATTCTATTTGCTTGATTGGTTGATACACCAAGGGGATTTGTTCAATGATTACATCATTTTTGTCGAGACCAAAAGCTGCTTCATCACTTTGCCCAAGACGTTTTAAGAAGAAATAGGAATTGAGCAGAAGACCATCTTTCAAGGTAAATTCATTTTCAACAGATAAAAACTTTTGAAAAACAACGAACTTGAAATCTGGACTAGCATTGTATTTCGTAGAACCATCTGGACGAATATGTAAGTTCAACTCTTCATCTGTTACCAAATCACGAACAATTTTTTTAAAATACAACTCCGTTTTTGGCTGAATTCTGAAACCAATGTTAATGTTCACTTTAATAACTTTGTCATCAATCAATTCAGAAACATCATAACTTAATGTATAGGGTTGTTCCGTTCTATTGATGTGTAAAAACCAATATACATCAGCTCTTTTTGGTTTTTTAGCGAAGATGGATTGAATGATTTTGCCTTCAATCTCGTGTCGATTATTTGCTTTTGTAAGGTAAACCAAATGTGTAGCCAGTTTAGGGATTTCTTCATCTTCACTGAGTTCTTTGAGTTGGATAGCAAACTTTCCAAGTTCCTCAAATTGCGTAAATCGGTTGTTGATTTTTCGTGCTTTGTACCAAGTATACATTGTTAGAAAAATAAACAGTTCAAAGAACAAGAACATCCATCTTTCCTTAATTTTGGCAACGTTTGCAACAAAGAACGATAGTTCAACAGTTGAAAAAACGATTAGAAATAGCACAACAAGAATTTTATTCCACTTCAATTTATAGATCAAAAAATAACTGAGTAAAACAGTGGTCATCATCATTGCTATGGTAATTGAAAAACCATAAGCTGCCTCCATGTGACCCGATTCTCTGAAATATAGAATCATCAAAATACAGCCAAACCACAATAAAGTATTGATACTTGGAATGTAGATTTGTCCTTTGGATTCAGAAGGTTGTCTGATAGCTACACGTGGCCAAAAATTCAAGTTCATTCCTTCATTGATCAACGTGAAACTTCCACTTATCAAGGCTTGAGAAGCAATGATTGTGGCAAGCGTTGCAATGATTATACTAGGGATTAAAAACCAATCTGGAACTACTTCAAAAAATGGATTTCTTCCAGCTAATTTGGTGCTTCCTTGATGCATTAACCAAGCTGCTTGACCTAAGTAACAAAAAATCAAACTAATCTTTACACCTATCCACGTAATCCGAATGTTTTTTATACCACAATGCCCTAAATCAGAATACAATGCTTCTGCACCAGTGGTACATAAAAATACCGCACCCAATAACCAGAATCCTTTTGGATAATTGGAGAGCAATTCGATCGCATAATACGGATTCAATGCTTTTAATACATCCGGAAAGAGTAGTACTTGGCTCAAACCGAAGATGAAAATCATAGCAAACCAAATAGCCATGATAGGACCAAATGCCTTTCCAATTACCTGTGTACCATACCGCTGAAAAAAAAACAATACCGATAGGATCACAACCACAATACCAACAGTTAATGAATTTCCTGGAACGATAACATTCTCCAATCCGTTGACCATGCTGAGCCCTTCTACTGCAGAGGCAACTGAAATTGGCGGTGTAATAATCCCATCTGCTAATAAAGCGGTTGCACCTAAAATTGCTGGAATCACTAACTTTTTTCCATATTTGCGCACCAGCGCATACAACGAGAAAATGCCGCCTTCTCCTTCATTATCTGCTTTTAAAGTGATCCAGATATACTTGATTGTTGTTTGTATAACAAGTGTCCAAAAAATACAAGATATGCCACCGTATACAAGGATTTCGGTTATATCTCGTTCGCCAATTACTGCTCGCAATGCATACAATGGACTAGTGCCAATGTCACCATAAATAATTCCAAGGGCAATTAGCAATGATGCAGCAGTTACTTTACTTTTAATTCCAACATTCATTTTACGCATATCAATCAATTTGATACAGCAAAATTGGGTCTAATTCTATGTGTAAAACATAAAGAAAAGAGACGTACTATAAAGAAATTATAAAGAAATTATAAAGAACAACTAGATGAAGCGATAACCAACCCCACTTTCAGTAATGATGTGTTTGGATTGATCCCTATTCTGTTCAATTTTCTTTCGAAGTGTACCAACAAACACGCGTAAATACTGCGTTTCAGTCTGATAAGCAACACCCCAAATTTCTTTCAATATAAATTGATGTGTTAAAACACGCCCTTCATTTTTAAAGAATAAAGCAAGTAAATTGAATTCTGTGTTGGTTAATTTAATAACCTGATCAAACTGTTTTACGATGCGAGCAGACAGGTCTATTTCCAGATCACCACAGGTTATTTTTGAATGACTTAAAGTAGTGTTATTTCTTCGTATTGCTGAACGCATTCTGGCCAATAATTCAGCTGTACGAAAGGGCTTGGTCAAGTAATCAGTGGCACCATTATCCAAGGCAGTAACAATATCCTGTTCATGATTGAGCACCGACAAGATGATAATTGCTTTATCGAACCATAAACGCAATTCTTTAAGTAATTCATGACCGCTTTTGTCAGGCAATCCTAAATCTAGTAATATCAATTCAGGAGGGTGTGACACAACCAGTTGGATTCCCTGTTGCGCATTTTCTGCAAGACGAACAATGAAGTCATTGCTCTCCAACGTTATCTCTAATAATTTGCGAATTTGTGGCTCATCGTCAATAACCAAGATCTCTGCTTTATTCATTTTTTAGATTATTAATAAATGAAGCTTCTGCAGGGATTTCGACACAAAAAGTAATGCCTTTAGTTGGATTGTTTTTGGCTGAAACCACCCCACCATGCATTTCTACAAATCCTTTTACAATTGATAATCCTAGACCACTTCCCCCTGTTCTGGTATCTGGAACACGATAAAATTTATCAAAAACCGCTTCGATATTTGCGTTAGGGATTCCATTTCCATCATCACTGATCTGGAGACACCATTTATGGTTGTTAAAATAGGATGTAACTTCAATTGTACTTTTTTCTGGTGTATATAAAACACTATTGTGAATCAAATTATGAATGACTTGCTGCATCAATCCCTCGTCTACTTTCAACAACGGGAGTTCTTCATCTGGAATAAAAATCAATGTATGTGTTTTAAAAGCACTAAACTCGTTTAATACAGTATGGATTAATTCGTTTGTATCACACCAATCAAGCGCAGTGCTTAATATCCCCGATTCCAACCGACTCATATTCAATAAATTTTCAACATGGCGATTGAGATTCATTCCTGCATGATCAATTTGAAGTAGTAATTCAGTTGATTGTTGTGGACTCAGACGATCATTGGATTCGCGTAACATATCAACCGCACCAATAATTGTTGAAATAGGGGTTCTTAATTCATGTGATAGTGAATTTAGCAATGTGTTATAAAAAGCGATTTGCTTCAGCTTTTCTTCTTTTTCTCTGGCCTTCTTCTCCTCCTTTCTGATTTTGAAACTAAGTACAGTGTTGACAAAAGCGACAAAGAAGTATAAAAAAAACAGCATGACATCCTCTGTACTATCAATGTGAAAAGTGAAGATAGGTGGAATGAAAAAAAAATTCCAAATCAAGGAGCTTAACAAAGCTGCTAGCAATACTGGAAATATCTCAAATAGCATGGCGATCAATGACACAACCATTAGTAGCAGTAGTGCCACTACTTTATAACCGATTAGTTCTTTGAAGGCGAAAGAAATCAACGAAACGATCAGAATCATTGCGATACTAATGAGATACTGACTAAAGGAATTGTATAATCTAGTATGATATAATTTCAACGCATCAATTTTAAAAGTGTAAAGTTAAACCTAAACATGTAAAGAAGTTATAAAGGTTTTGACAACCGCTTACAGAGAACTTCTATCATCTGATTGGAACAATACACTCATTAGAAAAAAGTGGTTCTTTTGGAACTAAAAAAACCGACTTACTTCTGTAAATCGGTTTACTTATTTATCTCTTGAGATTAATACAAGTCTTTTCTGAACCCTAAATTAAAGGAAAAAGTGAGTGGCGTAAACAATCCACCATTAGCCGAACTTTGTCCTGCAGCTAAGGAATTACTTGGAATCGCATACAAAGAGTAAGCGAGCGTCATATCAAAGTACAACATACCAAAAGAGAAATGATTTTTCACCCCAGCATTCAATCCAAGATTAAGTCCAATAATTCGGCCTTTATCTGTAAATCCATCGGGTAATTTGTACAAAGATTGATCATAATCGCCAAACTTCGCACGTACAGTATTGATACTGAGCATGAACATGGAACCGCCATAAGCTGACCAACCATAATCATAACCGTTCCCAAAGTAATAACGCGTTCCACCTTCAATGTTGGTGTAATTCATTTTTGTCTCGTAATCAATTGTTTTCGCAGAAGGAAAGGTAGTCGTAGGGTCAATAGCTTCGACATTTACAGTACGTACATTATCGTTTTTATTCGATAGCGTTCCTGTAATTCTCCCGAAATACGAAACTTGATCATCTCGAGGAATCTCTACACCCAAATGAATGCCTGGATACGCTTTTGGAGTACCAAATCCTTTGATCATTGTAATACCACCGTTGACCCCTGTTTGAGCAATTCCCAAAAAGGAACATACAACAAACCCAGCTAGCAATAATTGTCTCATACTTGTATTATTTAATCTGTTCTAACTCTTTATACCTTGAACAATTTTCATGGTGTGCACCGGGCAAATATCCTGTACTCATTAAAAATTCATTCACAATCTCTCCTCCAACAAATGTAAACGTCTTTTTGAAGAGTTTCGTCCATTCATCTAAACTTTTTGGGGAATTTTCGTCTAACCATTGTTTAAACGAACCGTATTCTTGTTTTAACTGTAGCAATTGTTGGGCATTCTTCACGGCCGCTCTTACTTTCAGTTTATTGCGGATAATTCCCTTATCTTCTAACAAGGTAGTAATTTTTTCTTCATTATACATCGCTACAGCTTCAATATTAAATTGATCATACGCCAATCTAAACGACTGTTCCTTCTTCAAAATCAATTCCCAGGACAAGCCTGCCTGATTAATTTCCATGATCAACCGACCAAACAATTCATTGTCATCCGCAATGGGCGTTCCATAGTGGTAATCATGGTAAACCCGATGCACATCACCTTCTGGGCGGCTGGAAGAGAAATCACAGTAATTCATATTCGTTACTTCTGTTTCGTTACATTTGTCTTGAATAGAACAATTTTCGTATCGTATGGCAATTTACGCATTTAATGGATTCATACCTGTCATCAAGGCATCCAGTTTTATACATCCACAAGCAACGGTTACTGGAAATGTATTGATTGGCGAAAACGTTTATGTAGGTCCAGGTGCTGCTATTCGGGGCGATTGGGGGCAAATTATCATTGAAGATGGTTGTAATGTGCAGGAAAATTGCACCATTCACATGTTTCCAGGAACAACGGTTACGCTCAAAAAAGGTGCACACATTGGTCATGGAGCAATTGTTCATGGCGGTACGATTGGCGAAAATTGCTTGATCGGAATGAATAGTGTGATCATGGATGATGTGGTCATTGAAGACGAATGCATCATTGGTGCTCTCTGTTTTGTACCTGCAAATACGGTGATTCCAACAAGAAGTTTGGTGGTTGGTAATCCAGCAAAAATCATCAAGCAGGTTTCAGATGAAATGATTGCTTGGAAGACGAAAGGAACAGCATTGTACCAAGCATTGCCCCAAGAATGTATGGACACACTCATTGCTTGTGAGCCTTTACGTGAAGTAGAAGCAGATCGCCCAACGCAAGAAAGTATGTATACAACGTGGCAAAAGATTAAGGAAAGTTGATTTAAGGTAGGGGAAATTTAAGGAGACTCATTCACTACACACGGGTAAAAACCTAAGTCATTGCAATATCTAATGCGTTTTAAATAGTTTGATAATTGGGAGAAAGATAATATACTGTGATTTTCAATTCAATCTTTTATTTCTTTAAAAAAGTCTTCTAGCGAAATTTCAAAGTATTCACAAATTCGATGCATATTTGAAATAGTAAGGTCATTGATACCACGCTCAATTCTTCCAATATTTATACCTGTATCCTCGAAAAAATCTGCCTGAGTTATTCTGCGCAATTCCCTCAATTCCTTGATCCGGATTGCTATTTTTTTAAGTAAATTATTATTTACATATCGAGTCACAAAAGCGAAAGTCAAGCTTTCAAAAATTTAATTACAGACGAATTAGTCTTTTCATTACATTTGATTAAATTTTTCTGAAATAATAATACACAACTACAAAACAGAAATCCAACCAATTATTCAGTAAAAGCGTTTACATGTTGTGAATGTATTTACGAGCCTATCCACTGGCTTTGTTAAGTGGGCAACTATTATTTTATACTACTAAACGACAGAATAACCTTGAAAACACGATTCACTTTTAAAAATACATTGATAGATTTTTCATCAAAGCTGTTTGCTTACAGGTTATTTAAATTTAATTTCAAATTAAATAAACACTATTTAAAATTAAATTTTGTTATTTTGTGATTATACCACGTTCCTTCCTTTCCGGTGAATAAAGGAGAATATTAACGTCAATTTTAAGACAAAACCTACAATTTATGAAGAAGATTCTATTCTTAATGGCTCTATTTGTCCAATTACTCGCATTTGGGCAAGGAAGTTGCAACAATGCGGTCACGCTCCAACCCTCACAGGATGGAACTTGTGTGTTGCAAAATTATCAATTCGCCAACCTAAGTAGTTCCTATTGGGTTCAATTTTCAGCAACTGCAACCGCTTATGAGTTTATTTTAAACAGTGTATCATTAAGCCAAGTTCAGTTTTCATCTGTGAAACTCTATTCGGGTAATTGTGTCAATTTGGTTTTGGAAGAAACAATTACACCCAATGCCACCTCTGATACACTTGTTTTTGATAGTCTGACAACCGAACAAATCTATTTTATTCAAATTGAACGATCAGATTCGCATACAGCGGGGTATTTCCAAATCTGCGTCGTTGAAAAAGCAATAGATTCCTATTGGACAAATAATTTCACCAATAGTACAGGTGGAACCTTATTGAATTGTTTAACTGATTTCCCTGCAAATTTAGATCCGCCCAACTATGGTAATATGAATTGTAATGAAGTCATCGTTTGTATCAATGATGTGTTGGATTTAGAAATTATTGCTCCTATTGATCTAAGTGGTATATTAAATGATCCAAATCCATGTCCTCATTATTTGATTTTTGCAAATCAAAATGGTGCAATTGCTTCACCAGTATCAACCACAATAACAACTCTTACAACCCTTTCCTTTACTCAAATAGGGCAAGTATCCTTTTATTTAATACCTGAAATTTATGAAATTGGGACTGTTCCATACAATAGTATTATTAATGATATTGATCAACGCTTTTTATTTACAATTACAGTAATAGGCGAACAACCAGAAGCTGTTTGGGATAATCAAATTATCTGTAACACTGGAACGGCAACCCTTTCATCCCCAGATCTTTCTATCTTCTCAAATGTTACTGTTGATGGCAATCCATTTCCTGCTGATTTTCAATTGGAATTTAACAGTGCTGATTTTTCAGTTGGAACACATACTGTTGAATACACACTAACAGGTGCTTGTGGTGCTGTTACCTATACCACAACATTTACTGTTATTGCAGACAATGACTTGACCGTAACCATTGATAACTGCGGTAATGCTGTTTTTGATTTTGTAAGTTGTACACTTTTAGGTGCGTTTAATGCAACGCTTACCTGTGGTGACGGCACAATTTTGACAGGATCATTGGATAATGGTACTATTACATTTACCCATCATTATACGAATACAATAGGTATAGGATGGACTTTTCTTGTAGAATATCCCAATGGAATTGATGCCTTTTCGCAAAGTGGTGTCATTAGCCCAATTGCGATTCAACCCATTTCGCTTTCATCACCTTTGTTTTTGTGTGAAATGACCATTCCTGTTAGTATTACTTCTCCAACTTCAGGTTTACAAAATATTGTTTGGTCAACAAATCCAATCAATGTATTTACAGGACAAGGAACAACTGTTTTAACACCCGATTTATTAACATGGGGAAACAGTACTTCGGATATTACGGTTACAGTAAATGCTTTTGATGTAAACGGTTGTCCCTATCAAGGAACAGTTACCATTCAAGAATGTTGTGGTCCAAAAGGGCAACCAGAAAACACGGAGTATTTTGAAAGAACCTATTACACGCATTCAAGTTTTGCGGGTTTAAATTTTCAAATACCTGCAAGTTCTTATTTTGCTCCTACAAATGTGGCAATTGCTTTACCTAATCCTCCATCAACGGTAATCAATACCTTGTATTCTACGCCAACAACGCTTTCTAGTTTGATTGCTACAAATGGATGGACAGTTACCAATGGTCAACTTACAATTGTGAATCCACTTTATGTAAACAATGATTTGATTATTGACATGAGTATTTTGATTACCAACAGTAATTTTATTCGTCTTGCTCCAGATGTGCGCATTATTGTAAATCCTACTGTTTCTTTCAAAATGCTTAACTCAACTCTTGCACCAAAATGCGATGAAATGTGGGGCGGTATTGTGTTATCTACTTCAAACAGCAGTCTTGTTTTTGATCGAGTAAATGTGATTGGTGCTAAAAAAGGAATTGAAGCCTTGAATAGTGCTGATATTGATGTGTTATCTTGCGTATTTGTTGACAATTACATTGGGATTCAAATTCAAAATGATGCCACAGCTGCACCTGATAAAATTCGGAACACCTATTTTGGTGATGTGCCAAATGTACCATTGCTTTTCCCTTACAATACCCAATTGATTCCAGAAACGGGTATTTTATTTGATTTGGTGGATGGCTTAACAATTGGTTCGAATGTCTTGTTTAATGGCACACCTGCAACAAGTGGAAATCTTTTTCACAAAATGAAACGTGGAATTGATGGATTCCGTTCTACCTTCTATGTTTACCGAAATGCTTTCTATGAAATGAAACATGCTCCTGGGCAAATCTTCACCAATCAAGGTGACACCTATTGCGGTGTTAGAGCTGATGGGTTTAAGAGTTCAGGTAAAAGTGTATTTGTTGCAAATGCTTTAACCAACAGAAATGTGTTTGTTTCTTGTGAATATGGCGTATCTGCAAAAAGAGGAATTAACACAGATGTGCGCAACAATTACATGCGTGATATTATGTTACGTGGCATTTCATGTGAAGAAAACCCAACACGGAATATTCAGATTTGGGATAATTTCATTAATTCTACTAATCAGAATGCGTTTGGTATTTATTCCAAAAACTATGCAGGTGGAATTGTGAATATCCGTAGAAACAGCATTAATACTTCCGCAGGAGCATTTACTAATTTAGTTGCACGCTTCGCATCTGGTATTTTTGTTTCTTCTGTAACACCGAATGTTGCTCAAACAACAACTATTGTGAGTAACACCGTTAACAACTGTTTGTATGGTGTTTGGGTACTGAATATGCCATTAGCTTTGGTTGATCAGAATACTATCAATATCAACATGACAGATGGGATAATTAATAATCTGACTGCTTCTTATGCAAATATTCGTGGAATTGTAGCGCAAAACTCGGATAAAATTAAGATCAGAAATAACACCATTACCCGAAACAACGGTTTCGCAACTGGTGTTACAAATGATCAATTGCAAGGAATCCGTTTGGAAATTTGTCCTGCTTCAGAAGTATGGAAAAACACCATGACACGTACCTCTGTTGGTTTTTATGCCCTTGGGTCTAGTATTGGCTCTAAGGTAGAATGTAACCTCATGCACCTAAACAGAAATGGGTTTTGGATGCAATCTGCCGATATTTCTACACAAGGTAGTGCTAGCGGTTTGAGTGCGCAAAATAAATGGACAGCGAATGTTTTAAATAATACAGATGGAACAACGATCAATCATGGTGCAACAACTCCATTGTATTATTTCCACCAAAGCGGAGCTACATTTGGGTCAAATCCTACTATTCAAATCCTATCGCCTCCTTATTATTGGACAGATGTTATACTTTCAGGTGCAACCACTAATACCTGTGGAAGTGCAGTGAACCTTGAACCTATTACATTAACTACAACCGCCCAAGATAGAACAAAAGAAATGAGTGCGGTTGTAAATGGAGGAGTAATCTACGATAGTTTAGATGTGGAAATGAAACATTATTTGCACCAGTCTGTATTGAGTCGTTTGAAACAAAATCCAACATTACAAACCCTCAATACTCCTGATGATGCTACGTATCAGTTCTATGTATTGAGCATGGAGCAAAGTCAAACAACTGGTTTATTGAAAGCACAGGAAGCTATGGCAACTGAACAGCACGATTCAGCAATGGTGTACATCAACGCACTGGATGTTAGCGACCCGAAAATTGCATTGAACCAAACAGTAGAAGCCATTTGGAATACAGCTAAATTGAATGATGTGGTTATTTCAACGGCTGATTCATTGGTATTGTTTGATATTGCTTGTTCTGACCCATTGATCAACGGTTCGGCTGTTTATCAAGCACGAGCAATGCTCGATTGGGATGGTACGTGTGCGCAAATGATGCAACGCACGACTACAACAACCCTTGAAACAGAGCAAACAACTCCTTCATTGGTGGTTTATCCAAATCCATCAAACGGCTTGTTTAGCATTACAGCAAGCAGTGTGATTGAAACAGTTGAAATCATTGACCTGAAAGGTGCAATTTTGAGTACTTTTAAAGTCGATGCTGAAAATTACGATGTGAAAACCCAACTTATTGCAGGTATTTACGTTCTAAGAGTTAGGTTACTTAATGGAAATGTTGAAACTCATAAAATTGAAATTCAGTAGTTCAATCTTAAACTGGATATTGGGGGTGATTTTTATCACCCCCTTATTTAGTTATTCACAAGAAAACCTTATAATAAATGGAAATTGTGATATTTATGATTCATGTCCGCAACAGTTAGATCAATTAAATCATTGTTTAGGATGGTCTAAATTCGGAGAAATTGAAACACCTAATTTCCTGAGTCAATGCTCAAGTAATCCTAATACGTCTATTCCCCATTATTGGGGTTATCAACTTCCATTATCTGGAGATTCATACATTATGTCAAGTATTCTTATGGTGCAAAAACCGACAAAATATTTGTATTACACAAATGAATTAGGATATATACAATCAAGAGAAGCCATTAAAGGAACATTAACTAGACCATTAAATCCTGTGACACATAAAATTGAATTTTATGTCAATTTTATCAAAATTGGATACAATGATGGAATGGGAAATAAAGAAGGATATGTTGCGACAGATGCTTTTGATTTAATACTTCTAAATTCTAATGAAACTGTGTATAACAGTGCATCGCCATTTATTGATAGCTATAAAATATTTAATATAAACAAATCAGGAAATATTATTAATGACACTTTAAATTGGGTGAAAATAACAGGATGTTTCATACCAAATGGTAATGAAACATTTTTTGCAATCGGAGCATTTAGAGATACTATTGAAATAAATTTAGAATTCTCTGGTGAAAGCTATTCAAATGAATATCCTTCATCATATTATCTTGATAATTTCTCAATTACCGAATGCGACACCTGTTGTTTAGGTGAATTTCCGTATACCGATCATGTCAATGTGTCTAACAACCCTAGTAGCAGTAACAATCCCACAACTTTTACAATTGTGTTAAATGCAAACACTTCTGCAACACTTGATATTTATGACAGTGCAGGACGTTTGGTGGCTCGCAATGAGTTTCATGATCTCCTTTCCAATTATCAAGTAGATGCACAACTTGCCATGGGCGTTTATCACTATGTTTTACGCACTTCTAATGGAGTTACTGACGTGGGCAAGGTATTGGTTTCGCTTTAATTAATTCACATTTCTAGTTCATTGCAGGTGTAGAATGCTTTGAAAACCCAACTTATTGCAGGTATTTACGTTTTAAGAGTAAGCTTACAAGATGGAACAATTGAATCGCATAAAATTGAAATTCATTAATTCAATTCATCATTGGATTGTGGGGGTAGCATTCGCTACCCCCTTTTTCAGTTGTTCGCAAATAAATCTAGTGGTGAATCCAAATTGCGATATTTATGATACTTGCCCTGAAACAACAGGGCAAATATATAGAGCAAACAATTGGTCAAATTTTAATTCTTGGGGTACAACAGACTATTTTAATGTTTGCGGTGTTAATCCGCCAGTAACAATTCCAAGTTATTTCGGATTTCAAATGCCTCTTTCAGGAGAAGGATACATACATGCAGGAATAGTAACAAGCCACTTTCCTAAAAACTTCACCTTTTGGACAGGAGTAGAGTTTGGTAATGTATACGGTGGAGAATCATTTATTGGAAGTCTTAAAGAACCATTAAAAAACGTTCCATATAAAATAGAATTTTATGTTAGCTTTTCTAAAGTTGGTTTTGATGATGGTATGGGCAATGGCGATGGGAGAATAGCAACAAATGCTTTTGATTTACTCCTATTGAATTCAAACGAATCTTACTATACTAGTCCAGTAATTAATCAAAATGATGTCATTAATATAAATAAGGAAAACCTAATAATCAATGACACTTTAAATTGGGTAAAACTTTCTACTTGCTTTATTCCTAAGGGAGGTGAAACATATTTTGCAATCGGAGCTTTTAGAGATACTAATGATATTATACTTGAATTCAGTGGTGCTAGTTTTTCAAATGTTTTTGGAGGAAGTTATTATTTCGATAATTTCTCAATTACCGAATGCGACACCTGTTGTTTGGGTGAATTTCCATACAGCGATCATGTGAATGTATCTAACAACCCAAGTAGTAGTAACAATCCCACAACGTTTACAATTGTATTAAATGCAAACACTTCTGCAACACTTGATATTTATGACAGTGCAGGGCGTTTGGTGGCTCGTAATGAATTTAATGATCTCCTTTCCAATTATCAAGTAGATGCTCAACTTGCTATTGGGGTTTATCACTATGTCTTACGCACTTCTAATGGAGTTACTGACGTGGGCAAGGTATTGGTTTCGCTTTAAATTAGGCAATAATATACATGTTTACACTTGGTGTAATTTGGTATAATTATAAAGAAGTATCAATAGTTTTTAATTTTTATATGCTATGATGAGTGAAAAAATACTGATTATCGTAGTTATTATTGTACAGATAATCAATACGATATTAATCCTATTCTGTCTCGTTACATCTAATCGGTTAGCCTCTGATTCTGCTAGGCGTTTGGCATCATCAGCTTCCCATGCGCCTGAATCTAAAAATTCTGAACCCTGCTGCGTTATAGCGTAACCGTGAATTAAATCATTGGGCATTTTAGCAAATCCTTTTAAAACTAAATCATCTAATATTGCCCGCGCTTCTTGTTCATCTATTTCTTTTGAAACAGCTGCACATATTCTTCCTGTTCCTGATCCTGATGGGTGCCTTTTTAACTCAGTTAAAAGAAGTAATTTCTTTTGATTACTGTTCATAATTTACCTTATTAAATTGTGAATATCGCCCAACCACCGAAAATGATTGGGTTTTTATGTTATTCAAATTTAAGACTTGTTGATACAATTACTCTTCTTCATCTTTTTCTGAATTAATCAATTGCTCAATTTTAAGAGGTAATGGAACGCCTAAGCGATCGCAAGCAACGAATATTAGTTCTCTTTTTAGCTCTATGTCTTCTCTAGGTAGAGTAAATTTATTACCGTTTACCTCACTTACATAAATACAGCTATCATACTCTGATCCTAAACCATGGAATTTTACATTATTCCAATCTAAGTGAATGTGGAAATCTCTTAAATTCATTTAACAGGCTAATTGAAGTTTTTCGCTCCTTTCGTTTGTTCCAAGAGTTTGTTTTTTAGCAGATATTCTATTGTATTCAAACATCGCTTTAAGTGCATCTGTAAGATTCATTTTTAATTCATTGATGCTTTCACCTTGTGACATAACTCCAGGTACTTCATTAATGATGCCGATATAACCACCATCAGCAGATTCGGAGTACGTCATTGAGAACTCCATTTTAGTTTTTGTCGCCATAACTTATTGGTTTTTAGTTAATTTCAGTGAATGCTATGTGTTTAATATTGTGTGTTTAACACGAAAGGTATGTGATTTTGATGACAAAGGTAAAAAATATTAGACTAAAAAAGGTTAATTTATAATTATTCTAAATAATATATTTTAAATCTACACCTAAACCCTCTGCAACTTCATGTAGAAAGATGTAACTTGGATTCACTTTTCCGTTTTCGAGTTTATTGATACTTGGATGGTCTTTACCAATCTTGTTTGCTAATTCGGTTTGAGTCAACCCTTTCTGCAATCTAATTTCTTTAACCCTTAATCCAAGCTGTTCTAACATCGCTTTTTTATCCATAGAACAATTGTATCGTATAAAATACATTCTATCTGTATCCAATTGAATACAAACGATTATATTTGATGAAAATTAAACGATATGAAAGATGTTATTACGCTCTTGATTGAGGATGATATTAAGATAACACGATTCGTTCGCACTTTGTCTAAAATTGGAATTGATGCAAGCGATTACCTTACAAACAGAGCGACAGTAGTCTTTAAACTTATGGAGATTGACTTTGAAAAACATTCCGATGAATATTTTCAAATGGTGGAACAGCTGGCGGATTCAGGTAACAATAAAACTGAAGTGTTTGAGGTTTATGAATCGTTGAAAAAATTTAAAGTGATCACTTAGGACCCTTTTCGTTGTTTATAGCTTTTACAAAATTATGGTCGCGTTTTAATTAAATCACATCTTCTAGTTCATTGCAGGTGTATTGTTTTCAACGAATTAACCAACAACGCGCCTTCAAAATGTAGTTATTTCAGCGCAAAGACCAATTGTTGATCCGCACAAGCCATTACGACCTGCGCAATTCAATCTTTTCTAGCGCATACGCCATTACTTTTAACGCAAACCCTTTGTTGCACTGCGCAATATGCACTTATTGGTGCGCATACGTGTTTTAATGGAGCGCAATGACTTTGTAATGGCACGCATACGCCTTTGCATATCACGCAATCGTTACTCTTTGGTACGCATACGGTTCTTTTTCTTGCGCAATGGATAGGTTGTCTTGCGCATCCTATTTTGAGATGAGTCTACTCCCAAAACCCTACATTAAATCAATGAAAGTAGCTGATCAATAACTAACCAAGTGGTTTAAATTATTTTAACACTGTTGCGTATACGATTCGGCAACCTAGCTACGTTAATGGGATTATAACCAGTCTGAATTGCTCACCTAATTGGTCTTCTTTCAGACATAATTCTAAAAAAGATGAATCAACATGCAAAAAACAAATTAAAGATGTATCAAACCGTTCAGGCGATTTGTACACAAAACCAAGCAGTATGGGTAAATCTACCAGCTTTTGGAACTGCTTTTGCGCAATTTTCGACGCACATAACAGAATTGGAGCAATTAGGCTATAATCAGAATGTAAGCACTATTGGGGTCACAGCATCTAAAAATCAACTATTGGATGAAACAACACTGCTAGCAGAATTGATCACAAATGCATTACGGGCTTATGCTTCGAGTATACATGATGCAAAGCTTACTGAACAAGTACATATTTCAAAATGGGATTTCAAACGAGGAGGAAGTCAACAACTGCTTCAATTAGTGGATCGAATTGTAGAAATAGCAACCATAAATATCAGTGCTTTATCCGATTTTGGCATTCAACAAGAACAATTGGATACCTTTAGTAATCTTCGTTTACAATTAGGAGACACGATCAATTCGCCACGAACATCTATTGTTGAGCGTAAATCTCAAACTACTGAAATTGCTCATTTGATCAAATCAATAGACAATCTTTTAATTAATCAATTGGATAATCTGGTAAATGTGCTAAAAGGAAACAATCCACAATTTCATCAAAAGTATCATAGCGCACGTATCATAGTTGATTACAAGGGTAAGACAAATGAACATGCTGACCACGACCCCGAAACACCAACTAATCCTGAAGGTTAATTGTTTCTGAAATGAAACCTTGCTCTTTCTTATTTGAGCAAGGTTTTGTCTTTTAGCTGAGATAAATTCATTCAACAAAATTGGAGTAAACAAGCATAAAATCAACAACACTCAATAAATTTAACCTATTTTCGTTTCTAAGTGGTGACTTTTTAAAAGATCGCTACATTAACTACAAAGCCCCAATATGAAATCAATACTAGCTACCCTTGCATTACTTACAGCTGTTTTCACAATACAAGCTCAATGTACTGATTGTAATTCGGTGGAAGAAGCATTGAAGGATCGATTGAAGGTTCGTCACTTAGATTTGAGTAATCAAGGCTTACAACAACTCCCCGATTCACTTTATTTATTTAAGAATCTTGAGTCCATCGATTTATCGGAAAATCAATTAACTGTTCTTGACCTAAAAGGCGCACCACTTGAACGTGTTTATTCCTTAAAATTGAAGGGGAATATTGGCTTAGATGCAAATGAATTTGATAAAATTGCTACAGCGTTTCCCAACTTGCTGAGCTTAGATCTTTCTGCTTGTCGCATTGCTTATCTTACTTCTAAAATTGGCGCACTCAACCAATTGATTCAACTCGATTTATCCAACAATTCGCTTCATTTCTTACCCGATGAATTGGCCAGTTTACCTCAATTGAATGAATTAAATATCAGCAATAATTCCATTGAAAACATTACGTATGTATTGAGTAATTGCTGGAACCTTCATACATTACATGCAGCTTACAACCCGTTCAATCCTGATGATTTGCTGATTTCTTTAGGCTTTGCATCCAACCTCGACAAACTTTCACTTTCGTATGATCTATATGATGGAAAAGGTGGTAGTGCTTTGGACCAAATCGCCATTCGTTCCATTGAAATCATTGGTATTAATGATGCCGTTTTACCGAATTCACTCATTCGGAATATCACTGTTTCAGAATTAAAATTGACGAACTGCACTTTCCCTTCTGATATTTCGCCCGCATTAAAAAGTATGTCTTCATTAAGTAACTTGATTTTAGACAATACGAGTTATCCAACAAAACTCTCTGTCGTTGATCAATTAGTTTACCTCGAATTAGCAAATATTCCGTTCCCGTCCAATTCCACATTGAGTAAACTCGATTTCCTGAAAGAACTCAATTTAACTCAATTAGATGTTTCAGATTCCATTCTATCTAAATTACCAGCTCTACTTCCTCGAACAATTGTGCGAACAGGCAATTTTAGTTTTTCACCCGAAATGTTATCGAATGAAGTTCCAGTGATCCTTGCAGAATCTGGTGAGGAAATGACCATTCCAGGTGATGTTCCGGTTCAAATTGTCTTAGATGGCATTCAATTAGATGTTCCAACTGCTGCTTTCCTCAATCAAGATGGGAGTAGTTATGCTGGTCCAGTAATTGTGAAAGTCACCAATTACGACAATGCAATTGCCAATGCTATGAGTGGTGTTCCGATGATTTATCAGCAAAATGGTCAATCGGAGGTTTTTGCTTCAGCAGGAATGATTGATTTTCAAGCCACAACAGATAAAGGTGATACCCTAAAAGCGAATGCTGATAGTCAAATCCAAGTGACCATTGTGAATCAATTACCGGGTTCCAATTCCAACTTATACAATTTTAATCCCGTTACGAAACAATGGGAATTGTCTCCCAATTCTCCCTTTATTGTAAGCAATGATTCACTTAGGAAAGCATTGATCGATTCCATTAATGGATTGGAATTGGCCAGTTTTGTTCAATTTCAAAAAATACCAACCTTGTTTGGATTAAAAATTAGGGAACGAAAATGGGATCCTGCTTTACTTGAATTTACAGCCTATTTACACCCACATGGATTCAATTCCAAGGGCAATGGCATTATTATCCAACACCAAGAGAATCTAAACGCACGTTATTTGGCTGAATACCAATGGCGAATTGACACCATCATCACACCTCAGTTGATTGAAAAATTAATGGAAATTCAATGTGCCTATCGGATTGGCAAACGCGTGAAATCCAATAGGAAGTACAACAATATGCCACGTTTGATTCAGGATTTACAAGTAACACCTGATTTTGAAAATGACAACTACCGCATGACCTTCAAGTACAAAGATACATTGATGAGTATTCCAGTCTTCTTAAATTCAAAGAAAACAAAAGGGAAATCAATTATGAAAGAGCACGCTGCTTTTCAAAAAGGGTATAACAAAGCCTTGCTAAAAAATCAAAAACTTGAACGTGCCGATTCATTGGAACGCGATAACATGATTGCACTCTTTGCACCAAAAATTAGAGAGGAAGCCATCAATCGTATTAATATGCTTTCTGCCAATGAGCGATTAAATGCAAACAGAAACTTGAATGGAAACATGAATTCTGGTGCTATAGGAAGTGCCAATTCAATTGCAAATGGAACGAGCAATCTCAATCCAGCAGCCTATGATAATGGGATGAAGATTGCTGGTACTTTGAGTACGATGAATACAAACAATGAAAATCAAGGAGTTGAAAAGTTGCGCTTCGGACTGACTTCATTTGGTTTAGTAAACTGCGATTTTTTCTACCGAAATCCGCCAGATTTATTAAGTGGTCTTTCAGATACATTAATGGATCAAAATGGAAAAGGATTAGCAAGTCCTGATTATGTTAGAGCCATTCTTCCTAACTCAAATGTTTATCTTTCTGCGCCTCGTGAGCAAATTCCTCAATACCGCATGGAAAAAACCTTGCTGTTGATTATCATTTCTGCAACTGAAATTGGATTAATCAAATTAGAAAATTTAATCCAAGGTAAAATCCAATCATTCAAACGGTTAAACATTGAAGGAAAATCACCTGATGAAGTCAATAAAATGATAAGTGAAACGGAATGAGAACGATACTGCTCTTCATCACCTTTAATTTATTGACCTTCTTTGCAAGTTGTCAATTCAATTATTTCGTTTACTATACCCGTCAAATTCTCAGTAAAACGGATAGTATTTTCATGAGCGATCTCGTAAAACCAACTGGTTCTGAACTCAATACGTATCAAGATTCTGTTGCAACCTTAAATACAATTGTCGATTACGCCATTCAAAGTAAATCAAAGCGAAAGAAAGACGTGATTCAATGCAGTTCGGTTTTAATGGAATTAGCTGCACTTACAAATGATCATTATTCCAAATTACCAAAAGCATCAGCTACCAAGTGGAAAAGCATTAAAAAACAACTCTATCGCAGTTTATTGGGAAGCAAATGCAAATTCGGAATGATCAGCATTTATTCGTTTAACATCCCCTTGATTAACGAAAATGGTGCTTTTTATTATGACGAAGAAGGTCCAGATGGAGAATTCAATGTCTATAAAGGAAAAACAAAGATCAAACCAACAGAAGAGAATCCCGATCCTGAAATTGTGCCCTTAAGGTATTATTCAGAAGAGGAATTGCATAAACTCATTTTACGAAAACTCTCTGGAGTGAATTGTAGCAACGAATTGAAGAAAGGTAGGTGCTCCTATTATGGCTATTCTGTTTCCTTTGACAAACGTACACTTGGACGCAACAAAATTCCACAAGCCCAAGTTGTTGTAATTCTGGGAACAAAGCGATTAGAATTGCTCAAAAAAAAGCCCTAACAGTTATTGTCAGGGCTTAGTAAGAGAATAAGTTATGATTATGCTCGCTTAACGTTTACCGCCATCAAGCCTTTTCTTCCTTCTTCTAATTCAAACGTTACTTCGTCGTTTTCTTTTACTTGATCAACCAATCCAGATACGTGTACGAAGTACTCTTTGTTTGATTCATCTTCTTTAACAAATCCAAATCCTTTTGATTCATTAAAGAACTTAATTGTTCCTTTACCCATGATATTTTGTTATTATACACTAACAAATATGCAATTATTTGTCGAAATAAAAGCTTTACCAATAAAATTTTTAGTTTTTTTTCAGGATCGTTCGACAGGTAGGCAAAATGATAATTGGTTCGTTAGCTAGTGATTAAGATCGATTTACTTAACAATGGTCGGAGAATAGGTCTAAAAGTAAAAGAACTCTAACGATGAATCGAAAGAGTTCTTTTTAAAGTTGTGTGCAAGTGTTACTTAGGCAAGTTTCACGTTTACTGCTGACAAACCTTTTTTTCCATCTTGCAAATCAAATGTCACTTCGTCATTTTCATTTACTTGATCTAATAACCCAGATACGTGTACAAAGTACTCTTTGTCTGTGTCTTCTTCTTTGATAAATCCAAATCCTTTAGTTTCGTTAAAAAATTTGACAGTTCCTTTACTCATATTATTTGTATTGTATTGTATGTGGCGAAGGTGCGACAAATAACCGAGTTAATGCTATTTTTTTGGCTTTTTTATTATAAATAAAACAGATGACTGATTCAATTTACACATAAATACAGGTCATTTGCATCCTGAAACGTAGGGTATACTAGCATCACAGCTCTAATTGGATAAAACTTGTCTTTGAAAAAAAAGAAAGAGAATTTCAAGGCTTCATGATTCATATCTAGTAGAAAAGCTCGTTTTTTTAAGTTCTAAAATTTAACAGAATGACTTATTACACACAAAAAAAGGAGAACATTCAATCGAATATTCTCCTTTAAATCTTATTAGATGGATAAAATCACACTAACATTGTCACTGGATTTTCCATGTATTGTTTGAATGTTTGTAAAAAAGCAGACCCTGTAGCTCCATCAACAACACGATGATCGCATGATAAGGTTACTTTCATGATGTTTCCAACAACGATTTGACCGTTTTTAACGACTGGTTGCTCACTAATTCCACCAACAGCCATGATACAGCTATCAGGAGGATTCACAATTGCTGTAAATTGCTCTATTCCGAACATACCAAGGTTGGAAATGGTAAAGGTGTTTCCTTCCCAATCTGCAGGCTGTAATTTTTTCTCTTTTGCTTTCTTGGCAAATGTACGAACCTCTGTTCCGATTTCAGCTAATCCTTTTGTGTCTGCAAAGCGCACTACTGGAACCAATAATCCATCTTCAACTGCCACTGCAACACCAATATGAACATGGCTGTTACGTCGAATAACATCGCCTAACCAAGAACTATTGACATTTGGGTGTTTTCTCAAAGCCATCGAAACAGCTTTTACCACCATATCGTTGAATGAAATACGCACACCTTCTTCACTATTCATTGCTTTTCTCGCTTCAATCGCATTGTCCATATCCAATGAAATGGTCAAGTAGAAATGCGGTGCAGTGAATTTAGACTCAGCCAAGCGACGTGCAATGGTTTTACGCATTTGCGAAATCGGTTCATCAATAAACGATTCTGTTTGACTTGATGTCGTTGCGAAAGAACGCTGAGGAGCATCGTAAGGAACGTAATGATCTACATCACGTTTAGTAATGCGACCACCTTCTCCTGTTCCAGTAATAAAACCTAAATCAACTCCTTTTTCTTCTGCAATTTTCTTCGCTAAAGGAGAAGCAATGATTCGTCCGTTTGAATTGGAAGTCGCAACGACTGGCTTTGGAGCTGAAGTTACAGGTGCTTTCGTTTCAGCAACTGGAGCTGCAACTGGTGTTTCAACCGTTTCAGCTTTTGCAGGTGCTGCTTTATCTGTAGTTGGAAGCGTACCAGCATTTGCAATCAATGCACTTACATCTTCTCCTTCCTTTCCAATAATCGCAAGTAATGCATTAACTGGTGTAGGTTTACCTTGTTCTATACCGATATACAACAGAATTCCATCGTAAAACGACTCAAACTCCATTGTTGCTTTATCCGTTTCAATTTCTGCAAGTAACTCTCCGGATTTTACGGAATCACCAACTTTTTTATGCCATTCTGCAACAACACCTTCTACCATGGTGTCACTCAACTTGGGCATGTAAATGATTTCTGCCATAATTCAGCTATTCTATACTACGATTATTAATATTCAATGATGTATGGGTAATTGGGCTCTTGATAAACGTCTTCGTATAAATCATCGGCATCAGGATAAGGAGAATTTTCAGCAAATTCAATGGCCTCTTCGATTTCCTTTTTGATCCAACTATCAATTTCTGTGATTTCATTTTCAGACAACCACTTATTTTCTTGAATTACGCGCAAACAATGTTCAATCGGATCTTGCTCCATCCAATCTGCTACCTCTTCTTTCGAACGATATTTTTGAGGATCAGACATTGAATGTCCTTTATAACGATAGGTGCGAATATCTAATAAGGAAGGTCCGTCACCACGACGAGCACGTGCAACTGCTTCTTCAATTGCTTCATGAACTGCTTCAGGCGACATTCCATTCACCGATTTTGAAGGCATTTCATACGACAATCCGATTTTCGATAAATCAGTTACGTTCGTTGTACGTTCTACCGATGTTCCCATCGCATAGTTGTTGTTTTCAATGATGTAAATAACTGGCAATTTCCAATTCATCGCCATATTGAATGTTTCATGCAATGCACCTTGACGAACTGCGCCATCACCCATTGAAACAAAAACAACATTATCTGTTCCCTTATACTGTTCAGCAAAAGCAACACCTGTACCCATTGGAATTTGCGCTCCAACAATACCATGTCCGCCCATAAAATTGCGCTCTTTATCAAAAAAGTGCATTGAGCCTCCTTTTCCTTTCGAACAACCTGTAGAACGACCATACAATTCGGCCATTAAAACACGAATATCCGTACCCAATCCAATTGGATGTGCGTGATCACGATAGGCAGTCATGTGACTATCCGTTGGTTTGGATGCACTTACAGTTCCAGCAACAATTGCTTCTTGTCCTATATATAAGTGACAAAATCCTCCGAATTTTTGTTGGATATACAATTGACCTACTTTTTCCTCAAAACGACGCATCATAAGCATGTCTTTATACCACTTAATGTAGGTCTCTTTAGAAAATTTCAATGTGCCTTTTAATGCACTTTTATTGGTTGTTTTTGAAGGTTTTGCAGCCGCTTTAGTTGCCATACATCCTCTATTTGATAGTTGAACCGCCAAATATAGTAAGAAGAACCGATTTCAAAGAGTTCTTGAAACCAGAACGGCTAATTTTATTTTGAGGTGCTAGACTTAGATTATGGTTTGTGCGCTACTCGGAACAACATCTTAATATTGTTTCAAAACATCCTATCATAAAGTTAAGGCAAGTAACAGAACCTACTTGGAGGGTTGTAATAAGTCTTACCCCTAGCGGGGTAAATCGGAATTTATGGATTTCGATTACACTATTGCGTCACTACGTGACTTGTTGTATTCCAACTATTTTACTAGAATTTATGTGAGAATAGTACAAAATAGTGAAGATCGATTCCTTTAACTTACATCCATTGTCCCAGCGGGACAAAATGGTTTAACCAATTAAACATCCTACAACCATCGCCTCGTAGAGGTGAAATGCAAAGTCAAAAAACAGTGCTGAAAATACATTTTATGCTATTTTGCACACATATTATAATCAACAAGCACTTTTCATTAATTTTATAGCGCTTTATTCTGACTTCAATTGCACTAGAAGCACAAAACATGACTAAAATCGGATTACTTTCAGATACACACAGTGATTTGCCCGAGCAAGTGTTTACTTATTTCGCCGATGTGGATGAAATTTGGCACGCTGGCGATATTGGAGATTTGTCTGTAACCGACCGACTCAAAGCGTTTAAACCTTTACGTGGCGTATATGGGAATATTGACGACACGAACATTCGAATGGAATTTCCAGAGTTTAATCGATTTAAAGTAGAAGAAGTTGACGTTTTAATCACACACATTGCTGGAAGACCTGGTAATTATAGTACTCCAGCACTAGCGGCTCTGAAAGAACAAGCACCTCAATTATTTGTTTGCGGACATTCACACATCCTATTGGTGCAAAACGATCCGCGTTTTAATATGCTTTGGCTAAACCCGGGTGCTTGTGGCAACAAAGGATTTCATAAAACGAAAACATTACTCCGTTTTGGCATTGATGGAAACCGCATTGTGGATATGGAAGCCATCGAAATTGGAAAAAGAAGTACTTTAAACAATTCCTTGTAAAAACATACGTTAAAACAACCATGAAGAAATTGCTTTTTTTATACATCATCGTTCATACAGGAATTGGATATTGTCAAATCGGTGGTGAAACTGGATTTAGTTTTCTCAATCTGCCTTACAATGCCCGAATTGCAGGGCTAGGTGGTGATTTTATCACCGCTCGTGACAAAGACCTTAATTTAGGCCTTCAAAATCCTGCATTACTCAATGAAGCAATGCACAAACAAGGAAGTTTAAATCAAGGGTTATTTGCTGGTGGAATCAATCATGGAAGTTTGAATTATGCTTATCACTTTGCGAATAAACTAACAGGAGCAGCACATTTTCGCTATACATCTTATGGCAAACTAGCACGAACAGACATTAATGGTGCTGATATAGGAAGTTTTAGTCCAGGCGATTTCATTTTAGGAGCAAGTGCTGCCAAAAGCATCAATGAACGCATGCATATTGGGGCAACTTTCAATATTATTTATTCTCAATTAGACAATTACACTTCATTCGGGAATTCATTAGACATTGGTGGCTGTTATACAGATGAAGACAAACGATTGGTCATTTCAGGGGTGGTTAAACATTTAGGCATACAATGGAAAGGCTACAATAGTGCACGTTCTGTATTGCCACTTGAAGTTCAACTAGGTATTTCTCATAAGTTAAAACATGCACCTTTCCGTTTCTCATTACTGGCGCATCATTTAGAGAGATGGGATCTTTCCTATAATGATCCATCCGAGAAAGCAACAACTGATCCACTCACAGGAGAACTAATTCCTGTCTCTAAAGCAGGTTTTGGGGAAAAATTGGGTCGTCATTTCGTATTACAAACAGAATTATTATTGGGCAAAAAACTGCATTTACGTTTTGGGTTTGATTATAATAGAAGACAAGAACTCAAGGTAGAAAATCGTCCTGGGATTTCTGGATTCAGTTTTGGAGCTGGCTTGTATTTCAAACGCTTCACATTAGACTACGGATTAATGAGTTATTCAGCAGCAGGAATGCAAAACATGTTGAGCCTCACTCTCCCACTTGGAAAGCAGAAATAACAGATTTTAACATCTCTTTTAATCCACTTTGCCTCATTGATTTATAGGTTAATAGCATTCCAATAATCAGCAATCTAGACTCTCATAGACGTTATCCACTCATTTTTGTTCATAACTATGGCTTGTCGGCTAAAAAGTTTTCTTTACATTCGCTCAAACCAATATTAAAAAAAGTTATGAAAAAGTTAAGTTTATTAGTTGGTGGTTTGATTTTGTCAACCGCTGTTATGGCTCAAAAACCAGACGCTAGTGTAGCAAGTACATTGGAGGGTCAATTGGGATGGAATGCATCTACATTGTCTTTTAATGCACCTTCTATCCGTTACCGTTATTTCGTTCAAGATAACATCGCAGTGCGTGTTACTTTGGGTATGAACAACAATTCTACTACTGATAACTACTTCGAAAACGAAGCTGATAACACTGGTAAAACTGGTACATACGATACTAAAAACAACGGAATGAACATGGCAATTGGTGCTGAGTATCACTTCGGAGGAACAGATCGTTTATCTCCTTATGCAGGTATCGATATCATGTTCGGTTCAGGTAAAACAACTACAGACGGAGCAAATTCTGATGGTACTGGATTCGTTGATACGTATACTGAAACTTCAGAGTACAAAACAGGTATGTTTGGTGTTAATTTAGTAGCTGGTACAGATTACTATTTTGCTGAAAACTTCTACATGGGTCTTGAATTAGGTTTAGGATGGCAGTCATTTACTGACAAAGAAGGTTCAACAACTGTTACTTTAGGTGCTAACCCATCTGTTACATCTAAGTCTAACGAAGCAAAATCGTCTTTCTTTGGTAACAATGCAGTAGGTACTTTCCGTCTAGGATGGAGATTCTAATTATTTCCAATAGGAAATTTGAAAGGGGAGCTTTTAGCTCCCTTTTTTTATGCAATAACAATCTAAACCACTATAAGACCTTTGCAAAACCCTTTACTCTTCGTTACTTAAAAAATTCAACATCCTCATTTACAAGCGTAAACTGCGGTATTAAATTTTAATCGCTCCTCGATTAATGAATTTTGCAATGGTCTTAGTATCTTTACTTTAATTTATCCATAGAGACTCATGCCAGAGCACAAAAAGAAAATTACAATTGCCATTGATGGATACTCTTCCTGTGGAAAAAGTACGCTTGCAAAAGCACTCGCTGCTTCATTGCACTATGTCTTCATTGATTCCGGTGCAATGTATCGAGGAATCTGCTTGTATGGAATGAATCGCAAAATGATTCGGCATGGAGTAGTAAAAACCGAAGAATTGATTGCTGCACTGCCCGCTATTTCACTGTCTTTTGAAAAACATCCTGGCACAAAGGAACAATCCATCCTTCTCAATGGTTTTGATGTCTCTGGAGAGATTCGATCACTCGAAGTTTCACAATCCGTTAGTCAAGTTGCCACGATCAAAGAAGTTCGGCAAAAACTAGTACATCAACAACAACTCTTAGGTAAAAAGGGCGGTATTGTAATGGATGGTAGAGATATTGGAACGGTTGTATTTCCTGATGCTGAGTTAAAACTATTCCTCACTGCTTCTCCTGAGATACGCGCAGTACGTAGGTATGAAGAAATGAAAGCCAAAGGCCAAAAAGTGAGTCTTCAACAAATAAAAGATAATCTAACTGAACGCGATCGCATTGACAGTACTCGAGCTGAAAGTCCGCTGAGACAAGCTGAAGATGCCATTGTAATTGATAATAGCAACCTCACTCCTACTCAACAGTTGGAGCTCGCCCTAAACTTAGTGAAAGAAGCAATTCATGCACAACTAGCCTAACTACAACAACCTGCCATTGGTATTATTTTAGCATTTTTCTTACTTTTTCCTGCTTAAAACTGCCCAAATATCACAGAAAAATCAGGTTAGCTTTCCAATAAACTACTATTTTCATTTCAACGAAAAATCAAATACTCGTTGGAAAATGATTTTCCTTCAATCAAAAGTGTAGAATATTCATCTCTTTGATTTATCATTCAACCGATAATAATGAAAGTTAACTAAATTGTGTAAATTTGCACACCTGTTTAAATCTTACCGTAGTATGTTATCAATTGGAAAAATTACTGAAGAAATCATTGGAAGAAGTCCTTTCTTAAGAGAGGCAATGACTGATGATCTAATCAACATCTCATCTCTAGCCCGAAAAATCAAGCCCGAAATCGAAGAAACTCTTGGAAAAGAGGTGAAAGAAGGCGCTATTGTAATGGCAATCAAACGTATGTCTCCTGGATTGTACCACCGATTGAACCTTAAAATCACGAATATTATTGGTGAATTAGGTGACTTTTTGGTACGTAGTAATTTAGAGGATTACACATTTGAAAACACCGAATCGTTACGTCAAAAACAAGCAGATTTAGTACAATTAGTCAATTCAGACTCTGATGTATTTTATACTATTTGTCGCGGTGTAACAGAAACAACAATCATTGCATCATCCAGTATTTCAAACAAAATCAGTAACTTACTGATCAATGAACGTTTGAAATCGCACACATTGGATTTAGCATCAATTACTGTGAAGTTACCTGCTGTTAATTCCGAAGTGTATGGTGTGTATTACTACATTCTAAAACATTTAGCTTGGGAAGGACTGAACATTGTAGAAGTTGTTTCAACAGCAAATGAATTTACGATCATTGTAAAACAAGATCATGTAGACAAAGCATTTAAAGTATTAATGCAATTAAAAAGAGGTAAATAACTTCTAATTGTAGCTTTATTTAAAAGCCCTTGTTTCTAATTGATTCAGGGGTTTTTAGTTTTTATTTAGAATTTCTCCTGATCCTGTTCGAACAACCGTTATAGCTGTAGGAGTACCAGTATACCAAATTGCTCCAGAACTCTTTAAAAATCCTGCCATTGGAATGCCATTCGCCTTTACTTTTACCGTACCCGGAGTATCAGATGCCACATAAAGCGAATCTGTAATAATCAAATCTTGGGCATCACAGTAACCATTACTCCGTGCTCCGATACGCGCTATTTGCGTAGTACCGTGTAACGTATAATCGCCCCAGCCATGCGAGATATCTGCATCAATAACAATTGATTTCATGGTTAGATCTACTGGTCCTGCACCATCACGAATTGACAAGGTGAAATAATCTGAATGGATGGTTCCAACTGATTTCAAATATTCTGTTCCTTCATAATGAACATTAACAATTGCTGTACAATGGATTTCAACAATCAATTCGCGTTTTGCATTTCTCCAAAAAGCACATTTATTCTTGTTCGTTACTTCGAGTAGATTGTCAGAAACGGTACATTCAATAAAATTGACCAAATTCTCACCTCCTTTAATCACTACTTTGTTCAATGAATCCTGAATCAACACATAAGCAACATGCGGATGGAGCATCAAACGATCAAAATTGCCTAAAGGTATTTCACGTTCAATATCTTCTCCCGTTGATTTAAAACATTTTCTGTTTTCAGGCTTTTTACATGCTCCAAAAACAAGTATTAATACTGCAATAAAAAGCGTTTGTTTCATCTCTTTTTGTGCTTAAATGTGTAACCAACTCCCCATTCTATATAATCAGCTTTTGCCCAATGCGATTTCAATACGAGGTTGGCTGTAATTCCATTATTAAATTGATAACGCATTCCAACTCGGTGGTAAAAATTACCATCAGGATCATAACGATCTTTCACATATCCTCCCATACCAAGTACAAACTGTAAATGTTCCAAGGGCAACACATAGGCAGCATAGATTCCTATTTGAAATATAGACCATTGCGTTTTGGGAATATATCCTTTGTAACCAAAAACAGCTTGTTTGGACATAAAATCAATGGCTGTTTCCATTCCTACTTTTGGTTTGAATATTCTACGTCCCATTATTGACATCGCATAGACTGGATATTTTTTTCCACCCGTTGGAAATAATTCTTTCGTTGATAAGACTGCTAAGAGATGTAACTTCCAAGTCTTAAAAAACGGTGAACGTGGAATTATCTGAATTTTTGATACCTGTGAAACATTCTTAGAGCGCACTTTATAGGCATATCCCAGACCAAGATAAGGCATATTCACTCCAAGATTAGGAACTTTTATTGCACCATTTGACAAATGTGATAAGTCCATACTGTAGATCAATTCATGACGTTCAGCAAGACGAATACGTCCTTGAATTCCGAGACAAATCAATGCATTCACATGTGTACTCACCGCAACATCTTTTGGATTGGTTTCTTGGTTAAATACTTTTGTGATATAACCTAAACCGGAACCAATTTTACCAGTCAAGTGATGTCTCCTCCCTTTATTCATGGGGAACTCTATAAAACCATAAACACCAATTGCTTGACCAAGAATAGCATTATTACCGATTGTTGATCCAAAAATTGTCACACCAAAATAGGGGTGTTTATAAGGCTGATGCCAGGCTCTATTTCCACCAACACGTTTATAAAAGGAGATTTCGCCCCCTAAAGCAGGTTCTTTTGGCAAATGCCCCATAACCCCGCGGTGAGCAGCTAAAAAACCACTTTTTTGTTTGACTGAAATAAAATAAGATTCTGTTGAATCAACTTGAGCCAATGATGAAAATGGAATCAACAAAAGAAGTATAAGCAACTTATTCATCCATCAAAATTACGAGAATTTTTGTTTGTTGTAAATTTGCACCATGGAAAATACGCTCAATACGATTAATCCGCTTGACCCCAGACTGATTGCTTTTCAACGCCTGCTGAATGTAATGGATGAATTGCGTGAAAAATGCCCTTGGGACCAAAAGCAAACACTTGAGAGTTTACGTCACTTAACCATCGAAGAAACGTACGAATTAGTTGATGCTATAACAAGCAACGACTTAGAAAGTTTAAAAGGAGAATTGGGCGATCTGTTTTTGCATTTGGTTTTTTATGCAAAAATTGCAAGCGAACAAGGTGCCTTCGATGTAACAGATGTACTGAATGCGATTTGCGAAAAACTCATCTACAGACATCCACACATTTACGGAGATGTCGTTGTGAATTCGGAAGAAGAAGTGAAATCAAACTGGGAAAAATTAAAATTAAAAGAAGGGAAACGATCGGTATTACAAGGCGTTCCTGTTTCTTTACCAGCCCTCATAAAAGCGATTCGTATTCAAGACAAAGTGAAAGGAGTTGGATTTGACTGGTCAGAAATTGCAGATGTAAAAGCTAAAGTGGACGAAGAATTCGAAGAGTTACAAGAAGCTATTGAGAGCAACCAACAAGATGCAGTTGAAGATGAATTTGGTGATGTATTATTTTCATTGGTGAATTATGCACGTTTCCTAAATGTCAACCCAGAGGATGCTTTAGAACGTACAAATCGAAAATTTTTAAAACGGTTTACCTTAATGGAGGAATTGATCCTAACAGACGGAAAAGACCTCTCTTCAATGAATTTAGAACAAATGGATGTCTATTGGGAAGAGTCAAAAAAACGTTTGCGCAATCAATAATGCACATGAACAGTTGACTCAATAATTAATACCATTAGTCATTTTTTTCACATTTGACTCATCAATATGTAGTAAATATGTACCTTCGAAGCCGCTGAAAAGCGTTATTATGTTTACTTATGAAACTTTTTCTCTCCTTAATTGCATTTATTTTCCTAACCAATGTTGCGTTTTCACAGGATCACATGATTCGTGGATTCATTTATGACAACACCAATGGTGAATTAATTCCATTTCAAAAAGTATTGTTAATTCCCACTGAAAAAGGAAAGCAGATTCTAGGAGCTACTACAGATGTTGATGGTTTCTTTTCTTTCCCTAAAGTAGATCTGGGAACTTATTTATTAAAAGTTCAAAACAATGATTTTGTAACGCATGAACGTGAAATCAATGTAGTGAAAAAAGACGGTATTACGGACATTCGTGTTGACCTTGTAAAACCTGATAATGTTACGGATATTGAAGAATTTGTTGTTTCAGCTGAAACAAAACGCAAAACCACAGAAGTACTGATCTCTGTGAATAGCATGTCTAAAAAAGACGTAGAGCGAATCCCGGGAATGGGTGCTGAGAACGATGTTGTTGGTGCTTTTTCTGTTACTCCTGGAGTTGTTACGACTGGTGACCAAGGAGGTCAGCTATATGTTCGTGGAGGAACCCCGATTCAAAATAAAGTGTTGTTGGATGGTATGACCATTTACAATCCATTTCACTCAATTGGTTTCTTTTCCATTTTTGAAACAGAACTGATCAAAAACGTAGATATATACACTGGTGGATTTGGTTCAAAATATGGTGGACGTATTTCTTCCATCATGGATATTACTTACCGTGATGGAAATAAGAAAGACTTCGGAGGTAAATTATCCGTTTCACCATTTATTGGAAAACTCGTATTAGAAGGTCCTATTTGGAAATCAAAATCGAATGGTAGTGCTGCTTCTTATGTATTCTCTGCGAAACATTCATTATTAGATTATACGTCAAAATCACTCTACCGAGGAATAAATGACGGGAATGGCTTACCGTATAATTTCACTGATTTATATGGTAAAATGACCATTGCTGCAAATGGCGGTTCTAAGTTTTCGTTTTATGGTTTCCATAACAATGACAAAGTGAATTACAATGAAGTTGCAAACTTAAGCTTCCAACAAGCAGGTGGTGGAATGTCCTTTGTTTTAGTTCCATCTGGAGCACCTACTTTTATTAAAGGTCACTTAAATGCCTCCAATTACAATACAACATTTCAAGAGATTGGTGCTTTTGAGCGAAACAGTAAAATATTTGGTGCCGATTTAGGTTTTGATTTCTCCTACTTTTTGAAAAAAGAAAGTCAGATGGATTATGGAATCAACATGAATATCTTCACCACTAATTATTTAACGTATAACGAAGCTGCTTCAAAAATCGAAGCTGTTTCCAATACGACAGAGATTGGAGCCTATTTTAATTATAAATTAGTCACGAATCGATTTGTTATTCAGCCTGGGATTCGTATTCAAGCTTATGCTTCATTGTCAACTATATCTCCAGAACCTCGATTGGGTGTTAAATTCAATGCTACTGAAAACTTTCGTTTAAAATTCTCTGGTGGTCGTTACTCCCAAAATTTCACTTCGGCGTCTTCAGATCGTGATGTTGTCAACTTATTCAACGGTCTTTTATCTGCACCAACAAACGTTCAAGAGAACTTTATTACAGAATTCAATAAGACTAAAAAACCGAAAAATGGTCTTCAATATTCATGGCATGCCATTTTAGGTGCTGAATACGATCTTACAAAATACTTGTCATTGAACATTGAAGGTTACTACAAATACTTCCCTCAATTGAGCAATATCAATGTGAATAAAATTTATGAAGACGTAGAAGAGTTTGATGATATTGATGATGTTTACAAAAAAGACTTCTTGATTGAATCTGGTCAATCGTATGGAGTTGATGTATTATTGAAATATTCCAAAAACCGATTGTTCTTATGGGGTGTTTACTCCTATGGAAAATCAACTCGTTGGGACGGATTTGCATCGTATGCTCCTGTATTTGATAGACGACACAATATCAATTTAGTTGGAACGTATGTATTTGGTGCCAAGAAAACATTAGAAGTGAATGTACGCTGGAATTTAGGTTCTGGACTTCCATTTACACCAACAACAGGTTTCTATCAAAATGATGATTTCGGTCAAGGAACAACTTCTGATTATACTACGAGTAATTCCAATCAAGTAGGTATTTTATTAGGTGATTACAATAGCAAACGACTTCCGTTCTATCACCGTTTAGATATCACTGTGAAAAAACAATTCAAATTCAAAAATTCGACACAATTAGAAATTGTTGCTGCAATCACCAATGCGTATGATCGTAACAATATTTTCTACGTGAATCGTGTAACAAATAAGGTGATTTACCAATTTCCATTCCTTCCAAGTATGGGAATTAGTTACAAATTTTGATTTATTGCACCAGACATTATAAAGGGTTTCTAATCAGAAGCCCTTTTTTTATGCTCATTTTTTCTTCCAATCGATTCATTTTATAGATGAATTGAAACAGGACGATCTAATCTGTATCGATTAACCATTCATAATACCATTAAAACCGCCAATCATTTAATGAGTTAAATTTTACTGAAATTTGTGTTTAATTTGGCAACCAAGCGAGTATTTCTTCGTCTGAAATTCATTACTACTAATACCCATTTTACGATGCGACACTACTACAGTCTTAAAACAAATGGATTACAACAAAGTAGAAGCCTTAATAGTTGGAACTCCTCCTATTTATTGGTTTTACTTTTTAGCTTGTTTTCAAGTATTGCAATGAGTCAAAATTCGGCGACGAATTCCACTATTACTGATCTATTAAATCAGCGTGCTGTACTTATTGAACAATCTCAATCGACACGTGATCTAGATGTACAATTGTTTGAATTAGGCTATCGACCTAAAGCTGTTATTCGTACTCAAACATTAGAAAACGGCTCACTTCGAATTGAGTTCCCCATTTATAAAGCACTTCCAGAAGAGAAAAAAGAACGTGTGATTCAACGTCTAAGCTCCTATTATGCTTCCACTATTCTTTCAATGGAAATTGATACAGAATTACTAGAGGTGACAGTCTTTGTAAATGCAACCATTTCGACTGAGGAAATCGATGCAATTATTGATCATTTTGGATACGAGGGCCATGAATAAAATCAAACACTACTTTGGAGTTGTCATGCTGACACTTCTCGTTTCATTGAGCGGATACGGACAATGTAATACGAACACTTCTATTTGTACTCCTGGAACAGCAGGTCCATTTAATTTTGTTACTCCTGGGGTTCCTGTGAGTAGCTGTTTAGATTGGGTTGGACTAAGTACAGGCTATATCATTTTGCACATTACATCATCTGGGCCATTAAATATGTTGATTGATGGAAATTCCGCTTCTGGATTCTTAGATGTAGCGGTATTTAATATCCCAAGTGGTGTGGCTCCTTGCACAGCTATTCAAAATCCTGCCAATGAGTTGGGCTGTAATTATGCCTCTTCATCAAGCGGTTGTAATCAGTTTGGAACAGCCTTCCCATGCGCAAGTTCTGTTACCGCACCAAATGTTGTTGCAGGCCAAGAAATCATGATTGTAGTTGAAAATTGGAGTAATGCTTCCACAAATTTCACCCTTCAACTAGGTCCACTTCCTGGTGCTCAAACAGGACCACCAAATCCAGCGATTACACCAGTAGGACCATTTTGTGTTTCTTCTGGATCTGTGCAATTAAACGCTGTAGATATGGGCGGAACATGGTCTGGACCTGGGGTTTCTTCAACAGGATTATTTAACCCTGCAACTGCTGGATTAGGAACACATACCATTAATTATACGATTGGAACTGCACCATGTAATGCAGCATCTTCAACAACAATTACAGTTAATAGTGCAACAGTTGGTGTTTCACCAAGTACAACAATTTGTCCTGGAGGAAGTACAACATTAACAGCTAATGGAGCTGCAACTTATTCTTGGTCTCCCGCAGCTGGGTTATCAGCCACAACTGGTGCAACAGTTACAGCAACCCCTGCTACAACAACAACTTATACTGTAACAGGAACAACGGCTGGATGTACAAGTACAGCAACTGTAACGGTTACAGTTAGCCCAGCACCTGTTGTAAATGCGGTTGCAAATCAATCGGTTTGTGCAGGTACGGTTACTCCAATTACGGCATTTTCTGGTGGTGCTGCTGGAACTGTTTATAATTGGACAAATTCCAATACTGCCATTGGTTTGGGTGCAAACGGATCAGGTTCATTACCTAGTTTTACTGCTTCCAATGCTTCTGCCTCTCCCATTACTGCCACCATTACGGTTACACCAACAAATGGTGCATGCACGGGAACACCCATTACTTTTACCATTACAGTGAACGGTTCGAATACAACCGTTTCACCGAACGTTACTATTTGTAGCGGTTCGAATTCCATTCTTACTGCTGGTGGAGCAACTACCTATAGTTGGTCACCGCCAAATGGGCTTTCGGCAACAACTGGAGTAAGTGTTACTGCAGATCCTTTGGTTACAACTACCTATACGGTAACAGGTACAACTGCGGGCTGTACTAGTACAGCTACCGTAACTGTTACAGTTGGAGGGATTCCAACAGTTAATGCAGTTGCAAATCAAACGGTTTGTACAGGAACAAATGTGGCAGCTGTTTTATTTACAGGAGGCCCTGTAGGCACTGTTTACGATTGGACAAATAGCAATACCACAATCGGTTTAGGTGCAAGTGGATCAGGTGATATTCCTTCTTTTACAGGAACAAATTCATCAAATGTCGCTAGTTCATCCACCATTACCGTAACTCCTTCTGTTGGGACTTGCATCGGCACTCCAATAACGTTTACACTTACAATTAATCCTATACCAATGGTTACAGCGGCAAATAATGGTCCGCTTTGTTTGGGCGCACAATTAAACCTCACTGCAAGTAACGTCGTGAACGGAACTTACTCATGGTCTGGACCAAATGGTTTTAATTCACTGACACAAAATCCGAGTATTGCCAGTATGACAAATGCAGATTTTGGATTGTTTACAGTTACAGTTTCGGTAAATGGTTGTTCTAGTTCAGCAACCACGACAGTCGTATTGAATCCTAATACACAACCTGTTATTACAGCTGTTGGTCCATTCTGTGAAAATGACAATTCTGTCTATCTTTCAGTATCTATTCCTGGTGGAACATGGAGTGGTACAGGAATTACCAATGCTGCAACTGGACAATTTGATCCAACAACAGCAACAAGTGGCGCAAACATAATTACGTATTTAATTGCAAGTGGATGTTCAAACCCGGCAACGACTACTATTACAATTAATCCGCTTCCTGTAATTCAATTTTCGAGTGATTTATTGACTGGATGCGCTCCATTAATAGTTAACATAACAGACCAAAGTGCTCCTGCGAGTAATTCAGTCAGTTGGAATTTCGGAGACGGAAGTGCAAATTCAACTCAACTGGGATCTGTGAGCCATCAATTTACAAACGCTGGATGTTATGATATTACCTTAACCAGTACAAGTAATGGATGTACAAACACTATGACTTTACAAAATTACATTTGTGTAGTGCCTGTTGCTGATGCATCATTTGATGTTGATGATTATACGCAATCAGTTATGAATCCTACATTCAATGTGTTGAATACCTCTACAAATGCAACCAGTTATTTATGGGATTTTGGAGATGGAGCACAAAGTAATGCCGTTAGCGGAGCACATACTTACTTAACAGAACCAGGGAATTACACAATCATGTTATTTGCTACCAATGCTGCTGGTTGTATGGATTCGACTTCAGTTACAGTGAAAATAGAGGATGAATTAATTTTCCATATACCCAATGCGTTCACTCCTGATGGTGATGAATACAACAACACCTTTGTACCTGTATTTTACTCTGGCTTTGATCCATTTAGCTATACATTAACTATATACGATCGTTGGGGAGAAATCTTATTTGAATCCCATAATGTTGATGCAGGTTGGGACGGAACCTATAACGGTGAGTTGGCAAAAGAAGGATCTTATTCTTGGACGATTCGCTTCCGTGATTCTGGAAATGATAAAAAGTTTGTTTACTCAGGACATGTGTCACTGATTAAATAAAAAACACACTATTCTACTACTACTTAAAATGGGCTGATGAAAATTGGCCCATTTTTAATTCTTCTTTATTTACTCCAATGCTCGAATGCTTTTTTCTGAGCTCCATTTGGGTTTTCCATTAAACGCAAACCATAATCGAGGTAAAAATTGCGTTGTACTTCTGGCACTGTTAATTCAATCACTTTTCCTCCACGAAGAATGGTAAAAGTTTTTTGATTATCATCTAGGTATTCCAACCATTTATCCAACTCACCATTCAATACAAATTGGTTAACTGCAATGATTTCATCTTCCAGCATGAAACCACCAAGATCAGCTGGACTACCAGGGTAAATTGCTTTTACGACATAGTTTGTTCCCATTTGAAGGGATTTAAAACCCAATCGAGCATAACTGTAACGTTTAGAGGGCTGATGCAACAATTCTATTCCAATTGTTTCAAAAGCATCCGTTAGAATAGCTTCAAATGGACGATTTCCATAAAAGTAATCATCAAAAAGAGCATTCATTTCATCTCCACCTAATTCACAAATCAATGAACGGTAATCGGATTCGCTTACACCTTTTCCTTGTAAAGCAACATTAAAGTACAAACGTTTCATTGCTTCATCCAAGCCAAACTTATCCTGCGATTGTTTACGAATCAATATATCTGTTACAAATGCAAGTAAACATCCTTCGGTGTAAATGGATACTTTTCTCCCTGGGGTTCCCGGTACGTAACCATCCAACCACGTGTCCCAAGAAGATTCCGCAACTGAATAGTTGAATCGTCCAAAATTATCAAAGTGTTTCTGCAATTGGTTGGTCATTTCACGTAGGTAATCTTTTACGTCGAAAACACCACTTTTATAGAGCATTAAATCACCCATGTAGGTTGTTACACCTTCACATAAATAACCCAATCTAGAAAAATTTTCTCGCTGATAATTATAGGGATACATTTCTATTGGACGAATCGCCTTGACATTCCAAGCGTGGTATAGTTCATGCGAACTGATTCCCAATAATTCTGAATAGTAGTCACCAAAAATATCATAAGTTGGTCCAAGGGTAATCACCGTTGAATGCTGATGTTCAACCCCATGATACGCTTTGTATGGCAAAATATGAAAGAAAAAGTGGTATTCCGGCACGGGGAATTCAAGGAATTTCTCCAATTGTTTTTCTGTGAACTTTTTAAAATCGGTCAGAATTCTATCCCAATCAACCAGAATATCCCCATTAAACCAAAGGTGAAATAGCGTCCCATTCACCTCATACTGGTTGTGTTGCAATTGATCTGAACAAATAAACGGGCCATCTGCTAATTCATGAAAATCAACTGCAATAAGTTGCTTTCCTTCTAGTTTCAGTGCGGTTGCAATCTTCCAATGATCTGGAATAGCTAGCTGAATCGTACATAATTCATCTATTTTTCCATCCAAATAGATAAAACAGTTGACAGGATTTACATACAACTGGTCTTTCGAGAGAAAAGTAGACCCAGCATTCAATTCGCTTGCATAATAACTGTATTCAACACGTAAATCAGTCACTTTCTCATTCGAAACTTTCCAAGTTGCTGAATCGATCTTTTGAACCAAACAAGGATTTCCATCACCATCAAAAACGCGGAAATTACGCACATTTTTGGCAAAATTCCCCAATTCATACCTTCCTGGACGCCAGCGTGGCAATTGGATAAGCGCATGTTGTGGTGCGTGCTTAAAATCCACTCGAAATTGAATGTATTGCTGATTGACGTTTTCGATTGAAAGGAAATATGAAGCCATACGTACTAAATTTCTCCAAAATTAGAAATTCAATTAAGAATCTAGGAAAAATCGATCCATTCGCTCAAATAAATCGTTGAAATGTTAAAAAATAGAAAAACAGAATGAGTTCAAGAAAAAAGTCTTATTTTAGTGGACAAATGTCTTCTAATAAAATTGAATTATTATGGGAACACTAAAAAACCCTAGTATTGACAACAGTCTTCAACGTTTTGTTTCTTATGTTCAAGAAGAAAGCAACATGCATTTTTCAGATGTAAACATCACTTACAATGATTTTTTTCGTCATAAATTGCTGTTGGTTCTTTCCATTCGCGAAGGAATTCCCTATTTTTTATTTTCAGCCATACGGTTAAAAACACCTTTCAGTGATATTGACTGGGCAAATTTCCTCAATATATCGACGAAATCTTTGCAACGATATAAAGTTGAAAAAGACTTCATTTTCAAACCTATACATTCAGAAAAAATCATCGAATTGGCAGAAGTTACACAACTAGGCGAAACGATCTTTGACAGCCAAGAGCAATTCTACAGCTGGCTCAATCGTTCAAATGCAGCTTTAGGAAATATGAAACCTTTAGAACTGCTCAAAGATTCTTATGGAAAAGAATTAGTCATCAATGAATTGAACCGAATTGATCAAGGAATCTTTGTTTAATCATTGATCTATTTCTTTTCAAAAGTAAACCACACATCACTATTTAAACCAACATTTAATGAACGTTTATCGTTTAACACGCAAGAAACACCTGAACGATTTTTCTGGCAAAGGAGCCGCTTTGTGCGGTGCTCGTTGGAATTCAAAAGGAACGGAGGTGATCTATGCGTCAGAAAGTAGAGCATTAGCAATGGCTGAAGTTGCGGTGCATTTATCACTTGATACACTTCCGAAAGATTTTGTCATGCTTGAGATTGAGATTCCAGACTCAGTAACCTTTTCACCAACGCTTTCACCCGATTCACTTGATTCAAACTGGAATATGTTTCCGCATCAACTCAACACACAACAGATTGGAGATCAATTTGTCAATGATAATCAGTATTGTGTGTTGAAGGTTCCATCTGCAGTTGTGAAAGGTGATTACAACCTGTTAATCAATGCGAATCATCCAGATTTTCAACAAATCAAAGTGGTGAGTTTCGAAGATTTCCCATTCGACCAACGTTACATCTATCATTAATATTTTCGCAATGAATCTGGTGGTTTTGGAAGTTACAATTAAATGGAATTGATTACTTTCGCAGCGTATCCATTTTATTGAACATATATGAATTACGATATTATCGTTGTTGGAAGTGGTCCGGGCGGTTATGTAGCTGCAATCCGCGCTTCACAATTGGGATTAAAAACAGCTGTTGTAGAACGCGAATCTCTTGGCGGAATTTGTTTAAACTGGGGTTGTATTCCCACAAAAGCATTACTTAAAAGCGCCAACGTTTTTGAATACTTGACGCACGCTGCTGATTATGGAATTACTGTCAAAGATGCGAAAGTAGAATTTGATGGAATGGTTGATCGCAGTCGTGGTGTTGCTAATGGAATGAGTAATGGTGTTCAATTTCTAATGAAAAAGAACAAAATTGACATTATCAAAGGTAATGGTGTTTTAAAAGCTGGTAAAACAGTTGCTGTAACCGCAGAAGATGGAACAGTAACTGAGTACACTGCTGATAAAGGTTTAATCATCGCAACTGGAGCTCGCTCACGTCAACTACCTAACTTACCGCAAGATGGTGAGAAGATCATTGGATACCGCGAAGCAATGACTTTGAAAAAACAGCCTAAAAAGATGGTTGTGGTTGGTTCAGGTGCAATTGGTGTTGAATTTGCTTATTTCTACAATGCGATTGGAACTGAGGTAATTGTTGTAGAATACTTACCGCAAATTGTTCCTATTGAAGATGAAGAAGTTTCAAAACAATTGGAAAAATCATTCAAAAAAGCCGGTGTTACAGTTATGACAAACGCATCAGTTGAATCTGTTGATACTAGCGGAAAAGGATGTGTTGTGACAGTGAAAACTGCAAAAGGTGAAGAGAAAATTGAATGTGATGTTGTTCTTTCAGCAGTTGGAATTGCAGCAAACATTGAAAATATTGGTTTAGAAGAATTGGGAATTGTTGTTGATAAAGGTCGCATTTTAGTAAACGATTTCTACCAAACCAATCTTCCTGGTTACTTTGCAATTGGTGATGTGATCCCTACTCCTGCATTGGCACACGTTGCTTCTGCAGAAGGAATTATCTGTGTTGAAAAAATTGCAGGTCATCATCCAGAGCCATTGGATTATGGAAATATCCCAGGATGTACGTATTGCTCACCAGAAATTGCTTCTGTTGGAATGACAGAAAAAGCAGCGAAGGAAGCAGGATTGGATATTAAAATTGGTAAATTCCCTTTCTCTGCATCAGGTAAAGCAAGTGCTGCTGGTGCGAAAGATGGATTTGTAAAATTGATTTTCGATTCAAAATACGGTGAATTATTGGGTGCACACATGATTGGTGCAAACGTTACGGAGATGATTGCTGAAATTGTTGCCATTCGCAAGTTGGAAGTAACAGGTCATGAATTGATTAAAACAGTTCACCCACATCCTACCATGTCAGAAGCAATTATGGAAGCTGCAGCAGCGGCTTATGGTGAAGTGATTCACTTATAAGATTCCTGATATATTATTGAAAGAGATTTTCACTTCGGTGGGAATCTCTTTTTTTTGCGATATAAATAAAATTAATCTAATTCTATATTAACTAAATTCAACGATCTAGTGCAAAAATCAGGGATTTTAGTTAAACTATATACATATCGGTAATCCCGCATTCCGATAGCTATCGGAATACGGAACATATAACACTGAAATACAATACGTTGCAACCGAATGAATCCCTACTTTATTGCCAACGGTGTGCTCTGAAACTCAAACTGATTATCTGTTGAGCAATACATATCAATCCGACCAAGATAAAGACCAGCATAACCAACTTGATTCACTATCACATCATTCCCTAGTTTATTTTTCAAAACGACTGGTTTTTCCAAAAAGGTATGTGTGTGTCCACCTAAAATAAGGTCTATTCCTTCCGTGGATGCGGCAAGAACTTTATCTGAAATTTTTTCAGGTTCGGTCGCATATTCGAATCCCAAATGTGACAAACAAATAATCAAATCACATTTTTTTTCACGCAATTGGCGCACTTGTTCTTGAGCTGCAACAATGGGGTCTAAATAAACCGTATTACCCGTATTTTCTTTGGAGACCAATCCGTCAAAATCAATTCCTACTCCAAAAATACCAATCGTCAATCTTCCTTTTTTGATCACTTTATGCGCACTCAGCTCATCCTTCAAACAGGTTTGAGAAAAGTCATAATTGGCGTTCACAAAAGGAAAATTAGCATGTGTTTTAGCTTCTTTAAATCCTTCCAAGCCAATGTCAAAATCATGGTTTCCCATTGTAGCCGCATCGTAGTGCATTTCACTCAGTACTTTCATTTCAAGTACGCCTTTGAATTTATTAAAATAAGGGGTTCCTTGAAAAATATCTCCTGAATCGAGCAGCAATACGTGTTCTTCTTCATTGCGCACTTTTTCAATCATGGTTGCTCTTCTAGAAACACCACCCATTCCAGGATATTTGGGATGATTTTCTGGAAAAGGATCAATATTGGAATGCGTATCATTCGTGTGTAAAATGACCAATTTTAAATCCTTTTTTCTAGTTGCACTGATCAATGAAGGCGATACTAAAGCTGCACCAGCAATAAGTCCTGTACGTTGTACGAAAGTTCTTCTTTTCATGTCAAAAATGGATCCGTTCTTCTAATTGTTCCTCAACTTTACCTGATCGTTCAACCTCTTGGAGCAATAAATCGCGTAATAAAACGCGGGTTATTCTTTTTTCTGTTGCCGCTTGAAAGAAAAGCATTTTATCTCCTCCATTGGCTAAATAATCCGTGGTAATAACCCAAAAATAGTCGAAAGATGTCGTACTCTGACCATTTAATTTTACCTCATCTCCATTGATTGTAAACCCAGCAATCGGTTCACCACCTGATTTTTGGATGTATTTCCCAATTTCTGTTAGTTGAGCAATGGGTAATTTCAGTGCAACAACCTGGTTATCAAAGGGCATTAATTTAAAAATATCACCAACAGTTATTGAACCATTTGTTAACGTAGCTCTGATTCCGCCAGTATTCAAGAGAGCAATGACTGGATAATCTTTCGAAACAACCAAACTATCGTTGCCATAGTTCAATAGCGTATTTGCCACCCATTGACCTAAGGTTGAATTAGGACGTGCAACTTGCATATCGTTTGCAGCGACTCCTATTACTCGATTCATTTCTGTAGCTAATGCTTTACTGTAAGGAGCAATTAATGAGTCAATTTCAGGATCTTTTGCAGATTTAGCATCAACAGAAACTCTATCCGCATTATAGGCTTTGTAGGAATAAGAAGAGCAGGCCGAAAGACCTGCTCCAATTAAGAATATGCTAATAAATTTAAACATGCTTTTTATTCAATCACTAATGAACGTTGTGCAATTCCATAAGGTGTTACCGCTTTCACGATATACGATCCAGATTGGATGCCAGTTGTATTCAATTTGACTAAAGTTAAGTTGCTTACTGTTGCGTTCAACACAACACGTCCTTGCATGTCTACCACTTCGTAAGAAGAAATAGTTGTTGCATTTACGTGCAATGAAACTTCATTTTTCGCAGGATTAGGATATACAACGAAACCTGCGTTCAACGCTTCTTCAATTGCAGCTAAACAACCTAATGCTTCGTAACTCATGTTCACGAAATTCACGTAACAAACGTAATCTACGCTATCAACAAATGGGTTACGGTTTCCTTGTAAAGAGTCAATATAATCATTACGAGAAATTTCCCAATTATCTGGAAGATCATTAAAGTGCCATTGTTTTAACAAGCCTTGATCTTGACCGTAATTGATAGAACCACTAATCGGATTAGGGAACCCCCAGTTATTTCCACTAACTGTCGTATAACTAATTGCTTCATACATCATCGCACGAGCAGCATCACCTTTATGTTCATCACGTGGTTCGTAAACCAAATTTCCATTCACATCCAATCCATATTTAGCACCTAAATAAGTTGA
>JAYSRF010000277.1:0-17811 GCA_043721195.1 Fluviicola sp. | reverse complement strand
TTCCCCCATCAAACCACCCGTCAGGACAATCAAATCTTCTTTGTACTGCTCAATGATTGTTTTATCAATCCGCGGAACGTAGTACATACCTTCCGTGTAGGCCGAAGAAGCTAATTTCACGAGGTTGAGGTAACCCCGTTTATTTTTTGCTAGAAAAACAACTAAATAACCGTTGTCTTTGCTTTGTTTATCTTTTCGATCGCGGCAAACATACAATTCACAACCAATAATGGGCATGACTTCTTGTTTGTCAAACGGTTGTCCTTGTTCTTCCGCTTCTGCGCGTTCTGTTTGAATTTGTTTGTTGATTCCTGCAATTGCTTTTTCGAAATGAAAAGCCGCCATCATGTTCGAGGTGTCTGTCAAAGCTACCGCCGACATCTTGTGTTTAACCGCATTGTTGATCAAGCCTTTCACATCCATGGTGGATTGCAAAATGGTGAACTGAGTATGGTTATGCAAATGCACAAATGGAACATCTTTTAACCGCGCTCTTGCCGCCTCTTTGTCAACATCGATGGAAACAGGTTCTACAGCTGGTTTTAATTTCGCACTTGCTTCTTTGAGATTGATGTGAACAATTCCGAAAGTTCCAATTTGTTCGGTGTTCTGCTTGTGAAAACGGTCGAAGTAATCAACTTCTTTGCGTAATTCCTCTTTTGTGAAAACTTCACGACGCACCAATTCGAAGAAACAGCGAGTCGTAGCTTCCACATCAGCAGTTGCATTGTGGGCTTCACCAAACGGAACTTGAAACAGGTATTGATGCAATTCCGTTAGTGTCGGTAATTTGAATCGACCACCACGACCACCTGGGATTTGACACAAATTAGCGGTTGTTTCGGTACAGGTATCCAAAACAGGCAACTCATGTAAATTCGATTGTGCTTTGCGTCGCAACAATTCCGCTCCCATGATATTGATATCGAACTTGATATTTTGACCGACAACAAACGTCGATCGGCTGAGCGCATCATTGAATTCCACCAACACCTCATCGAGCGAAACACCTTGTTGTAATGCTAATTCAGTGGAAATTCCGTGGATTCGTTCAGCGTCAAACGGAATATCAAAACCATCTGGTCGAATTAAAAAATCCTTAGCCTCAACCAATTGACCCAAGTCATCGTGTAATTGCCAAGCAATTTGAATTGCACGTGGCCAATTATCAGAATCGGTCAATGGTGCATTCCAGTCGCGTGGTAAACCCGTTGTTTCAGTATCAAAAATCAAGTACATGTATCGGAACTTTTAAGCGGTTAAAGATACTGCTTTCTGAGACCTTTCTACTTGAGAAATATCAACAACTGTTGAAAGTTTTGCCCATTGAATTAAACCATCTTGTAAAAAGCCCATCCTAGAACAACAAAGCCATTGAATTTGGGAAAACAATACGCGAAAACAACTTTTAGACTGTTACAAAAATCATTAATCGAGGCGCGATTAAAATTTAACACCGCAGTTTACATTTGTAAATGAGGATGTTGAATTTTTGACGTAACGAAGAGTAAAGGGTTTTGCAACAGTCTAACTTTTTAAATTATCGACTATGCGTATACTCTGTAGCATTTTTCTTATTTGGTTTTGTGGCATCTTGACAAGCATTTTTGGTCAAACCTATACCGATGGTTTAAATTGGGTTTCTGGTTCTACCGTTACAAACGCACAAAGTCCAACGTATGATTTGGGTGTATGCCATGATATTTCGTATACCATTTCCACCTCATCTAGTTTAGGCTTTTTGTATCAAGAAGGCGCAGTGAATGGATCTGGGTTATTATTCCCAGGAACAGCAAACACTGCTGGAAACACCATGAATGTGACCATTACATTCAATACACCTGTCAACAATTTTGGCATGCGCATTCTCGACCTCGATGAAGACAATCAAAACAATCAAGGAACTACGGAAGAATATTTAAGTGGCGTTTCTCCAGCTCCTAGTTCCGTAGTTCCAATTGGTGGTGTAGGTTCATTGTATTTAGCGGGTTCATTGATCACACCCGATGATGGAAATTCGTCCAATGCAAACAACAACACAGGAGCTTGGGTGTATTGGTCGGGCGAAATTACTACGGTCAATTTCACGTATTACCGCATTGGAAGTGGGTATGAATTTGTATTGGATTCCTTGCATTTTGAATGTCCATGTTTACCACCAACAAACCACATTAATGATGTCACCATTTGTCCAACTTCCGCCACAGAATTGGATGCAACAACTCCTTTCGCAACAGCTTATGTTTGGAGTAATGGAAGCACACAATCAGCTATCATGGTGGATGAACCGGGAGATTATTGGGTAGCGATCTCCATTGGTTCGTGCATCGAAACAGACACAGCCACCATCGATTTAATTTCCGCACCTGAATTGGAACTGGGTCCTTCGACTAATTTATGCGAAGGCGCAACACTGACGCTGACAACCAATCCTTTGTTGGGAACGATTGTTTGGCAAGACGGAACGATTGCTGATAGCTATATCGCCAGTAGTTCAGGAATTTATTACGCTACAACCAGCTATAATTCGTGCGTTTTATCCGACACCATTCAACTAACAATTTTCCCCTACCCGATTGTTGATCTTGGAAATGATACAGCGATTTGTGCACTGACGGAATTGAGCTTAAATGCCTACAATGCTGGTTGTACTTATCTTTGGTCGGATGGAAGTTTATTGAACGAAAACAGCTTTAGTGAAAACGGACTCATTTGGGTGACGGTCTCAAACAATGGTTGTGTAACAAGTGATTCGCTTGAATTAACGATTATTCCATTGCCCCCAAATCCGTTACCTGCCGATACGATTATTTGCAGTTTCGATACCTTAAACATTGTACTCGATCTTTCAACTGGAGCTGCGTACGAATGGTACAACGGCTCAACTGAAAACACACTTTCAATTAGTGATGCTGGTTCTTATTGGGTAGAAAGCAGTTTGAATAGTTGTAGTCAAGTTAACACGCTCGTTATTGATGAATACCCTATTCTCTCAGAGGTAGTTGAATACGACAGTTTGGTCACGATTTGCGAAGACAAAAGTTCGCTCATTGGTCCAGCTGTTTCTTCGGATCTGGTTACAGTGACTTGGGAGAATGGTTCTGTTGGATCGAACTATGTTGTCAACGATGCAGGAACGTATTCATTTACTGTTTCCACGCCTTGTGAAAGCATGGAATATACGATTCGCGTTGCAGAAGAGCGTTGTTTTTGCACCGTTTATTTACCCAATGCGTTTACGCCAGACAATGCGTTTGCCAATGAAACATTTGGACCCGTTTATGATTGTCCGTTGGATCGCTATGAATTATTGATTTTTAATCGTTGGGGAGAAGTGGTCTTCACAGCCACCGATCCAGAAGCATTTTGGGATGGAACCTACAAAAACCTACCTGTTCCAGATGGCGTTTATGTCTACCGATTAATCTACACCTCCGCTGAAACAGAAACGTACAAGGAATTAACTGGACATGTAAGTGTTTTGAGGTGAGTTTTCGGTTAAGCCATTTTGTCCCGCTGTGACAATGTCATTAAGTTAAGGGGATTGACACTTAAGATTCTGTGATTTTTTGACGTTGCATCTCACCTCTACGAGGCGATGGTTGTAGGGTGTTTAATTGGTTAAACTATTTTGTCCCTACGGGACAATGGATTAAGTTAAGGATGCTCACTTAGTTACCTACAGGTTTTATTTCTGCTATACAATTTCTGAAAGCACCAACTGGAAACACCGTTTACAGTATTCGCTTTAAATTAAGGATGAAGTACAGCTTGGAGTTGTAACAGCAGAATGTGGAAGGTTGTCAGCATCGCGCAGAACATTGCAAGTTGTCTACGGAGAGTTGTTAGGAGCGTGGGGAGTGAATTCAAAGTGATGCGGAGAAGTTTCAGCGGAGTGCGGAGCAAATCCCGTTGAATGCGGAGGTGTTACAGCGGAGTGCGGAGAAGTTTCAGCGGAGTGCGGAGCAAATCCCGTTGAGTGCGGAGGTGTTACAGCGGAGTGTGGAGAAGTTTCAGTGGAGTGTGGAGCAAATCCCGTTGAGCGCGGAGGTGTTACAGCAGAGTGTGGAGAAGTTTCAGATGAGTGTGGAGGCTTGGTAAGGTAGTCTCCCATAAAGTGTGTAAAGTCAGCGAAGAGCCGCGGCGGATGGTCAACAAAAGACGACAGCTTTTGAAGGGGAACGTAGGAAAAAATAGGCTTCAATTTAGCAGAATTCGATTTGGATGTTGCGCACGCATCTCACCTCTACGAGGCGATGGTTTTAGGGTGTTTAATTGGTTAAACTATTTTGTCCCTACGGGACAATGGATTAAGTTAAGGAACCTAATCTTCCGAGCATAGATCATTACTACAACTCCTGTCCTTGCGAGTATTCGACAACTACTACCGTAATCCTGTCCTTGCGAGTGTTCGATCATTATTACAACTATCCTGTCCTTGCGAGTGTTTGATCATCCTACAACTATCCTGTCCTTGCGAGTGTTTGATCATCCTACAACTATTCTGTCCTTGCGAGTGTTTGATCATCCTACAACTATCCTGTCCTTGCGAGTGTTCGACGCAGGAGAATGTATCGAGCAAGGACTACTCCTCATTCGGAACAACAAACACTTTAAAACGGAGGTATTCGATTTTTTTCTTGGTATTGGTTTGCAAGATGATTTTGCGGTCTTGCTGATAGTATTTTCCATTGGTATCAAACTCAACGGTAATTTTACCAACTTCACCCGGTTGAATGGGGCCTGGAAGGGTTACTTTGGTGCATGAACAAGCAACATCGTAACTGGAAATAACAAGCGGAACATCGCCATTATTGGTGATTTCGAACGTGTGTTTGAGTTGCACACCTTCTTGTGTTTTAGGGAATTTATGGATGGGCTTAGAACTAAAAAACACCGCTCTTTGACCGAAGCCAAAAGCGGTGTTTAAGAACAATAGCAATATAAATGCTATGAATTTCATCTTAGTTACTTGTTGGAGCACCTGAATTGTTCACAGGACTTCCTTCTGCTGGAGCAGAAACATTTCCTTTAATACGCAATACTTTTGTAGGCTCATTTGACGCATTAGAAGTAATGGTTACCGATTTGTTGATCGGACCAGCATTTTTCGTGTTGTATTTCACGGTGATTTTTGCTTTTTCTCCTGGTGCAATTGGATCGTGTGGCCATTCTGGAACAGTACATCCGCAAGAACCTTTTGCATTTGAAATAATCAAAGGTTGATCTCCTGTATTTGTAAATTCAAATGTACATGTACCATTACCACCGTTTTTAACCGTTCCGTAATCGTGTACATCTTTTGCGAAGTCAATTTTAGCTCCACCTTGAACGTCACCTTGTGCCATTGCTACGTTGAATCCAACTGAAGCAACAAAGGCTAACATCATTGTAAAAAATATCTTTTTCATCGATTGTTATTTTAACTATTTTATCAAATATACTTTTAATCTGTTACACTCAAAATCTATTAACACATCGTTAACGATACACTCGTTGTTTTCGGGACTGTTTTTCAGTTGTTTGGCATCAATCATTCATGCAAAAAAATCCCATCTTCGTATGACAAAGATGGGATCGAATGGGAAAACCCGAATATTAGTTATTTACTGGACCAGTTGGAGCACCTGTACTGATAACAGGACTTGCACCTTCAACTGCAGCAGCAACACTTCCTTTGATTTGAACCACTTTAACTGGGTCGTTTACTGCATTGGAAGAAATAGTAACTGATTTATTGATTGGACCAGCGTTTTTTGTGTTGTAAACAACTTTAATTTCGCCTTTTGCTCCTGGAGCGATTGCTTCTTTTGGCCATTCAGGAACGGTACATCCGCAAGACCCTTTTGCATTGGTAATTAATAAAGGAGCTGTTCCTGTATTGGTGAATTCAAACGTACATGTTCCGTCTCCACCATTTTTTACATTACCATAATCATGTACTTCTTTTGCGAATGTAATGATGGCTCCGTTTTGAAGTTCTGTTCCGCTTTGAACTTCTAACTGAGCCATTGCTGAATTGAAGCTAGCTGTTGCGCCAAATGCTACAAGAAGTGTAAAAAGTATCTTTTTCATAGTTATCTGTTTTTTAGTATTGTACCAAAGATAATAGCAAGAATTAAAATTCGTATCTCTTTAACAAGCAATTAACGATTAATTGGAAACGTTCTTGGCTTGTTCTTCAATTAATTGTTCAAAGGTCAAATTAATATGATCCAATCGGTATTGAATACTTTCTCTTTCTTCCGCTGGAAGTTTAGGGTTTTCTTTCAACAACAAGGAATAATATTTCTCTACCAATTCCTTTTTCCGAGGAACAAGAAATAAATCATACGCATTGGCCAAACTTTGCAATACCATCGGGCGATTTTTATAAGCAGGGTATTTTCGAATGAGCGTATCCGCATATAAAACGGCTAAGCTATGTAAACCTGCGCCCGAATAAATAATATGCGCCTTGTCTAAATAAGCTGGAGCTTCTTCGCTTTTCGGGAAACGTCTATAAATCGTTAAACATTTTTCTGCGTACTTAACCGTTATGTTCTTAACCGTATCAAGTTGATTGTTTTTCAATGAATCTTCAAACAATTGCAATTCCTCAATCATGGATTCTTTTGTTTGAACCGCCTCTTTTCCAGAACAAGCTACAAGAAGTAGAAGTATGAATCCTACTCCCAAATAAGTTAATTTCATTGTCGCGCTTTTTTAGAATTAGGGAATTTCATTTTGTAATCAACATCAATAACTCCTTGGGAAATATTCGTTAATCGTTTTGTAAGCAATCGTTTTTTCAATACAGAAAGGTGATCTGTAAACAATACGCCTTCGATATGATCGTATTCGTGTTGAATGATTCGGGCTTTGTAACCATCAAATTCTTCTTCATGGAATTCCCAATTTTCATCGTAATACGAGATTTTAATGACTTCTTTGCGAAACACTTCTTCTCGAATTTTAGGAATACTGAGACAGCCTTCAGCAAAGCCCCACTCTTTACCAGACTCTTCTTCGATAATCGCGTTGATGAATACTTTCTTGAATCCGTCGATTCCTGCAGCGCGCGGATCTTCTTCTTCGTCTTCATCCCGATCAGCAAATGGGCTTCCATCTACAATGAACAAACGAATGGATTTACCAACTTGTGGCGCTGCTAATCCAACTCCTGATGCTTCATACATCGTTTCAAACATATTGGCAATTACTTGATCTAAGTTGGGGAAGTCTTGATCAATTTCAATTGCTTCTTTTTTCAATACCGGATCGCCGTAGGCAACAATGGGCAAAATCATTCTAATGAATTTAGATTACAAAGTTATAAAATCGTTCATTAATTATCACATTTCTTTATTTCATGCGGGCTTGAAGGTAATCTTGCAAGATGATCGTAGCGCTCACTTCATCAATCAACCCTTTTTGTTCGCGATCTTTTTTCTTCAAACCACTTTGTGAAATCACTAACGATGCCATTTTCGAGGTAAAACGCTCATCCAACAACTCTATTGTTACTAACGGAAATTCTCGTACAAGGGTTTGTTTTAACAGTCGAACATTTTCGGTGATGTGTGTATCTGTATTGTTGAGTCGCTTGGGTTCTCCAATCACAATGGCTTCAATTTGTTCTTTGACAACCACTATTTTTAGTTCGGTCAACAAGTGCTTACTTTCAACTGTTTTTAGTCCAAAGGCGAAAATTTTGCTTTCATCTGATAATGCTAATCCTGTGCGTTTCAACCCAAAATCAATCGATAGAATTTTACTCATAGTACAAAGATACGTTGGAATTGAAAATGTAAAATTGAAAATTATGAATTGGGTAATTATAAATTATAAAGGAAATCGAGGTTAAGACCAAAATCCACTCTTTATGATTTTTCCATTTATAATTCATAATTACAACCACTAGGACTATCAATCATGAAAAAGATCACTGTTAAGACCTTGAATTTGTTTTTCAATTTTACATTTTCAATTTTCAATTCCTTATTGTCATTACCTTTGCTGCAAAATAACACACTATGCGATCCATTATTGAAGCAGCCTGGGAGAATCGGGCATTATTAGAGCAAGCAGAAACTCAACGAGCAATTGAACATGTAATCGAAGACCTTGATAAAGGATTATTACGTGTTGCTGAACCGAATGACGATGGTACTTGGACGGTAAATGAGTGGGTAAAAAAGGCGGTTGTCCTCTATTTCCCTATTCGAAAGATGGAAACCATTGAAGTTGGTCCTTTTGAATTTCACGATAAAATGGCTTTGAAAAAAGACTACGCCAAATTAGGTGTTCGGGTTGTTCCTCATGCAATTGCGCGTTATGGTGCATTTGTAGCATCGGGTGTGATTATGATGCCTTCGTACATTAATATTGGTGCGTATGTAGATAGCGGAACCATGGTTGATACATGGGCAACGGTTGGTTCATGTGCGCAAATTGGAAAAAACGTGCATTTGAGCGGAGGCGTTGGAATTGGTGGAGTATTAGAACCATTGCAAGCTGCTCCCGTGATTATCGAAGACAATGCGTTCATTGGTTCGCGTTGTATTGTGGTTGAAGGTGTGCGTGTTGGTAAAGAAGCTGTATTAGGTGCCAATGTAGTGTTGACCATGTCGACAAAAATCATTGATGTAACGGGCGATACCCCAATTGAAACCAAGGGATACATTCCAGAACGTTCAGTTGTGATTCCCGGTTCGTATACAAAAAGCTTCCCAGCAGGGGATTACCAAGTTCCGTGTGCATTGATTATTGGTAAACGCAAGGCTTCAACCGATTTGAAAACGTCGTTAAATGATGCGTTGCGCGAACATAGCGTGGCTGTTTAAAGCATTATAAACTTAGTTCATTCCGCAATCCCGCAATATTACGGAATGAACTAACTATTGCGTTTTATATTCAATTTTCCTCGATTTTATTCTGAGATCACAACGGTTTCCCCATCAACACGTGCCGTACATACAGCCTAACAATCGATGAAAACAGTATTTTTTCAACTCCATCTTTTCGATTTTGCTGGGCAATTTTAGCTAGATCTTTCCAATGCCGCGTTACATCATAATACGCTCGGATAAGACTCATGCGTGTATCGTAAATATGTCCAGGTTCAGAACTCACACCGTTCAACTCCATGATCTTAATTGCTTTTCCTACTCGTAAATCTTCTATACTTCGCACTTTTATATCAAATCTTCCATAGAAAAAACCGTCAATTGGAATGGCAATTTCATCAAATAGTGCGACCAATTCTGGTGTAATATGCTGATTCGCGTTGACAAATTCCGTTCCTCTACAATGATTGCCAATTGGCTCCAATACAACTTTTTCACCAACAGGAATAATTTGTTTCATTCGTTCAGGTTGTTCCAGTAGAAAACGAGGCAATTGAAATCGAGCTCGTACTGATTGCCCCATGAGTTCAGCAATTGTTTGTTTTCCGTCACCTGTTACTGATAGAAATACTTTACCTGTCAAAGAACTGATTTTTCCCGTTTTTTCATTTGGTAATCGACTATAAAAAACACCAAATTCTTCGCTGTAATCCAAAAATTCTTGAATCATAAAACGCGCTCCTTTCAGCAATTGTATGTATTCGGTGAGTTCTTGAATACTTGTCACTTTGGTTACAGAGGTGCCACGTTCTCCAATATCTGGCTTGGCGATAAATGGGAATGCTATCCCAACAGAAGCTAATTGTTGCAACACCTCATCAACATTACGCGTTTCCACCATGCATTGTTTCGGCAAAAAATCGGGATGAATCTTTGATAAAATCGCACTCTTGCTTTCGCCAAAAAAACCACCCAATTCGATTCCTGGATTCGCTAAGGTGAAAAAAGTGAGTGATCGCATTCGAATGGATAAATACATCCAATACGACATTATTGGAAGGTAAAACAACCACGAAGGCCAGTATTCATAACGAATAATGCGGTAAACAAACAAGGGCAATTTTAACATGCGTGGTAAACCAAGTAATTTGACGTTTCTTCTTTTAGCAAATCAACATAAACAGCAGTTGTTAAACCTTCATTTCGTTGTATACTGCAAATGCTCACCGTTTGACGATTTCCTTTTTGCATAATTAAATCTGATGTTTGATCTCCTTCACCTGCAAAACGGTGAAAATCCATGACTTTATCTTGAGCGAAAGCTACATGTTCGTTGATCCATTGATCAAACCAATTGGTACGTTGTAAACGAACTTCCGGAGAATAAAGGGTGACAGAAGACCAAATATGTGGAATTGTTTCGTCCATTGCTGTGGAGTGGAGTGATTCACCGTCCCAACGCAATTCGGTCAACTGTGTTTGTGAATTTGTAGTCTCTAAAACAATCAATGTAAATGGCTCAACTTGATCAAAATCATACTGCTCGGCATAATCTAAAAGACCAGTATAACGAAAATAATCAAGCACCACAATACCACGGCTTTTACTATAGGTTTGCCCTGCTTGTTGCACATGTGGCTGAAAAGCACCGTTCAATAAACAAATAGTACGATCATCTCCAGTGGTCGCAATCCAAGTTCCTCCGGCTTGTGGATCTTTGGGGAAATAAACGGTTTTATCGCCAATACAATACTGATTGATGGGTAAGGCATTTGGACGCTTTGGTGATTCATCTCGGTTAGATGTCAAAATGTAATTCGCATCTTTCAAAGGAAGGTAACTGACAGTGCACATCTTAATGCGTAACGTTTGATTGTTGCAAAAAGCGCACCGTTGAATCGGCATAACCGAAGGTCTTTTCATATTGAATCGCTGGAAAACAAGTATTCAATGCAATGCGTAAAATCGCCATGTGATGCACCGTATGTTCGATCAGAAAAGTAAGTTCACGTTTCATGGATGAAGTAATAACTTCTACCGATTCACCGTATTGAACTGTTAAATTCAACACGCGATCTACTTGAACAAATTTCAAGTGTGTAATCAACCAATCCAAACATTCTTGAGCATCTTCCAAGTTGTTTTCCAATGCTTCATTGCGTGAACGATTATCATACGAAATAACTGCTGATTCCTCAAACAAACATTGATGAAATTCCAAGGTATGACGGATATGTTTTCCGATTGAAGTCCCTTCTAGCAAAGGCAATGGTCGTATAAATTCTTCCGTGGAAAGTTGTTCCAAAATCGCTCGAATCGACTCCAATTGATGGATTGCTATTGTTGAAAGTATGATCATATATCTGCTATTCTCTTGCAAATTAATCAATTTAAGAAGAACTACATTGTCGTCAAGGCGACATTCTACTCAAAATAGTTGTATTGTCGCCAAAAAGACAATTCAAAGAATGCAACACGCTTATTTTTACAAAAAAACGAATCATGAAAAAAATGCTTTCAATGAGCTTACTCAGCGTCTTTACAACGTTCTCTGCTGCTGGTCAAGGATGTAGTGATGCAGGATTTTGCACCGTTGACGCATTCAAATCTACTGAAGGCGATTCTGCTAGAAGTGAAACCAAGAATCACTTGAAAATTGGTGCTTCTTTTGGAAAAGCAGATCATGACATCACCATAGTTGCTTCTTACGTGGAATATGGAAGACAATTTACTGAAAAATGGGGCGCTGATTTGAAAGTGACCCAACTGTCGCAATTCGGGAATGGCATTCAATCAAATGGTTTATCCGATCTATTTCTAACAGAAAAATACGTAGACAAACGAAAAATAGCCTACACTGCTGGAATCAAATTTCCTTTTTCAAACGGAGGAAAATCGTTGAATGGCTTATCACTTCCGCATGATTTTCAATCAAGTCTTGGAACGATTGATTTATTGGCTGGAATTTCCAAAGAATGGAAGTCATTCCGGCTATCTGCTGCGTTACAACAACCCATTACGCAAAACAACAACGGTTTTTTTTCGAGTAATTACGACAGTACGGCTTTTCTTTCTGGGTTTCAATCTACGAATCAATTTCAGCGAAAAGGTGATGTTTTACTCCGCTTGACCTATACGTGGTTGGTGGGTCAACGTTGGAAAATCATCCCTGGTTTATTGCCTATTTATCATTTGGGTGAAGACAGTTACGAAAATGAAGTCGGACAGCGAACAAACATTTCCGGTTCAGATGGTTTAACACTGAATGGTACAGTTTTTATTCAATACGGAATCAACCGTTCAAACAAATTAGAAGCGAGTTTCGGAATGCCGTTTATTGTTCGCGCTATACGACCAGATGGGTTGACACGCAGTTTTGTTATAGCATTGGAGTATAAATGGTTGTTTTGAGAAATCACTACCAAATGAGCTGTTAGACTTATACTATAAACCTGAGTTCGAAACCGAAACAGCGAATTTTGTACTTTCGTACTTAAAAACGAATTCTATTCTGTGAAAATCGATTCCTCAAAAATCAATCCTCCAAAAAACAACTGGTTGGTGATTCCATTGGTAGGAATCTTTCTTTTTGTTGTGTTATATGTGATCGCAGCGAGTTATTATCCTGGCGGATCAGATGTTGATCGAACACACAAAGGATTTGATTGGTTCAATAATTATTGGTGTGATTTGATTGCCAAACATGGGAAAAATGGCGTTCTAAATACTGGACGAACGATTGCGCTAACTGCTATGATCATCCTATTTTCATCACTTTCCTTTTTATGGTATCATTTACCACAGTTTTTCCACGATCGAAAACTCAATAAATGGATCATTCGGTACACTGGAATTTCATCTATGACACTCTTGACCTTTATTTTCACTCCTTATCACGATTCAATCATCGCTATTGGCGGAATTGTGGTTGCCATACCATTACTAGGAACTTTTCGAGAATTGTATACACACGAATTAAAAGGATTGTTCTTTTTTGGTGTCATTTGTTTAGTATTTATCTTATTGAATTTCTTTATCTACTTTACTGAAACCTGGATTTTGCTCTTGCCTTTGCTCCAAAAAATCACCTTGGTTCTCTTCTTGATTTGGATTTCTCTGATCGACATCAATTGTATAGTGCTCTTGAAATCAAAACGTCGTAAAAATTTTGAAATAGGCTAAATCTGTTAAAATAAAGTGTTTTTTCGTAAATAAACATCAAAAATGTAACCAATTTATCTTGACATGTTATATTCAAAATCCATGTCATGAAACGAAAAGATTATTGGTTCAAAATAGGCGCTCTAATGCTACTTTGTGTCGGACTTTATGCCTTTCAAGAGTTGAAAAACGCACCTGTAACTCTTACATTACAAGATGCACTTGCCAAAAAAATGGTGTCCTGTAAGTATTCTTCGACAGGAATGTATTCGGGTGAATCGGTCAATATTTCAATCACCAATTTATCCAATTCCGAATTGAATATCACGATTCCTAGAGGAAGTGTTTTCAAACCAAGTGAGGCAGCAGATCAGGATTTAATTGTCGTTCAACAACAAGGCATTGCGCTGAATGCTAAAGCGAATTTAAAACAAGTGGTGGATGGTTTTTGCATGGAAGCAACCAATCATGCACCAACGGCAAATAATGGAATGAAGCTTTCGAAGACAACCAATGCAAAGCTAACGGAACTGACTGCGTTTTTAGATGGTAAAAAATATGATAAAAGCTCCATTCAAAGCGCTGTTTGGGCTGTTTCAAACAATTATTCATTCAGCAGTATAGATGGTGATTCTCCGCGAGGAAAAGCATTGCGCACGTTCTTGAGTAAGCTCACTCAACGAGAAGATCCTTGGTACGAAACCAAACAAAATTATGCAGTCACACCGAGTCGCGTCATTCAAATAAGCCCCGTTGAAGTCAATGGTCGCATTCAATTTGAAAGTGAAGCGGGAATGAAAATTCATTGCGTGGTAAAAGACGGAAGCGGAGATGTGAAGAATGTGATGCAAGAATTGGAATATCCTAGCAAAGGAAAGTCAACCTATCATTTCAAATTAATTGTAAAAGGATGGTCAAATGGGAATTATAAAGTTGAAGTAATGAATGGAACGACGGTTCTTCAGACATTCCCATTTACAGTTTAATAAAGTTGGTTGGGAGTTGTCAGACAAATCGGTCTGGTGATTCCCTCTTTTAATTATGAATTGCCTCCACAGAAATAATCTCAGGAGCTACTTTGCGTACTGCTTCTTCCAATCCTGCCTTGATGGTCATCACACTCATCGAACAATCACTACAAGCTCCTAATAAACGAACACGTGCAATTCCTCCATCAGTAATTTCAACCAATTCCATATCACCACCATCTGCATGAAGATGCGGACGTAATTCTTCTAATGATTGATTGATTTTTATTGCTAATGCATCTTTATCCAGCACCATAATTTATGCTTTTACAGCCTTGCGTGCTTTTAGCACATTGACTTCTTGTACAAAGATACGTACTAATTCCTCAAATGCCAGTGCAGTAGGCGTATTTTCCTGAAAAACAGCTGGTCGACCTGCATCTCCAGATTCACAAACTCCTTGCACCAATGGAATATGACCCAAGAAGGTTTCATTCATGCCAGCAGCGAGGTTTTTCACACCATCGCGACCAAAAATATAGTATTTGTTTTCAGGTAATTCTGCTGGAGTAAACCAAGCCATGTTTTCAACCAAACCAACAATGGGCACATTGATCGAATCCAATTTAAACATATTGACCCCTTTTCGTGCATCTACCAACGCCACTTCTTGCGGTGTGCTAACGATTACAACTCCATCCAAAGGAACGGTTTGTACCAATGAAAGGTGAATATCGCCTGTACCTGGAGGAAGATCGATCAATAAATAATCCAATTCGCCCCAATAAGCATCCGTAAATAATTGAGTCAAGGCTTTTGATGCCATTGGACCACGCCACACAACCGCTTCATCTTGGTTGGTGAAAAATCCGATCGAAAGAATTTTAATCCCGTAACTCATCACTGGATTAATCATCGGTGTTCCTTCCACATCAATCATCGTTGGTCGTTCGCCCACCACATCAAACATCGTTGGCATACTGGGACCATAAATATCGCCATCAACAATTCCAACGCGGTAACCAGCTTTTGCTAAACCACCTGCTAAATTTGCTGTAACAGTTGATTTTCCAACACCACCTTTTCCAGAAGCAATGGCAATAATATTTTTGACTTCAGGTAAAATTTTGCGATGAACTGCACGACCTTCCGCTGGTAAACCCTTCACCGTACAAGCAATCGAAGTATCTTTTCCAAAAACCCGTTTTAGGTTGAATTCCACCGCTTCTTGCATCCGTTTACGTGCATGTAAAGCAGGATTGGAAGCAAATACCGTTAGTGTAATCGCATCGTTTTCAATGATTAATTCTTCCACAAAATTCAATGAAACAATGTCTTTCTTCAAATCTGGCTCTAAAATGGAACCTAAGACTTCTAATACGGATTCTCTTGTCATACCAACGGGCTATTTACGGCACAAAAGTACACATTCAATTCCCTATTTGAAAGGAGGAGAGCAAAACAGTTTCTATGAAAAAACGATTCTTAAACCAATTTCGGAATAAACACGATCAATCCAACCACTACCGCAAACAAACTCGCTACCAAGGCCGCTCCAGCAGCTATGTCTTTTACGCGTTTAATGGCAAAGTGTTTATCAGGAGTGACATGATCGCACAACAACTCCAATGCTGAATTGAGCATTTCGGCTACAAATACGATTGCAGAAGCCATGAGTAAAAACATCCATTCAATAGCAGAACAGTGCAACCAAAATCCTAAAACTAATACGAGCACAAACACACCCAATTGCAGTTGGAAATTGCGCCCTTCAAGCAAAACGGTTTTTAAGCCAGAAAAGGCGAAACCAAAAGCATTAATTAATCGTTTCATACTTTTTGTGCGAACACGGAAAGGATAAATCTACAAAAAATACAATTGATCGTTTTTTAGTGGTACAAGAAATTCTTCTCATCTCAATATAAAAGTCTTCTTAAACTTGTTTGGAATCAACTTGACTCTAAGTGTAAATATCTGAATTTTAATTTCTACCTTCATATTCAAGTTTTAATAACTATTCATGGAACGAAAAAAAGTAGCTCGTCCTACACTTGACAACTCTAAAAATCATGAACCTTTTTTTCGAGTTCAAGCTAAATATGAATAAGACAGCTATCATCCTCACTATTTTTATCATAACGGGTTGCCATGTTTTAAAACAAGCACCTTTAAAAGAAATTGGTTTATTAGACTTATCAGCCAATTGCTCCTTGTATTTTGCAGATTCGTTAGTCGCAATGGACTTCTATGAAAAACAAAACGTCCTTTCTGTTTATGTTGTTAAAAAAGAAGGTGTTTCATTGTTGCGTCAGTCTTTAGTCGAACAAGATTATTCATTGAAGAGCGATCTGATTCTCAATTCAATGACAAATGATTCAGCTTCATACACCTTTGAAAATCTCTATTCAGAAGATCTCGGATATTTCATCAAAGAGTATTATCATTCAAACAACTATTACACATTTTTCAGAGCTAAAAATCAAATTGATTTGTTCTTAGTGAAATCAGATGTGGATCATAAAATTGAATGGAAATGTAAAATTGCAGGAGAGTCAGATTATTTTATGAATGCCTCCATCTATTTTAAAGATCTTGACAATGATTCCATAGAAGAATTGTTCATTCTAAACAAATACCATAGTGGCAGGGAAGAGTTAGTTACGGTCAAAGTATTCAAATTGAACGAATGAAACACCCTAAAATGAAAAATGGAGTGAGATAATCTACAAAAAATAGTTGCGATGTACAGATAATCTCAACCTTACACAGTATATTTGCACCAGTTCATTGAATCAATTAAATAAACTTATAAAGAAAGGTGGAGGGATAGGCCCTACGAAACCTTAGCAACCCTCGCTCTAGCGAGAAGGTGCCAAATCCAATCCGCAGTATGTGGAAAAGATAAGTTGAAAATCCGCTTCGACACCTCTTTTTATTTGTTTACCAATAACTGCAACACTAGTTGAACAGTTCTGGACTAATTGTCTCAATGACCAGCATTAATTTTTGTACTGGACATGATACCGATTACAACACTTTTAAAAGACCGCATCCTCATCTTAGATGGCGCGATGGGAACGATGATACAGCGCTATCCGTTGGAAGAAGCCGATTTTCGCAAAGGTTGGTTTGAAGATCACCCGCATTCCTTAAAAGGAAACAACGACCTGTTATCATTGACACGTCCGGAAATCATTTCTCAAATTCACCGTGAATACTTGGAAGCGGGAGCAGATATTATCGAAACAAATACCTTTTCTGGAACGTGGATCGCGCAAGCTGATTATCACTTGGAAAAATACGTTTACGACATCAATTTTCACAGCGCACAAATTGCAAAAGCTGTATGTGAAGAATTTACAGCTGCAAACCCAGATAAACCGCGTTTTGTTGCAGGTTCTATCGGTCCAACGAACCGTACTGCTTCCATTTCTCCAGATGTAAACGATCCCGGATTTCGCGGTATTTCGTTTGATGAATTGGTCAACGCCTATACCGAACAAGTGAATGCGTTGATGGATGGTGGTTGCGACATTTTATTAGTAGAAACAGTGTTTGATACCTTGAATGCCAAAGCTGCTTTGTACGCCATCGATGAAGTCTATGAAAAACGTGGTGTTCGTTTGCCAATCATGGTTTCCGGAACAATTACCGACCAATCTGGAAGAACCTTGACTGGACAAACTACTGATGCATTTTTAGTTTCTGTACAACACATGCCATTGCTCAGCATTGGTTTAAATTGTGCACTTGGAGCTTCAATGATGCGTCCATATTTGCAAATCTTATCTCAACAAGCTCCATTCGCAGTGAGTGCGCACCCAAATGCTGGTTTACCCAATGAATTTGGTGAA
>JAYSRF010000276.1:0-17817 GCA_043721195.1 Fluviicola sp. | reverse complement strand
CGAAACGGTCGCAATTCCACAAATGGAGCGCATTGACGGACAAACAGCGTCGAGTTTTCTTTTGCTTACTTTTCTTTTGCGGAAAAAGAAAAGTAAGGTTAATTAAATAGGAGATACTATGAATTGTATTTCATATCACAATTGTATTTTTGATTAAAAACCCGAGTATTTTTTTTCGCTTAGAGTAACTTGAATTCCAATCATGTAAATTTCATTGTAGCTCTTCTTCATTCGCTTATTTCTGACTATTTTTGTCCATGCGCAATTTGATCGCTTTTTACCTACGGTTTCGAATTTTCTTGGTGTTTGCAATTCTGCAAGCAGTGGCGATGTCTACTTACTTTTCGTATTCAGATTTCCCACGTTTGCAATTTTTAAGTACCGCTGGATCAGTCAATGCAAAAGTGTTGGAAATGCGCAATGATGTGACCAAACACTTTAATCTAGAAAAAACGAATCGCCAATTGCAATGGGAAAATAAGCGTTTAAGAGAAAAACTGAAACTTTCGTTGTACAAAGAAAATCAAGGTCAAATAACCATTGATGATACATCTTACCGCCAACAATATACTTACATCCCTGCTACAGTCATCAACAACACATTTGACAAACGCAACAATTACATGACCATTAACATTGGCTCCAACCATGGAATCAAACGCAACATGGGTGTTTTTTCCTCGCTGGGTGTTGTGGGCGTTGTGCACCACGTAAGTGCTAATTATGCCGTTGTTAAAACAATTTTAACGCAAAACATCAACATTGATGTAATGCTTGAAAAAGGCGGCGCTTTCGGTTTGTTAAAATGGGATGGATTGAACGCCAAACGTGTTTCTATTACTGGTATTTCCAACGATATGCAGATCAAAAAGTGGGCAAAAGTTGTTACTCGTGGAGGTTCTGGGCTTTTCCCAAGAGGCATTTCAGTGGGAAGAATTGAAAGTAAAGCCTACTTAGAAGGAAAACCATTGTGGGATATTACCGTTCGTATATCGGAAGATTTCAGAAGGATCCAACATGTCTACGTTGTGAAAAACCTCTTGCAGGAAGAATTAGAAAAAATAGAAAGTCAAACACCAGTAGACAAAGAAGACAATTAAAAGCATGGGAGTTATCATTATACATAGTATCCGTTTTGTGCTGTTTGCCATCTTTCAAATAGTAATCTTGAACAACTTGGAAATTGATTGGGGAATTTATCCCATGTTGTATCCCTTGTTCATCTTTATGCTTCCTTTTGAAATGGGAACTGTTCCTTTGCTCTTAGTTTCGTTTGCTTTCGGGATGACAATCGATGCGTTTTCCAATACCTACGGTTTGCATGCCTCCTCAGCACTTGTTTTTGCTTATTGTCGACCGTTGATCTTTAAATTTTTCGCGCCACGTGATGGTTACGAAAATGTAGAAGAAAGTAACCTCTATACCATGGGCACGCGCTGGTTTATTTTAGCGTTTGGTTCCTTATTGATCATCCACCATACATGGTATTTTTTAGTGGAAATTTTCAAATTAAACGAGTGGTTACTCCTATTCCGTAAAATTGCTTTGAGTGTACCACTTTCTTTTCTGCTTAGTTTGATAGTTCAGCTTATCTTTGTATCAAAGAAGAAAAGTGAACGATGAATCTTGACGCACGTAAATATGTCATCCTAGTATTTATAATCCTTGTTGGATGCGTTTACCTTGCGCGCTTATTTTTCATGCAAGTGGTAGATGATACCTGGAAATTGCGTGCACAAGAAATTGCTGAAAAGCGCAAAGAAATTACCCCTCCACGCGGAATCGTTTTTGATCGAAACGGTAAAAAAATCGTTACCAATAGAAGTTATTATAACCTCATGATGTGCGAAGAAGACATCGTAGATTTTGATACGGTTGCTTTTGCGAAATTGATTGGTTGGACACCACAAGAAGTTAAAAACAGGTTCTATAAAATTCGAAAAAAGGAAGGTAAATATTATAATAAAGACACAAAAAAATACCAAGATAATTACCAACCACAGCGATCCTATCCTTTTATTGAGGAGTTGAGTAATGAAGAAATTGTACGAATTGCTCCCCATTTGGAAAACTTCCCAGGATTTTATGAAGACCTTACTTCTATGCGGAGTTACCCGTTTGCAGGTGGAGCAAATATCTTTGGTTACCTCTCAGAAGTGAACCAAGAAGAAATAGACGAAGATCGTTTTTACCGCCGCGGAGATCACATTGGTCGTGCAGGAATAGAACGGGTTTACGAAAAAGAACTCCGTGGGCGGAAGGGAATCAAATACATCGTTACTTCTGCCTTGAACAACGCCATTGAATCGTATGCAGGTGGTAAATACGACACAACTGCTCGCCAAAGTCCACCATTAAAAATGGGCGTTGATATCGAATTACAAGTCTACGGTGAGCGATTGATGGTAAACAAACGCGGTTGTATTGTGGCCATTGAGCCCGAAACAGGCGAGATTTTAGCGTTGGTTTCATCCCCCAGTTTTGATCCCAATTTATTGGTTGGTAAGCGAAATATTGGTCTCAATTATCCCAAGTTTCTTCTTGATGAAGGAAAACCATTGTATCCAAGACCCTTGGCGGCTGAATATCCTCCAGGTTCCATTTTTAAATTAGTACAGGCGCTCATCGGTTTGCAAGAAGGTGTCATTACGCCTGAATCTGGTTTTCCCTGCAATAAAAGCATGGTGGGTTGTCACAATCATCCGAGTGCTGGTAATTTACCTGATGGGATCAAACACTCGTGCAATCCCTATTTTTATTTTGTTACCCGTCGAATTATTCAACAAGGTAAAAAACGCAGCATGTTTGCAGATGCAGAAGTTGGCTTAAATCATTGGGCTGATTACATGCATAGCTTTGGATTGGGGAAAAAATTCGATACCGATATTACAGGTTTACGTCCAGGATTAATACCAGATGCATCTTATTACGACGAATGGTATGGTCATCACACGTGGGCTTTTTCAACCATTCGTTCCATTTCAATTGGTCAAGGAGAAGTAAAAGTAACACCGCTACAAATGGCCAATATCGCAGCAATTATTGCCAATAGAGGATGGTATTATACTCCTCACTTCGTGCGATCAATAGGAAACAGCGGGCCATTAGCTCAATTCAAAGTGAAACACAAAACAATGGTTGATCAACAGCACTTTGCTCCGGTTATTGAAGGAATGCGACGTGCAGTTTATGCTCCTGGAGGAACAGCTCATCGTGCTAGTTTTGCAGAAGATGTAATCGTTTGTGGTAAAACAGGAACAGCTCAAAATCCACAAGGAGAAGACCACTCCGTATTTATTTCATTCGCTCCATTGGACAAACCAAAAATTGCAGTTGCTGTGTTCATTGAAAATGCAGGTTTTGGAGGTGTTTGGGCAGCACCAATGGCAAGTCTTATCATGGAAAAATACTTGAAAGGAAAAGTCGTTGATAAAGAAAAAGAAACCCGCATTTTGACAGCCAACTTGCTCAATGTAAAAGCGAAACCCAAAAAGAGGCAATGAGAAGGGAAGATTCGCTGACCCAACATGTTGATTGGTGGTTATTTAGCATTGTAATGATCATGCTGGCAATGGGAATTGCCAATGTGTATTCAGCAGCGTTTGATCCTGAACACCCAAGTTTGTTTGACTTCTCTCAAAAATACGGTAAACAGATTCTTTGGGTTGGTGTTTCTTTATTCCTTGGATTATTGGTATTCCTCATTGATGCAGATATTTACCGAAAATTTGCTATTCCTATCTATTTGTTCACGTTTTCTCTGTTGATTTTAGTGCTTTTTATGCCCGCAGTAAATGGAGCACATGCGTGGTTGGGATTTGGATCATTGGGAATTCAACCAGCCGAATTTGCTAAAATCGGAACAGCCATTGCACTCAGTACTTACATCAGTCAAGTCAACATCAAACAGCAAAACATGCAAACCGTATTCCTCGCTTTGGGAATTATTGTGGTGCCGATGTTCATGATTTTGCTTCAACCAGATGCAGGAACGTTTGTGGTGTTTACCTCTTTCTTTTTTGTGCTTTACCGCGAGGGAATCACTTTTGACCCAATTGTATTGCGTATTGTACGCTTTTTCACAGGAATTCGATTCAAAGAAACCTGGGTAGGAAGTCACTTTATTCCGATTTTGTTTTACGTGGTGTTCCTTTCTGTAATTACCTTGTTAATGAGCCGGAATTATTACGAATTCTCTTTTTTACCAGGTTTATTGATTTCTGGTTTTGTGGGAATTATACTTGTAATTACACTTCTTGCCATCATTGGTTACTTTTTTTTAAGATGGATTTCAGCTCGTAGAGAAGGTGGTAGAGTATTGATTATTATTCTAATCGCTTGGATTTTATCTTCTGCAGTTTCAAGTGTGGTTTACTTTTCATTTTCCAGTTTGGCTCAACACCAAAAAGATCGCATTGAATTGGTATTAGGAATCAGTGCAAAAGATGAAAAGGATGGAAAAGATTACAACCGTAACCGTGCTATGGCAGCCGTTGGTTCTGGTGGAATGTTCGGGAAAGGTTATCAGCAAGCCAGTGTAGCCAGTGTAGAATCCAACCACGTTCCAGAAAGCGAAACCGACTTTATCTTTTGTCCATTAGCTGAAGAATGGGGATTCATGGGAAGTTTAACAATCGTATTTCTGTTCATGTTTATGCTGATTCGCATTGTAATCATCGCCGAACGACAACGTTCAACCTTCAATCGTGTTTATGCGTACAGCGTAGCCATGATTGTCTTTTACCACTTTGCCGTAAACATCGGGATGAACATTGGATTTGCACCAGTCATAGGAATTCCATTGCCGTTTTTTAGCTATGGAGGATCGTCCTTAATGTCGTTCTCCATCATGATGTTCATCCTCTTGAAACTCGATAGTCAGCGCAGAGATTTGCTCTACTAACATTCTGAGGTAAAACAGTTATTCAGATACCTTTTTATCCGCTTTTGCTTTGCGCCATTCAAAACTGTATTCCAACGAGAACAAATGTTCATTGTAAGGAATCTTAGTAGCGAATTTACGCCCATAATAATAGGTAAATGCAAGGGTATGTGGGCCAGGAAGATCAATGGTTGTTCCTAAACCAAAACGAACACGATTAAATTGTCTTCCGAATGGTCCATAAACAGGATTGTAGAAAAATTCAGTTGAAAATTCAGGTGTGAAACGTGTTTTTGGTATCGCATATTCCACGTAAGGTTTAATCCTAAAAGCCGGATCAAGATCTGTTCCAGAAGAACCACCACCTCCAATAACAACCTGATAACGCATCCGAAGACCCAATTTCACCTCTTTTACTTTTTGTCTAAAGTCAGCATTGAAGTTAAAACGGTTGGAATAAGTTGTATTGCCATTTAATGCATAAGAAGTAATAAAGCGATAATCAATTGATGGACGAAACCATTTTAAGTGTTCACTTTTGATTCCAATTTCTTGAAACAAGGTTTGCACATTCCCTGAAGTCTGAATACGCACATTGGATTGTACACCTAGAATCAAATCCTTTGAAACTTCTCGTTTTGCACCTGCACCCAACCATATTTCAGATCGATCTTGGGCATAAGAAGACAAGGAAAGTGCGCAAAAAACGAAGAGGATTTGTCTCATTTTCTCAAAGTAAGAGTTCCTGCATCAACTGTTGATTTTTTCTTGTCAATCGTCACAGTTGTAATAATCGCTTGTTCACCTCCATCACAAACTAAACAGTCTTCGTAAGCAAAAATGGTATACGTACCTTCTTCTAAGTACTTGAATTCGAATGAACCGTCATAACTCGTTTCGATTTTATCGTCAAATGTATTGTCACCTGTACCATAAACAATGTACACATCTTCCTTTGCACCATCAAATTCACTTAATAGAATTGTTTGGGTTGAGTTGTAATCTTTCACACGGATTTTACCTGTAATTGAAGAAGATCCACCTTCACCTTCTACTTTTTTACAAGCTGAGAAAAGAAGTACACTTACGGAGAGAATTGCTAGTATTTTCATAAAATCATTAAATTGTTAAGGCAATATTAAATCAAAATAATGTGAATCCATCATCAAAATCACATAAAAAACTGCAAATTGATAATTTAACATTTAACAGGCATCGTTTCTAAATTAAAAGCATAATAAGGTTATGTTACGAAAAGATGTGTGTGATATTTAACAAGCATACAAGGCATTAAGCAACTTTTTCGTATTATTAGAGTCTCTAAGTAAAACAATATCTCCATGTCTACGCGCTATTTTTCCTTAATTCTAGTCTTCTTTACGTTACTCCCCCTAGTTTCGAAGGCGCAAGTTCTTATCAATGAATACTCTTGTTCCAACATGAATGGCATTACAGATGCTTTTGGTGAACGAGAAGATTGGATTGAATTGTACAATGCTACTGCTGCACCTGTAGATCTTACAGGATATTACCTTTCAGATGATGACAACAATTTAACAAAATGGTTAATCCCATCTGGAACGATCGCCGCAAACGGATATAAAATGGTTTACTGCTCTGGCAGAAATTTGGTTTCTGGAACCCAATACCATCCCAATTTCAGATTGACACAAACAGAAAACGATTGGATTATCCTCACCTTGCCCAATGGTAACGTAATGGATTCCATTCAAATTGTTCACATGACAAAAGGCGATCACTCTGTTGGTCGGCAAACAGATGGAAGTATCAATTGGAAATTGTTTACGACACCAACTCCAAATGCAGCGAATACGGGTGCAATCAATTTCTATACCGATACGCCTGTTTTTAGTCTTGCTCCTGGGTTTTACGCAGGTGCTCAAAGTGTGACCATTACGTGTCCAAATGGAGCTGCTACTATTCGATACACAACTGATGGTTCTGTTCCATCTGCAACATCAACCTTGTATGCTGGGCCAGTGAATATTGCCGCTACTACTGTTTTACGAGCAAAGGCTTTTTCTACAGATCAACTGAGTTTTACTCAATCTGGAACCTATTTTATCAATGTCAACCATACAGTTCCCGTTTTATCAATAGCTGGTGCTGGTAATGGTAGTGTTGCATCCTTATTAAATGGAAATCAAATCACTCCTCAAGGATTTTTTGAATTGTGGGAAGATGATCAAACATTTGTAGGAAAAGGTGAAGGTCAATTCAATAAACATGGAAACGATTCATGGGCGTATGATCAACGTGGTTTTGATTATGTAATGCGCGATGAATATGGCTATAATAATGATATTGAACATCAGATTTTTCCAGAGTCAACAAGAGATAAATTTCAACGATTAATCTTAAAACCAGGAGCAAGTGATAATTATCCATTCGAAACAGGTGGTGCGCATATTCGTGATGCATTTGTTCATACACTTTCTCAAAAAGCAGATTTAAAATTAGATGAACGTACATGGAGACCTTGTGTTGTTTACCTCAATGGACAATATTGGGGGGTTTATGAAATTCGTGAAAAAGTAGATGATGCTGATTTCACAGATTTTTATTCTCAACAAGATAAGTTCAACCTCCAGTATCTTAAAACATGGGGCGGCACTTGGGAGGAATATGGTGCTCCAAATGCTCAATCCGATTGGGATGCATTAACTGCCTATATTGGTGCAAATAATATGAGTGTCGCTGCAAATTTTACGTATGTTGATAATACGCTCAATTGGAAATCCTTAATCGATTATTTTGTCATCAATTCCTACATTGTAAATCAAGATTGGTTGAACTGGAATACTTCTTGGTGGCGAGGTCTGGATCCTACTGGTAGTGAGAAAAAATGGCGCTATGCCTTATGGGATATGGATGCTTGTTTTGGTCATTATATCAATTACACAGGAATTCCTGATCCATCTGCAAATGCAGATCCATGTAACGTAGAAAACCTCCCAAATCCTGGAGGTCAAGGACATACTGAGATTTTGCAGAAATTGATCAATGAAAATCCTGTTGTAGAACAATACTACATTACCCGTTATATTGACTTGGTAAACACGCATTTTTCGTGTGCTTACATGAATCAATTGCTGGATAGTATGCTCCTGCAAATTACACCAGAAATGACAGGTCACGTAAATCGTTGGGGAGGAACCATGGTTGAATGGCAAGCAAATGTGCAAGCAATGAAAGATTTTATTGATGCTCGATGTATTGCTTTACAACAAGGAGTTATCGATTGTTATAATTTGACAGGACCTTTCAATTTTGTTGTAGATGTTTCTCCAGTTGGTGCTGGAACGGTTAAAGTGAATTCAGTTTGGGCTCCAATGTATCCATGGGCAACAACTTATTTTGGTGGAATCAACACCAATTTAATTGCTAAACCAAACGTAGGTTATGTATTTGACCACTGGGAATTTACAACTGGTCCTACTCTATTACCGATCACAGAAGACACAAACGCTATTGTAGTGAATTCTCCAGAAAATATTATTGCAGTTTTTATTGCTGATAATCCAGATTTAGATGGCGATGGAATCTTAAATGTTGATGAGGTAGCGAATGGAACTGATCCAAATAATCCTGATACAGATGGCGATGGTGAAAACGATGGTGCTGAAACAGGTGCAGATCCAGCCAATCCGTTAGATACAGACGGAGATGGAATCATAGATGCATTAGATTCTTCTATCATCGATTCAGATGGTGATGGATTTAACAATGAAGCCGATCCTGCAAATACAGATCCATGTATTCCAAATCCAAACGCTGGACCTTGTGACCAAGATGGTGATGGTCTTACGAATGCGGAAGAAGCTACAGCTGGAACAAATCCAACCAATCCTGATACAGATGGTGATGGAATCAATGATGGCAATGAGATTACAGGAGCTACAGATCCGCTTGATCCGTGTGATCCACCAAATGCTTCCCCAGGTTGTAACATTGACACAGATGGTGATGGCTTATTGGATTCTCAAGAAACAACACTTGGAACAGATCCAAATAACCCAGATACTGATGGTGATGGAATCAATGATGGAACCGAAGTAACAAATGGCTCTAATCCATTAGATGATTGTGATCCGAATCCAGTAGGAGATAACTGCTTCAATGGAATGTTCATGCCAACTGGATTCTCTCCAAATGGCGATGGTTTGAATGATTATTTAAGCCCGAAAGTTGGAAAAGATGTAGCACGATTCACATGGTATTTGTACGATCGTTGGGGTAATAAAATGGTAATGTCCTCTGATGCAGCCTTTAAATGGGATGGAAACTATAAAGGTGTAAGAGTCAATTCTGGTGCTTATGCATACATCATTGAAGTAGTATTTACTGACGGAAAAGCAGAAACACTTTCTGGTAATGTTACTGTAACGCGATAGGTCATGAAAAAATGGATCATAGGAATTAGTCTGGGATTTGCGTCGCTTAACAGTATGGCGCAAGATCTCCACTTTTCTCAAGTATTACAGTCGCCTTTTTTACTGAATCCAGGTGCAACAGGCGTTTATGATGGCTGGGAACGTGTAACAATCCATAACCGCAATCAGTGGTTAGGTGCAAATACACAATTCATGTCAACAGCAGTTGCAGCTGAATTATCGTTGTTGAAAAACCCGAGGAAAAATACAGGTTATATCGGAATGGGTTTGTCATTCTATAACGACATTGGTGGTGATGCTAAATTTGGAAACCAAACAGGTGCATTGACCTTTTCAGGTGTTCTTCCAATGGGAGATGCAGGGATCTTGTCTGTTGGTTTACAAGGTGGATTTGGCAGCAGAAAAGGTGATATGTCTAAATTGTTGTTTGATAGCCAATGGAATGGTTCTGGTTACGATCCTACTATTGCTTCTGGTGAAGGAGATGGCTTAAATTCATTTCGTTATGCAGATGTTTCTACTGGATTGTTCTATCAGTACAATGGAGGTTCATCTAGTTTTGCTCGAAATAATGCCAAGAAATTACAAATAGGATTTGCGGTTTATCATGCGAATGCACCACAAATGAAATACCGTACAGGTAGCTCAGAACGATTGGAGCGGAAATATGTTGGAATGGTGAATTTTGCAATGGATATTCCATCTTCTGATTGGGCATTCGATTTGCAAGCAGTTCAGTTTGTACAAGGAGGTCATTTTGAAACAATCTTTGGCGGTTTGGCACGTAGACGCTTCCAAGAAGGAACAAAAATTACAGGCTATAGCCAAGATGCTTCTTTTGGTTTTGGTGCTTATATGCGATTAAAAGATGCTATTATTCCTACGATTCAAGTGGATTACAAAGGATTCCGTTTTGGTTTATCGTATGATGCAACTATTTCCAAAATGCGGAAAGCCTATAGCGGTGGTAGCATTGAATTATCCGTTAGTTATACCAATATGCACGATGCCATTTTCAAAAGACGGCACGGGAAGTTTTAAAAACAAATAATCTAATTTTTCTTAGAGCATTTAAATAAAATTCAAGCATCTTTTCTCGGAAGGGTGCTTTTTTGTTTACTTTGGTTCTGTTGAAAACGAATGCAATAGTTTACTATAACCGTTCTTTTCTGTACTACTAATTGGTTCGGGTTGCATGGAATTTGAGGAGATTTATACTAAATACAGCAAACAAGTATATAACCTTGCCTTACATTATCTTCAAAATACGGAAGATGCGCAAGAAGTTACACAAGATGTATTTGTAACCATTTTCCAAAAAATAAACAGCTTTAATGGAGCATCCAAATTATCAACTTGGATTTACCGCATAACCGTTAATCATGCGTTGGATTTCTTAAAAGCCAAGCGTCGAAAAAAGCGTTTTGCCGTTCTGACTTCGCTGTTTCATCCACAAAGTAATCAGTTAATTCATGAGCTATTTCACCTAGATCATCCAGGTGTTTCTTTAGAAGATCAAGAAGCAATTGAACAGATTTTTAGTGCAATTAACCAATTACCAGATAAACAAAAGACGGCGATCATTCTCACTAAAATTGAAGGGATGTCGCAAGACGAGGCAGCTCATGTAATGGAAATGACTCCAAAGGCTGTTGAATCGCTCATTCAACGTGCAAAACACAATTTAAAAAAAATAAACCCTAAAAACGACGGAAAATAAGTTAGTTATCGTCTAATAAAATAGCCATGGAAAATAATTTGGACATACTTCGAAAAATCAACAAAGTGGAAACTCCTCCATTTTTATATACAAGGATTCAGCAAAAACTGAAGGATTCGGCAATAGAAATTGCTTCACCAAGGTTAATTGTCGCTATTTCCATTGTGTTGGCAATGCTCTTTATTTCGGATTTGTTAGTCGTAGACGAATTAAGTAAACCAAACCAACAATCAACAGAACAAGGAGCTTTTTTCAATTCATCTGATTTGTACCATGAGTAAGTTGTTCTTAAACCGCATCCTTATTATTAGTTTGTTTCTTTCAAACGGGGTGCTTTTGTACATGATTTTTTGGAATAAACCGGAGCATCCCGAACCAAGGCTTCCCAAAGAGCTAATTATTAAAACGCTGCATTTTGATAAGAATCAAGTGCATGCTTACAATCAGTCAATTGAAGGACACAAAAACTTGATTCATCGCAACCAGGATGAACAGTTAAGATTACGAAAAGCGTTATATACAAGTTTGGGCGGATCACCAGATTCAGTTTACTTGGATTCAATTCGGACGAGAATCATTGAATTGTACGACGAGATTGAACAAAAACATCTACAGCATTTTCTAGAAATAAAAGAGATCTGTCATGAAAATCAATTAACTTACTATCGTGATTTTACAAAAATGATCCCAACACTGTTTTTTTCACCCACCCACCGTGGAAATAATAAACCTAAATGAGGTTGTTTGTTATTCTTTTGTTCTTACTACAAGTGCCCTTTTTAAAGGCGCAAGGGGAATTTACGTTGCGTTTTTGCCCGAAAATGGGCTCAGATAGTTTGATCTTAAACACGGATTACAAAAGAGATTCAACAGAATTATTTCGTATTGAAACCCTGCGATTTTATATTTCTGAGATTCGTTTTTTGAAAAACAATAAAGTCGTTTACCAAGAATCTGAAAGCTATCATTTAATTGATATGGATCGAGAAGAATCACTCACATTGCATTTCAATAAAATCAATTCACCCGATTTTGATGCCATTCTGTTCAATGTAGGAATTGATAGTACGACCAATGTTGGCGGTGCTTTGGGCGGAGATTTAGATCCTACAATGGGGATGTATTGGTCTTGGCAAAGCGGTTATATCAACTTCAAATTGGAAGGATTTACGCCCAATTGTACTGCACGGAATCATGTTTTTGAATACCATCTTGGTGGATATATTGAACCCTATAATGCGCTTTCTACGATTCAACTTTCAACTACTCCAATGGCACAATCTGTGGTTATCGACTTTAATTTGGAAGCATTTTTAGCGCAATTGGACGTTGTTCATCTTCCTCAAGTGATGTCACCAAGCGCACATGCTGTAAACTTGTCGCAAAAACTCATTCCTCTTTTTTCTATTCGTCAATGATGCGTTATTTGTTCATCAGCTTTTGTTTAATTGCCGTTCTTGTTGCTTTTCGGTTCAAACCTGAACCCCTGATAACGATCCCACATAATTGGCCAAAACCGAGTTATAATTTCAAGAAAAATCCACTCAACAAAAACACCATTGCATTGGGCAGACAGTTGTTCTACGATCCTGTTTTATCACGAAATGATCAAATTTCGTGTGCAAGTTGTCACTTGAACGCAACTTCATTTACCCACGTCGATCACGCATTGAGCCATGGAATTGAAGATCGAATCGGAACACGCAATTCTCCCGTATTGATCAATTTAGCTTGGAGTACCAGTTTTATGTGGGATGGATCTGTGAATCACCTAGATGTTCAAGCACTTGCTCCTATTGAAAACCCACTGGAAATGGATTTGAAAATTGCAGATGCGGTGAATAAATTAAAGTCATCTAAAAAATACCGCGCACTCTTTTATGATGCTTTTGGAGACAGCACTGCAACAGGCGAACACACCTTAAAAGCACTTTCACAATTCATGCTGACGCTTGTTAGCAACAATGCGAAGTACGATAAAGTGATGCGCAAAGAAAAAGGTGTTAGCTTTAATGAAAATGAGCAAAAAGGCTATGAATTATTCAAAATCAACTGCGCTTCTTGCCATACTGAACCGCTTTTCACAAGTGGAAAATTTGAGAACAATGGATTGGAACCAGATTCTTTATTAAAAGACATGGGACGAATGGGAATTACAAAAAAGTCAGCTGATTCCTTAAAATTTAAAGTCCCAACATTGAGAAATTGCGAATTGTCTTATCCCTACATGCACGATGGAAGATACAAAAGCCTACAAATGGTTTTGTTTCATTACAGCAGTGGCATTCATCAGTCAAAAACATTGGCAAAACAATTGACAGAAAACATTCCATTAACGGAACAAGACAAACGCGATCTCATTGCTTTTTTAAAAACATTAACTGACCGTGATTTTCTGAAAAACCCCAAATTTGCTTACCCCAAACCTTAATAACCTGAGATTCTGTGTTCATATTTTCATTGACCGAAGGATTGTAATATAAGCGTCGTCTAAAGTACTATATGTTAAATCTATATTTATGAAAAACTACTTTATTGCAATCATCTTATTTTTCGTTGGATTGAATGGCTTTACGCAAGCAGAATTGGAAAATTGGATCATGAACGAAGGCGAATATGCCAGTTATTGGGAAAATACAGCCGCAAATGGCAACCCACCCAATTACGTGTTTTCAACCAGTACTACATTGGCAAACGTATCACGTGTTTGTTATGACGCAACGTATGTATGGGTTGAAGCAGATGGAATGACAACTGAAATGGGACAATATTTGAATCCAGGTGCTCCAACTGCTCAAGGGTATGTGTATCGATTTCCGCGTACACCAACTGTTCCTGCTACAAAAACGACATCACCGTTAGGAGGTTCTATCGGATTACTTAACAATGGTGTTCCAATTTTTGGTTTATCCAATGGTCATCATTACAATGGATCTGGAAATAATGGTAATGGAGAAGGAACATGGAATGTTGAAGTGTATTTAGCTGAAGGGTTTGTACTCGATTCTACTTTAGGTGCGCATCCACAACAACAAGGAGCTTACCACAGCCATGCAAAACCATACCGATTGTATGCTTCAACAAGCGCATCCGTTCATTCACCAATTGTTGGGTATGCATTTGATGGGTATCCAATTTATGGACCGTACGGTTATAGTACCGCTTTAGATGCATCGAGTGCAGTAACTCAAATGGCTACTGGGTATGCGCTTAGAAACATCACGACAAGAACCACTTTACCAGATGGAACCGCGCTAAGTGTTTCAGAATATGGACCAGCAGTAAATTCAACGTATCCAATTGGAACGTATGTTGAAGATTATCAATGGTCAGCAACAAACGGTGGTGATTTAGATGAATACAATGGTCGTTTTTGTGTTACTCCTGAATATCCAAGCGGTACGTATGCCTATTTTATAACGCTTGATGCAAATGGCACACCTGAATTTCCTTACTATATTGGAACAGAATATTACGGCGCTCCAGAGGTAGATGATATCACAATGGGTGCAACGATTACTGTACCAAGTTCTGGTGTAAGTTGTTTTACAGATCCGTTAAGTATTGATCCATTAGATAAAGAAGCGACAATCAACACATTTCCGAATCCAAGTAATGGAATCTTTAATTTAAAACTCCCTGATTTAACAGGAACATCGCTCATTGAAGTTACAAACTTGGCTGGTCAATTGGTCTTTTCGAAAACAATTACGAGTAATGAAGTATTAATCGATTTATCAACAGAAAAATCGCTCGGTATTTTTGTGATTAAAATAACGAATAACGGTCAATCATACTTCACAAAGATTGCGCTTCAATAAGAATGTAGAACATATTTAGAATAAAACCGGTAATTGAACTGATTATCGGTTTTTGTTTTTTTAAACAACAATTAGAGACTAGCATTCCAGTTCATTGGTGATAAACTTTGTTCAACTAGTTCGTTTTTCCCAATTAAAGACGCTACTTTTGCGCTCTTAAAAAAGAAGGATCGTCATGGAACAATCAAAGAACATTACAGCAGCACTAATTTCAGTTTATTATAAAGATGGGTTGGAACCAATTGTACGTCAATTACATGCAAATGACGTGATCATTTATTCAACTGGTGGAACGCAAACCTTTATTGAATCATTGGGAATTCCTGTTGTTGCTGTAGAATCCATGACCAATTATCCTGAGATTTTTGGTGGACGTGTAAAAACATTGCATCCTGCTATTTTTGGTGGAATTCTGCACCGTAGAAACCTCCAAGCAGATTTAGATCAAGCTGCTCAATTTAACATTCCAACAATCGATTTAGTGATTGTTGATTTGTACCCATTTGAAGCAACAGTAGCATCAGGAGCAGCAAACCAAGATATTATTGAAAAAATCGACATTGGTGGAATTTCCTTAATCCGTGCTGCTGCTAAGAATTACAACGATGTTGTGATCATTCCTTCTGTTAATCAATACGCACGTTTTCAAGAATTACTTGAAACCAATGGTGCACAAACAACTTTAGCTGAACGAAAAGCATTTGCCCGCGATGCATTTATGGTTTCTTCGCATTATGACACCCATATTTTTCGCTACTTTAACCAAGAAGACCCATTACCTGTTTTCAAAGAAAGCATCTTGGAATCGCAATCATTGCGTTATGGTGAAAACCCGCATCAACGTGGTTGGTTTCACGGAGATTTTAATGCCATGTTTGATCAATTACACGGAAAAGAATTGTCCTACAATAATTTGTTAGATGTTGATGCTGCTGTTCAATTAATGGCCGATTTTCAGCAAAACGATCCAACATTTGCCATTTTGAAACACAATAATGCGTGTGGTTTGGCAACACGACCAACACTTGCACAAGCGTATGCAGATGCTCTTGCTGGCGATCCAACTTCTGCTTTTGGTGGGATTTTAATTGCAAACAGAACAATCGATTTGGCAACTGCTACTCAAATCAACGACTTATTTTGTGAAGTGGTTGTAGCTCCTGCATTCGATACAAACGCAATGGAACTGTTGAAAAGCAAGAAGAATCGTATTTTATTGATTCAGAAATCGGTTGAAATGCCGAAACGTCAATTTAGAACCTTGCTCAATGGAGTATTGGAACAAGACAAAGATATGTTGTCTGAAGATGGAACGAATTTCGAATCGAAAACAACACAAATTCCAACAGCAACTGAAGTAGCAGATTTAGTATTTGCCAATAAGTTGGTAAAACACACCAAATCAAACACAATTGTTCTAGCAAAGAACGGTCAATTGATTGCGAGCGGAACTGGACAAACTTCACGTGTTGATGCATTAAAACAAGCCATTGAAAAAGCACATACATTTGGGTTCGATTTAAACGGCGCTGTTATGGCATCCGATGCGTTTTTCCCTTTTCCAGATTGTGTTGAGATCGCACATCTTGAAGGAATTACAGCAGTTGTTCAGCCAGGTGGGTCTATCAAAGATGAACTTTCAATTGATTATTGTAATGCACACAATGTGGCAATGGTGTTCACTGGAAACAGACATTTTAAGCATTAATTGATTTATCTGAAAGAACCAAAAATTGAACAGGAAGCGTTTTGAATAGTAACAATAACTGTTAATAAGTCTAAACTCTTGACAATTTTCAAATTCAACTTGGGATATTTCAGCTTTTTCAATTTATTTAGTCTACTTTTGTAACCATTTCCAATCCTTTTCGAATAAGGAAAAGAAAACTATCGCATAACGCAGCGCAATAAATGGGACTCTTTAATTTTCTGACGCAAGAAATTGCTATCGACTTAGGTACTGCTAACACCCTCATTATCATGAATGATAAAGTGGTGGTAGACGAGCCTTCTATTGTCGCTAGAGACATTCAAACTGGTAAGATTGTAGCTATCGGTAAGAAAGCACAACAAATGCACGGTAAGACGCACAAATTGATTGAAACGGTTCGACCATTGAAAGATGGTGTAATCGCGGATTTCCAAAGTGCCGAACAAATGATCCGTGGGTTTATCAAAATGATCAATCCAGGTAAACGGATGTTTAATCCTTCTTTACGAATGGTGATCTGTATTCCTTCTGGAATTACAGAAGTAGAAAAACGTGCTGTACGTGACTCTGCTGAACATGCTGGTGCAAAAGAAGTTTACCTCATCCACGAACCAATGGCAGCTGCTATCGGGATTGGGATTGATGTGGAAGAACCAATGGGAAATATGATCATTGATATCGGTGGTGGTACTTCTGAAATTGCGGTTATTGCTTTGGGTGGAATTGTCTGCGATAAATCAATCCGTATTGCAGGTGATGATTTCACTTCTGACATTGAAGAATACATGCGTCGTCAACACAATATTTTAGTTGGTGAGCGTACAGCTGAGCAAATTAAAATTGAAGTGGGTGCTGCACTTCCTGAATTGGACAATCCACCTGCTGATTACGCTGTTCGCGGTCGTGATTTAATGACGGGGATTCCGAAAGAAATTATCATTACGTATTCTGAAGTTGCACACGCATTGGATAAAACGATTTCTAAAATCGAAGAAGCGATTCTAAGTGCATTGGAGCAAACGCCACCAGAATTATCAGCAGACATATACAAAACAGGAATTTACCTTGCTGGAGGTGGTTCAATGTTGCGTGGTTTGGATCGTAGAATCAATGAAAAAACAAAATTACCCGTTCACATTGCAGAAGATCCGCTTCGCGCTGTAGCACGTGGTACGAGTATCGCATTGAAGAATTTAGATCGTTTCCAATTCTTGATCAAAGATTAATTTTTCTACGCTTTCAGTCGGATTCGTTGTGTTTTCCTGATT
>JAYSRF010000275.1:0-2478 GCA_043721195.1 Fluviicola sp. | reverse complement strand
TAACCTGAGTTCGACTTTAAATTTTGTTCAGAACGCCTATAAATGCTCAGATTTGAGTGAAAGCGACGAAGTAATAACGGGTTCTTTCAAGGAGTTTTCGCGAAAAAGATGAGCATTTAGAGGTGTAACAATAAATCAGCTATTCATTTTAAAAGCGATACCCTTCGTTGAATTCATTCATGATCCGCCGAGGATCACTCATAAAATCGCCTTGTTTATCACATTTAAAATTGAATTCTGAATCTAAATTTAAAGTCGAACTCAGGTTACTAATTCAAAAATCACATTATCCAAATTCCCTTCGTCTATTTCATCTATCACAGGTTGGAAATGATTCTTGATCAATAAGTTTTTAGAAGGCTCATTCGCACAATGCGTATATGCTTTGATTTTACTCAATTTTAATTGTTGGAAACCAAAATTAACCACACCATCAAGTGCTTCGCTCATGATTCCCTTTTTCTGAAAATCGGGATGTAAATCATACCCAACTTCTGCTTCTTCCCCATTTTCGGAAAACTTCCACAAACAGATACTTCCAATCATGGTTGCATTGTCTTGAAGTGTAATTGTCCAATAAAGGATCAAATTGCTTGCTATTCTTTCCTTTATATTTTCAATAAAAGCCAGCGCATCTTCGAGATTTTCTGTTTTTGTTCGTTTTACGAATTGATTTACGATCTCATTCGAACGTAAAAAGAATACGGCTTCACAGTCCCCAAATTCAACCGCCCTGAGTAGTAACCGTTCTGTTTGTAATACTGGAAATGGAGAGCTGTTCATGTATCTGTATTCTTAGCTTACTAAACTAGTGAATCATTTTGTTTCAGATTCCGAATTAGGCTAAAGCAATTAAAAACTTTAGATTCTGTGTTGATCTAAAAAAAAATTCTTTTTAGTTGATACACAAAGTAATCCATTGTGTTTTGCTACATAATAAAATAGTAGTTTTATTATGTTTAGCACATAAAAAGGAGGTCGAGAAAAGCAGAAAGGTAATGTTATACGTTTAGTTTTAACTTTACAAGGTCTAGTTTCATTGATTCAATTTCTACAAGTATTATTTGCCAATCCAAAAAGGATTTATCCACTTCTGTATAAGTTGTTCTACCTTCATTGTAAAGCAACACTGTTTTATCGTAAATCAATTGAAGGTTTACACCAATTTGTTCAACCTGAATTAACTCCGCTTTTTTGGTGACTAATTGCTGTTCACGTTCCATTTTTCTCATTTCAAGATTGAGTTCTGCTAGTTGCTTCGATTGTGTTAATTCATTCACCTTAACACGATTCAGTTCCTTTGTTTTAAACCATGTACCACGATTAAAAAGGGGAACACTCAAATAAAATCCAATTCCTTCGTACAGGTTTTGAGTAATCTGATCATTATAAGATTTTGTCGGGTTTCCTACTTGGGTGTAATCCTTGTTATTGGTTGAAAAACCAGTGCCAATATTTCCATTCAACGATAGGGTAGGTAGAATAGAAGCCCTGTCAGTTTTCAATTGATTTTCGTTGAGTTGGGCTTCAATTGCTAATCTTTCCAGTTCAATGCTTTCTGCAAATTGTGGAATGGTTGTAATGGCAGAAACAGAACTCAACACAAAGGAATGATCTGTTGATAGTGGAACACCCATCAAAAAATTCAACTGAAGGATTTTGAGCCGTTTTTCAGATACCAGTTTTGTAAGGAGTAATTCTTCATTCAACAATGAATTACTGCTTTTCAGTGTATCAATGGAAGCTATTTTACCACCGCGGATTAACAACAATTGAGTAGCCTGAATTTGGTTGTATTTTTCAATCCGAACCTTCGCTAGTTCTACCTGAATTGTCTGTTTACACAATTCAATATAGATTTCAACAATACGAATGTGTAGTTCGTTTTGCTTGGTTTGAACCGATAGTTCTTGTTGGACAATTGTAAAGTCTAGTACTTTTCGATTATTCAGATAACGAAAGCCGTTAAACAATGTCATTCCAGAACTTAACCCGAACGATTGTGAATTTACCGTATTGGTTGCAAAGGTATTCGTAAATGGGTCAACCCTACGACCAAATGATGTATTTAACCCAACTGTTGCGCTCAAATTGGGAAGCATACTAAATGGGTGGTATTTTCGGTTCAATTGGGCTGTTTGAACGCTTGAATTTTCTATTGCTAATTGCAACGAATTTGCAGAAGCCAAGTCCAGGCATTGTTGCAAAGTTATTGGTTCTTGTGCAAAGGAACTACAAGATGCTACCAACTGAAAAAAACAGAAAAAGAAGGTTCGTTTTTTCATTTTATAAGATCAGTTAGTTTCTCAAAGAACCGTTCAAGCAAGCGTTTTCTTTTTGTAATGATTTTCACCTTTCCTTTCAATTGTGCTTTTAACGGAATTTGCTTTTTATAAGTTGTTTTCAGTTGTTTTGGAAGTCTGATTTTAACCTCGTATTTCCCTTCTTTGTCTATGTGTGTAACCCATATTACACACA
>JAYSRF010000274.1:0-18017 GCA_043721195.1 Fluviicola sp. | reverse complement strand
AAATGGATTCCACGTTCCATAATGGTTGAAATCTGTCAAAATTGCCCATACTTTTTCAGGACTTGCGTTGATTACAATTTGTGTTTTAATTTCCTTTGCCATAGCTGATGTGTTTTAAATGTTATGATCGCGAGTGTTACTAAATACTTCATGAAGACCGTTGCAAAACCCTTTACTCTTCGTTACTTAAAAAATTCAACATCCTCATTTACAATTGTAAACTGCGGTGTTAAATTTTAATCGCGCCTCGATTAATGAATTTTGCAACGGTCTTATGTGTTGTTTCATTGAATTGAACACGACAAAGTTCGGGCACTTCCAACCGATTGGTCTTGACATTTATCAAGAAATCAACTTTAGCAGTTTTACAATCAACTTCCTCCAGTAAAAATTACCTTCAAAATGAATTATCCTGTTTACTTTTACCCAACAAAATTCCTCAGAATTGGAAAGAAGCAGCGAAAAAACGACAACTAAAAAAGCGTGGTATTTATTTATCGTTATTGCGCTAGTTTCTATTGGAATCAGCTACGGAACCCGTTTCTTGACGTTTGATTACGATTTCGAGAAATTTTTCCCTGACAACGATGAAGAGTCTGTTTTTTTCAAAGCGCATCGTGCAAAATTTGAATCAGACAATGACTTTTTATTGGTTGCGATTGAAAAAAAATCAGGTGTTTTCGATCAGCAATTTTTAACCGAGATCGATCAATTAACAACAGAAATAATAAAGGAGACACCTTATGTGAAGCTCGTTGTTTCCATTACGAATCAACAAGAAAACTTACTACTTCCCGGTGGAATTCGTTCTTCGCGTCCTTATATCGATTTTAATAAACCCGATTTAAAGCGTGATTCGTTGCGTATTTTCAATGCCAAAGAATTAATCAAATCACTCATTGCGGAAGATTCGAAATCAATTTGCATCTACATTCGCCACACGGATTATATTTCTAAGAAGAAAAGTGATCGCATGCTGTTAGCGCTTTCGAAAGTCATCGAACGGCATCATTTTGAAAAAGTACACATCGCTGGAAGAACAATTGGACAAAAAATCTACGTTGAAAAAATGGCTTCTGAAATGGTCTTTTTTCTTTGTCTCAGTGCAATTTTTATCGTCATCTTCTTGTTTATCACGTTTCGATCTGGGTGGGGAATCATCATTCCTCAAATTGTCATTCTGCTATCAACACTTTGGTTAGTTGGTTTAATGGGCTGGTTTGATGAACCGATCAACATATTACTGATTACCTTGCCTTCCATCATGTTTGTTGTTTCCATGTCGGATGTGATTCACATGGTAGCCTGTTTTTTAGACACATTAAGAGAAGATATTCCAAAACGAGAAGCAATTCGAATAACGATCAAAGAAGTGGGGTTTTCAGCATTTCTAACTTCCATTACTACAGCCATTGGATTCGGTTCACTCTATTTTGTGAATATCCAACCGGTACAAGTGTTTGGCATTGTGGCAGGAATTGGCGTAATGATAGCCTACGGATTAACGATGGTTTTACTACCCATCCTATTTTATCTGTTTCCTGCTCCCAAGTATATTTACAAGAAAAAGGAAAGTGCATTTTGGCAAAAATACTTGCGCTCTTGGTTTATAAATCTATTGAAAAGAAGGAAGCTCGTCCTTATCTGCTATGCGATCATTTCAATCATTAGTATCGTAGGTGTTTTCCAGATGAAAACCAATAATTATTTGATGGATGATCTAAGATCTGACGAGCCAATTAAACAAGATTTCAATTTTTTAGACCAACATTACGGAGGAATCAGACCATTTGAACTGGCAATAACCATTCAAGATTCATCGCTTTCTATTTGGGATAAAGAAGTCATTCGTGAATTGGATCAAGTGGAAGATTATTTGACCAATATATACGGTGCTTCGGTTAAAAATTCATTGACCCGAACCCTAAAAGTGCTGAATCGTTCATCGCATTTTGGCAATGCAGCCTATTATAAAGTACCTGAATCAAAAAAGGATATTCGCACTTTCCGTCGCATTATTCGCATCATTGGTAAAGGAAAATACGTGAATACCATTTTGGATAGTACAGAACAGGTTTCTCGCATCAATGGAAATTTTCCTGACATCGGAAATAATGCCATCACAGCAAAAAACAAAAAATTAAAGCAATTCCTATCTCGCTTGGCGTTGCATGGTAAAGTTGAATACAAAATCACCGGAACAGCTCATTTATTTGATAAAAACATTCGTTATTTATCGGTGAGTTTGGTTCAAGGATTATCTGTTTCCATTCTACTAATCGCCTTAATCATGGGATTTGTACACCGATCTATTAAGATGATGATCATTAGTATAATCCCCAATCTGGTTCCATTGTTATTGATGGGTGCAATTATGGGATTTTTTGGCATTCAATTAAAAACCAGCACAGCTATTATTTTCACCATCGCATTTGGGATTGCATACGATGACACCATTCACTTTTTAGGAAGGTATAAATCCGAATTGAGTTTAGGGAAATCATCACTCTATGCACTTAAAACATCCTATTTAACCAAAGGAAAAGCAATGGTATTAAGCACATTGATCTTGTGTTGTGGTTTTTTAATGTTATTGGCTTCTAGTTTTATGGGTTCATTTTACATGGGATTGTTGCTCAGTATTTCGCTTTTTATTGCCTTAATTGCTGATCTTACTTTACTTCCCGTTTTGGTGTTTATTTTTTATAAACCGAAGGATAAGAACGATAAATAAAATGAATTGTAATTTAATCCAGTTCATTCAAAAATAGCCTGATACAAGTCTTAAATTTTACTTTGAAAACACTTTTAAGATGCGTAACTTAGTCAAATCACTTACATTGATGTGGGTTAAAAACGTATGATTTTCTTTAATGGATCATTTTCTATTCAACTCTTTTATACAATAACATGTAGCATAATTCATTTAGTATGGCATTTACATTTTACATAGATGATACTTCCAGTCCAAATGCAAAGGCATTTTTGGAATACATTAAAACACTCGATTTTATACGGACAACGGATGAAAACCCTGAATTTTCACTCTCGCAGGAACAGCTTGAAACACTTGAAGATCGAAGAACTGCTCGGATAAATGGTGATGTGAAAACTCATTCATGGGAAGAAGTAACGGATTTTGTACGATCTAAGTAATCACCGACAATTTCTAATGAAAAATTCCTTACGCTATTCTGTATGAAGTAGACCAAAACAAACTCTACGTTGATGCAGTATTTCATACAAATCGAAATCCAGAAAAGAAAAAACGTTAGTGGAAATCGTTTACTTTCAAATCAAAAGCCATATTCACACCTTGATTTTCACATTAATTTCTAACTTCGATTGTAATTCGCGTATATTCAACGTAGCTTATGAATAGATCCGTTAACTTAATACAGTATATTTTCTCTCGTCACCTTAAAACAACACTTGTTGCACTGTTTTCTGCGTTTCTTTTCAATGCGCAAGCGCGCGACATTATTCTCATAAATAAAGCAGATACAACACCAGTTGCAGAACGCGAAGCAATTCTAATTCTACCTGGCTTTGGAACAATTTTTCACAACACAAAAAACCAAGTTGCGAATTTTAAAAATCAAGGTTTTGATGTGTTTATCCCCGATTATATCAGTCGGAAATCATTGGCGAAATGCAGCAAAAATGTAGATCAATTCTTCACTAAACACCACCTTGATCGGTATAAAAAAGTACATGTTTTTAGTTATATCATTGGAAGTTGGACGATTAATTTATGGCTAAAGCAACATCCTTCATCGAATATCACAACTATTGTATATGATCGAAGCCCATTGCAAGAAAGTGTTCCAAAAATCTTGATGAAAACAAATCCATTTCTAAGTCGATTGATCTTTGGGAAATTGATTCGTGAATTATCTGAAACACCTTATGAACCTTTCGCAGCTGACAGTATCAATGTAGGGATTTTGATTGAATGCAAAGCCACGAAGATTCTTTGGTCGAAAAAAGCGGAATTCGATAAAATGCCCCCCCTTTCATTCGAAAAAGATTCGCTTCACCAACCCTGTACTGATTATTTTTACACCTTTCTCAGTCACGATGATTTGTATACCAACCTAGAAACAGCATCACCTGAAGTATTGAATTTCTTTAGGAATGGTCTATTTACAGCAGCAGCATCGCGCGAAAAATGTGCACGAGATCCGTTTGAAACGTATAGAGAACAATGACAAAAAGACTTCGCATATTGATACTGTTTGTTATTGCAACTCAATCCTTGTTATTAACTGGATTTGTGCTTTCTCCAACTATGGGAACCAATGAACTCTTGCTTTTACTCTGGTTAGGAATCAGTGGTACATTGATTATTTATGGTTCTGATATTGGACATCATTCCTTAACGCTCAAAAAGAGTTTGAGGAAATTAATGCAGCATCCACTTCAAATCCTTTTTGTGGCACAATTTATCTTGCTCGTTATTCCAGCTGCTTTCATTCTGCTTTCTTGGTTTCAATTGATCGTACTTGCGAGTATCTGTTTACTTGGTTGGTTGTATTCCATTCCTTTTAAAATCAATCAAAAACAGTTCCAGTTAAAAAACATGTTTACCGTTAAAAACACCTTTATTGGTTTCGCATGGGGAGCATTGATTGTAGTTGGTGCTGGAACAATAACGGAAGAAAAAGTACTTGCGCTCTTTCTATTTACGTCCTTACAAATCGTAGTAGGAAGTATTGTGCGAGACTGTGCTGATATTCAACACGACAGTAAAAATGAAGTACGAACACTTCCTGTGATCATTGGTTTAAAAAAAACGATCATCTGGTTGCATGTCGCAAATTTGCTCACCTTTTTACCCAGTTATCTTATTTTTCAAGATGCTCGAATGCTAGTAGTAATGGGTATTGTGATTGGTTGGAAAGCATTGATTCTTGAAAAAGCACGAAGAAACAATCATTCCATGTTGTGGACCCAAACGTTCAACATACTCACTTGTTTCGTTATTTTTATTCTTATTCTAATCCTTCGTCCATGCGTTTTATCGATGAATTAAATCCAGTATTTTTTGCAACAATCATTTTGATTTCTGCTACAGTTTTCACTGTTACCTGGTTCTTAGATGCCATCACACATGCGCGTTTGGTAAAAGTTGATATCACGGATAAAGAATTGCAAACCCACCGCATTCTTATTCTCACCTCTGGATTAATGGAATTTTCACTAATCCTTTTCTTTTGGTTTGATGTAGAAATTTTGCCCTTGTTTATTGCCGCACTCATCACTCGAACTGCACATGAATTCATAGACGAAATTAAGTATCACACTGGGCGTTGCTCTTTTTACGAAACGATCTTGCATTTAATCATGTGGATTTCTGTTCTCAACAAAACGTTTCTCTTGTTCATCTGGGGATTTTTCACAGGATACAAAGGATTGCTCGATCTTCATCCTGCATTTTATGTCTGGGGAATCATTGTTGTGATCGCTATGGGATTGATCAGTTTAAAAGAATGGAATCAATCCACGACTAAAACTGCATAGTTCTCTTACTTTTTAGAAAACGCATCCAATTGCTCTTTTTCTTTTTTTGTGAGGCTGTCGATTCCTTTACTATTGATTTTATCAAGAATGCGATCTATTTCCTTTTGCTGGATTGCTTTTTGTTCATTGTATTTATGATCGATGTCGAAATAGGGCGTTGCTGGCTTTGTCAAAGCACCTCCGATAATAAGAATCTGAGGTCGTTTTATGATCAACAGAATAAATACAATAGTCGGTACAGCAATCAAAAGAATCACTACATAATTTTCCAACAAGGCGCGTGGTTGAAGTAGAATTGCCACTAACATTCCTACCAAAGCTCCACCCAGATGTGCTTCATGTCCAATAGAATCTCGGTTTGATTTGATCCCATACATCGTATATCCAATGTACAAGATTCCGTACAACCAACTTGGAATAAAAAAAGGAAGAATAAAAAATCCAATTCCCATATCAGGAAACAATGCAATGGAAGCGAAAATAATTCCACAAACTGCACCTGATGCACCAACTGCACTGTAATCTCCATGATTTCTATGGACGAATAAAGCTAGCAGTTTTCCGCCAATTAAGCTCGCGAAGTAAATAATCAGAAAATAAACGCTTCCCAAATACGATTCCAACGAAAAACTAAAGGCAAACAAACTGAACATGTTAAAAAACAAGTGCGACCAACTCAGGTGCAAAAAACCGGAAGTAACGAGTCTTTTGTATTCTTTGTGAATCAAAATTCGATCTACTTCAAATTTATTATTCTCGAAAAACAACTTGTCTTTTAGACCTTTATAGGAAACAACAAGTGTTACCGCTATCAAAATCAACCCTACAAATCCAATTTCATTCATACGTTATAATTTCGCCAATCAAACCCCGTTTTTCCATTTAATAAACCGACGTTCTTTTCGTTAATTTAAGTTGGTCGAACCATCCTATTATCGTTCTCTTTTACTTAAATAATATGCCCAATAAATCAGCACGAATTGCAAAGGCAAACGAATATAGGCTACTATTTTACTACCAATTGCAGGATGTTCTAAGAATACATCCATTACATGTAAAGGTAAGAATACGATCATCAACACAAAAACGCCGCGTGCTGAAATACTTCTATACCGAGGAATCAGTAGTCCAATTCCTAAGGCGAATTCAAGAAATCCAGCAACATAATTTACAGCGTTTTTCGGTAAAAAATCAGGAATAAATGGATTATAGAACGACGGATTTACAAAATGATTTACACCAGCAACGATCAATAGGATTGCAAAAATGACTGCTAAAATTGATTTTATCATGTTGTTCAACTATCCGTGTTAATTATAAAACGTTTCAAGGGCTCTAAACAATATTCGCACATTTAAATGGTAAAATCCAGCACTGTTTATGCAATTAATTTCTATGATTTTCCAACCTTCACCCGTCAATCCGATATCCATTACAAAGGCATCAGCAACATTAAATAGCTGAATCATCGCTGTTGCAAAATCAATTCCTTCTTGAGAAACCTCCGATTCAAATAGTACATTGCCATGAAATTTATAATAAACTCCAGCAATCACCTGTCCTCCGACAATCCAAATTCGCGCTTCTTTAATGATTTTTTGAGGTTTCGAAGCTTGAACCAATGTTTCTGGATTTAACATCGGTGTTTTCGGGTTTTCAAGTGAATCAAGCACGAAATCATTCCACTTCATCTCCGTAAATACACGTCCAGTAAACACTTTAGCATCAATAGATGGCTTAATGAATTTGCTTTCGCTTGGCGCCCAATTTATCGATTCACCAAACTTAAAAACGTCGGTTTGATAATTCAATAAATGCTCTTTGTAATACACTGAATGGACTTCAAATGTATGATTACCTCCATAATATGATCCAGGTTTCCAATCCAAATTCGCTTTTGCAAGGCGAGCAAGTTTGACAGATCCATACACAAAAATATCTTTACGGGAAGTCGTCAACACGATATCTTGAATAGACGAATTGAGTTCAATGGTTTCATATGTTAGTCCAAGTTCATCCATGACCTCAAAAATTTTAGAATGATCAGGATCTGAATGGATATTGGATTGAATGAGGTAATACATCTGTTTTGATTGGTGGAATAAGAATACGTATTATTATCGAAACCGTTGATAAAAAGGACAGTTTCGAGGTGATGAAGTGTTTTCTACTTGATTTAAAATACGCTTTTGAACCCAAATTTTCATAGATTAAACAGCTTGCTCGATTTTATCAATTTTGAGATCGAAAAAAATCCCTCCAATACTGAAGGGATTCTCAAAACTATTTTAGAAATCGATTAAGCGACTTTCAATCGTGCTAATTTCGATTTTGAGAACTGCGCTTTTGCATACGCCAATTCTACTCGGAATTCTTTTTCTTTTTTAGAAGGTAATTCGTACATCGCATCCGTTAAAATTGCTTCACAAATTGAACGCAAACCACGTGCTCCTAATTTGAAATCGATTGCTTTTTCAACAATAAAATCAAGCACATCGCCATCAAATGTCAAACGAATATTATCAATATCGAAGAGACGCGTGTATTGTTTAATCAATGCGTTTTTCGGCTCTGTTAGAATGCGTTTTAAACTTTTCGCTTCCAATGGTTCCAAATAGGTCAATACAGGGAAACGACCAATCAATTCTGGAATCAAACCAAATGCTTTCACATCTGTAGGATTGATGTATTTCAAGAAGTTATCGCCATCAATTTCTTCAGAAGGTGATTGACCAAATCCAATTGTATTTGTATTGATACGGCGTGCAATGATTTTTTCAATACCATCGAACGCTCCGCCACAAATGAACAGAATGTTTTTCGTATCTATTTGGATCATTTTCTGCTCTGGATGCTTACGACCGCCTTGAGGTGGAACATTCACAGTAGCGCCTTCCAATAATTTCAATAACGCCTGTTGAACACCTTCACCTGAAACATCACGTGTTATAGAGGGATTATCACTTTTACGCGCAATTTTATCGATTTCATCAACGAATACAATTCCGTTTTGAGCCGCTTGAACATTGTAATCAGCTGCTTGGAGCAAACGTGAAAGAATACTTTCAACATCTTCCCCAACGTATCCAGCTTCTGTTAAAACAGTTGCATCAGCAATACAAAATGGAACATTCAACAAACGAGCAATGGTTTTTGCCAATAAGGTTTTCCCCGTACCCGTTCTTCCAACTAAAATAACGTTTGATTTATCAATTTCTACGTCATCCGATTTTACGTGATGTAAACGCTTGAAGTGATTGTAAACAGCAACTGACAATACTTTTTTTGCATCTTCCTGACCAATCACATACTCATCCAGTTTTTCCTTAATGTCAAACGGTTTAAGTAAATTAATAGGTGCAGTATCTTTGGGTGTTGCTATCAGTTCTTCATCTACGATAGACCTTGCCTGTACAATACAGTGATCACAAATGTGACCAGACAAACCGGCTATTAATAAACCAACTTGACTACGCGGACGACCGCAAAAAGAACAGGATGTTTCTTTTTTTGACATAGTTTTTAAGGGCAAAAAGGTCATCAATCTACCTGAGGAGGACTGATGACCTATTAAATCGTTACAAAGATAGATTATTTCGGATTGCGAAGCAAAACTTCATCAACCATACCATACGCTTTCGCTTCTTCAGCTGTCATCCAGTAATCACGATCAGAATCTTCCCATACTTTCTCATACGTTTGGTTCGAATGAGTAGCAATAATGGTATACAATTCTTTTTTCAATTTCTGAATTTCACGAGCAGTAATTTCGATATCGGAAGCTTGTCCTTGTGCGCCACCCAATGGTTGGTGTATCATCACACGTGAATGCTTCAATGCAGAACGTTTTCCTTGAGCACCTGCACACATCAAAACTGCTCCCATTGAAGCTGCCATTCCTGTACAAATTGTTGCTACATCTGGTTTGATATACTGCATGGTATCATAGATTCCCAATCCAGCATATACAGAACCTCCTGGAGAATTCAAGTAAATTTGAATATCCTTTTTAGCGTCTACTGACTCTAAGAATAATAATTGTGCATTGACAATATTTGCCACTTGATCATTGATTCCTGTTCCCAAGAATAAAATACGGTCCATCATTAAACGCGAAAACACGTCCATTTGGGTCATGTTTAAATGACGCTCTTCGATGATATACGGTGTTAATGAAGACTCGATGTAGCTTTCTAAATGCATGCTAGAAATTCCTACATGCTTTGTCGCGTATTTGGTAAATTCGTTTTTGTCAAACATTTTATGTTGTTTTTCTAATTATGGCTAAAATTAACAGGATTTGCTTCACAATAATCGTGCGAAATGGAAAATTTAACGAATTGTCACAATTTCAGGTGACGATCTGTCAGCATTATGCCATTTCATAGGCTGTTCCTGCTATACTATTTCAATTTATTTCCGAAAAATGAACCTCGTAACTGGTATGTTTTCTCAAATTAATAACCGATTGATCTTCAAAAATCAAATACTGCCCTTTGATTCCAACTAATTTTCCTATAACAATGGGTGTTTTATCGAAACTGACGCTTTTCACCTTCGTTGGAAATTGTAAAACAGGATAATCAAACGAAATAATGGCATCATCGTCTGAAACATAATCGCGTAAATCAAAAGGCAATGCGTCTTCTGCCATTCCTTTTTCTTCTTGCAAATCAATGTCGTAGTTGATTTCATTTTTCAACATCCGTTGCCAATTGGTTTTATCGGTCATCATTGATTTTAACGCAACTTCAATTGTTCCAGCTAAAAAACGATTGGGTGTTTCTGCCAACACAATTGCTGCGTGTGCACCTTGATCCATCCAACGTGTCATGCGCTGATCGGAACGTGTCACTCCTACTTTTACCGAATCTGAAACGGCTAGATAAACAACATGCGGTTGATCGTGATGTTTCCGTTCCCATTCAACATCACGGCCTTCACCCAAATGTGCGCGACATAATTCTGGTGAAATAATACACGGTGCAGCTTGCGGTGCAGCTTGAAAACAAGGATAACAAAACCCTTGTCCAAACGAATTCTTGGTCGTTTTACCACAATTCGAGCAAACAATTTTTCCTGTCCACTCTAGTTGAATGCGCTTACCAATGTAATCGTTCATGCGAATCGCATCAGCCAATTCTAACGTGTATTGAATCGGAGAACCATGTTCTACCCTCATTTTTTGTATCAGTCCACTTGTCATAATACGGGGATTAATTCCAACGCTTCACTTGCTTCCATCCACGCCTCTGTTGCTTCATCCAATTTTGATTTCGCCAATTCAAATGCTTTTAAAACAGGTGTTGAAGTTGCAACATCTGAAAAGTCCATGTCGCTCATTTTCAAATTTAATGCTTCAACTTCCAATTCTGCCTGTTTAATTTGATCTTCCAATTGCTTCACTTTATTGAACAACTGCGTGCGTTGACGTTTCACCTCTTTGCGCTCGTCATTGGAAAAATTGGTTTCTGGAACTGGCGCAACAACTACTGGTTCAACTTTCGCAGCCTTTACATCTGCTTTGGTAGTTGCCTTTGTATTGGCATTTTTCAGTGCCTGCATTTCCATTTTTCGTTGCAAGTATTCATGCACATTAAAATGGTGAATCTTTAAGGTTTGTTCTTCAATATCCCAAATTCTGTTCGTCAATCCATCTAAAAATTCACGATCATGCGAGACAATTAGGAACGTGCCCTCGTATTGCTGTAAAGCATGTTTCAATACTTGTTTACTCTGAATATCCAAGTGATTAGTCGGCTCATCGAGAATCAATACATTCGACGGACTCAACAACAATTGACACAAAGCCAATCGCGTTCGTTCACCTCCAGAAAGTACTGCTACTTTTTTATCGACATCTTCGCCAGAAAACAAAAATGCTCCAAGGATGGAACGCAAATCTTTACGCACTTCACCTTCGGCAACATCATCAACAGTTTCGTAAACCGTTTTGTCTTTATCTAATCGTTCCGCTTGGTCTTGGGCAAAATAAGTAATCTTCACATTGTGACCGTATTCTACTTTTCCTTCGAAATCAATTTCATTGGTCATGCACTTGAACAAGGTTGATTTACCAACACCATTCGGACCAAGTAATGCGATTTTTTCACCTCGACCTACCGTAATGGAAACCTGCTTAAATAAGGTTTTAGTTCCATACGTTTTGCCTAAGTTCTCCATTTCCAACACCCATTTTCCAGGCTGGCGATTGAGTGGAAAGAAGATGTTCATCTGCGCAACCATGTCGTTATCCACTTCAATGCGCTCTGTACGCTCGAGTTTTTTTATCAACGATTGGGCAAAAGAAGCTTTGTTTTTTTTTGCTCGAAATTTATCAATGAGTTCCTTCGTATGTTTAATATCTTTCTCTTGTTGCTTTTTTGCATCAGTTAAACGCTCGATATCTTCCGCTCGTTGTTCCTTGTATTTTGTATAAGCATACGGGAAATCAACAATTTTACCCAAGGAAATTTCCCAGGTTCTATTGGTAACATTATCCAAAAACAACCGGTCGTGAGAAATAACAATTACTGCTCCATCAAAACGAGACAGGTAATTTTCTAACCATTGAATGGATAAAATATCCAAGTGATTGGTTGGCTCATCGAGTAACAATAGATTCGGACGATTAACCAATATTTTAGCCAATTCGGCGCGCATTTTCCAACCACCGGAAAACGATTCAAGTGCTTTGTCAAAATCTGCCAATTCAAATCCAAGACCGTTTAAAGTAGCCGCAATTTTTTCTTCCCACTGATAACCTTCCAATAAACCAAAACGATCATTAACGGCGTTCAATTCATCTAATAATCCTAAATAACTATCGGTTTCATAATCGGTTCTGTTTACCAAATCATGATTAATTTGATCCGTTCGATCACGCAATTGATTCAATTCTTCGTTCGAAAAGTATAAGTAATCAAATACAGATAGGGTCGTATCAATCACAATATCTTGGGTTAAAAAACCTACTTCTAACCCTCGTTGACGGTGAATTTGTCCGTTCGTTGGAACCTCCCATTGCGCAATCAATCGCATAAGAGTTGATTTTCCAGCACCATTTTTACCTACCAATCCAACGCGGTCTCCAGTATTCACCTGAGCCGAGCAATCATTGAATAAATAGCCTTGCGGGAAGTGTATTCCCAATTTTTCCAAAACAAGCATGTGCAAAGGTATAAACCTGAGTTCGATTATTAAGACAAAGTCAAAATTAATTAAGTGATTTGGTTGCAAGGCTAATTTTATAAGTGATCCTCGGCGGATCACGATAAAATTTAACGAAGAAAACAAGTTGCTTAATTAAGCTCCATAAAAGTGTTTTTTATCTAAAAAAAGCAATTTACTTCCCTTTTTCGCATTGAAATAGCTCCTTTCGACAAGCTTAAGACTAGCTATTTTCCGAATTAAAAAATGTCGTATCTCACTATTTATAGCTGTTTTGACAAAGTTTGAATAATCGTACTCAGGTTATAAAGTAATCGAACAAAAATGCCCCCCAATCAGAAGATAAGGAGGCACTTTAACTACAAATTTGATGTTTTGGTGGTTTTAGTTGTAATGTTTAACTGTTCAAGGTTACTTTACCTTAATTATAGAAGAAGTAAATCCAGTATTTGGTCCCTTGAATTTAATCAATACATTGACTGTCATTCCTGGTTTTACTTGAGCAAGTAATCGTTTTGCCTCAGGTGTTAATGTATTTCCATAACCACTTTCAGTTTTCCCTACTCCAGAAATACTCACATCCCAAGTTGCAACTTCAAACGTAGCATTTAGCGGAACATCTGGTGGGTAACGTGTGAAAAGCTTAGTCACCGATTTTATATCAACTACAGCAGCTGTTGATCCATTTGCCAAAGAACCTAAATAGGCTTGTGGTGGTGGTAAATTCGATACCCGAAATGTAAATGTTCCCAACGATTCGGTTTTTCCAGTCACATTGTTTTTCCCAGAGACCTTAATGGAAGCTGTTCGACCTGTACTTGATACGCGACCAATGTATTCCTTCCCTGATTTGGTTAATGAAACACCTTCTCCTGTCAAGATTGTTTGGTCATAACCTGAAGCTACTCCTTCTACTCTGTTGTTGTAACCGCGGTAAAGCATATTCATTTCAGGCAATGAAACAGTTCCTTGCGGTTTCATGATTTTCACCGTTTTTTCCCAAGGCAAGGTCTTTGGAATTCCCGATTTATTCAAGATGGTAACTGTTCCTGACAACTTCATTTCATTACCAGATCCTTTTGCGAGTACATATCCTTTACCTTCTTTTGTTTCGCGCAATGAACCCCCACTTACAGTAACAATGGGTTGTTTATCCGAATCGTACGCCGCCATCAACACTTGAATTTCAACTTCTTCTCCAGCATTGGCAACTTCTGGCCCGTAAGCCATTGCCATCACTTTATTGAAACCATATTCATTTCCCGTAACGCGTGAGCGAATAATCGATACAGCATCTGCACGAGCGGTAAGAATTTCCTTTTGCATCGCTGATAAAGAGGCTAAAGCGGCTACCGAAGGCGAATGATCAAAGGTTTTTCCAATCCAGTGAACATTTTTCACTTCATGAACTTCCGAACGTTCTTGTTTGGTCAATGCAGCATAGATCTTTTTTATTGCTTCTTGATCGTCAGGACTCACATTCGAGGATTTAATCGCCTGATCGATCTTTGCATATAATTCTTTTTGATCCTTGAACGCATTCACTTTTGGTGCTTTGAAAAAGAATTTCTTTCCTTCTGATGGCATGGAACTAGCGATCATTTCTGTCAATTCATCACGGTATTGATTGTAGTTCTTCCATAATTTCATTCCTTTAGCATTCGGAGCAGTAATGTCTTCTCCAATTAAGATATGCATCGGCTCATCGAATTTATCTTTCCCTTGGACATTATCTAATTTCATGCGAATAGGTTTTAACGGATCACTGGGGAATTTCGCCAGAATGATACTTTCCTTTAATCCAACAGTTGAAATATCCTCTTTACAAGCTGTTAGAATTTCCAGTTTCAATTCATCAATCTCTTTGATTCGAGCACTGGTCATTTTGTCGATGGTGCGAATTGTTTGCATCAATAGTTTCGCTTTCTTCTGAACTACTGGGTTCGAATCATCTTCTACACTTGATCGCAATTCTGACACCTTTTCTTCGCCACGTTGGTACTCGTTTTCATTCGAAATTTGGATGTTTTCTTCAATTGCTACGAAGGCATCTAATATTGATTTTGACACATTCAACGCTAAGAGCGCAGTCAAAACCAAATACATCATTCCGATCATTTTTTGTCTTGGGGTTTCTTTTCCTCCTGCCATGATTTCTCTGTTTTAGGTTTACACAGAGGAAATACACAAGCAATGAATAGTAACAGGCCTATGAAAAGAAAATTACAGAACAAGACCGTTGCAAAATTCATTAATCGAGGCGTGATTAAAATTTAACACCGCAGTTTACAACTGTAAATGAGGATGTTGAATTTTTGAAATAACGAAGAGTAATGGGTTTTGCAACGGTCTTAGAACATGAAAAACCCTTTGTCTACAGATGATAAACAAAGGGTTGTGAGAATTGGTTGGTCAACTAAAAATTCCAAACATCGTGTTCAAATGTTCTAATTTCTTCAGTGATTTTCTCTGATTCCATCAGCGCATCTACACCTGTTCTATACGATTCTATCTGCCGATCAAACACATTACTTTCTTTATATATCGTACTGCTAAACCTGCGTTTCCAGAATAAATCATCAAAACTCTCCCATTGTGCATCATTCGCCGTATTGTAAACAAAATAATTATTGAGAATATAGCGACAATGAGGGAAATACAACCAAAACGTTTCACGCATTCCCTCAACCCCATTGTTACCCATCTGATAAATAACAGGAGCAATTCCCAAAATTCGTACATCCATAACAGATCGTTCTTTATCAAAAAACCAATCTTCTTTGATTCTATATTGTACAATATCTTTGGACATAATCCATAATGTATCTCTTGGTGGATATACAAATTCTGTTGTGCCATTTGGTAAAAAAATCATAGAATCTTCACCAAAAACGTTCGAATAAGGGTTTGTTGGTTGCGGTCCCAACTTACCTAAATACTGAAATGCTTTTTGCTTAAAAGTAGAATCAGAAAAATAGTTTTTGCCCGATTCTGGAACAATTGGATATTTGAATTGATCGCCGTCTAGCATGGTAAAATCATAGGGATTATCTGGCGAGAACAAGGTCAAATCACCATGAAGAATACTGTATTTTAATACCGTCCAAAGCGACCAACGAGAGCAATTACTAATCCAATTATTTTGCGGATCATACGAATCAAACGGGTAGTACATGGGGTGATTGATTTTCTCTCGCATATCAATCACTCTCCAAACGCGTTTGCTCCACGTAACATCGGATTCACGAACATATTCATACGGAATCAAACGTTTCGTAGGAATGTTTTCTGAAATGTAAACACCGTCTACAATTCCGCCGTACGGAACATTGATAGGTCCAACATTGATGGTGCATTGTGCCAAAGCTACTCTATAGAGCACTATCATGGCGATGGTTAGCAACTGTTTCATCTCTCAAAAATTAAATTTGGACTTAGGGCTTTGAGAATAAAACGTCAGAACAAGAAAGGGTTACATGGATCCCATGTTAAAAAACAGGTAAAAAAAGAAAGCCCTTCCTCCGCATAAGCAGATAGAAGGGCTTTCTAAAAGTATTATTGAATTAGAAATTCCAAACGTCGTGTTCAAACAATCTAATTTCCTCGGTTATTTTTTCCGATTCCATCAGTGCATCAACACCAGTACGATAGGATTCTATTTCTCGATCAAAAACGTTACTCTCCTTGTAAATGGTACTACTGAATTGTCGTTTCCAGAACATGTCGTCAAAACTCATCCACTGGGCATCATTTTGCTCGTTGTAGACAAAGTAGTTATTGAAAATGTAACGACAGTGTGGGAAATACAACCAGAATGTTTCACGGAGACCCATAATTTGATTGTTATCATCCATCGTGTACGTAACTGGCGCAATTGCCAAGATTCGCACATCTAACACAGAACGCTCCTTATCGAAGAACCAATCTTCTTTGATACGGTATTGAACAATGTCTTTAGACAAAATCCAAGTAGTATCACGTGGAGGATAAATGTATTCTGTTGTTCCATCTGCTAAGAAAATAATGGAATCTTCTCCATATTCATTTGCAATTGGAGTGGTAGATTGTGGCCCCAATTTACCTAAGTATTGAAAAGCTTTAGCGCGAAATATTGAATCTGTTGCATAGCTTTTTCCCTCTTCTGGAACAATTGGATACTTGAATGAATCACCATCCTTCATTTGAAAATCGTAAGGATTATCTGGTGAGAACATATCCAAATCACCATTCAAAATATGGTGTTTCATGATCGTCCATAGTGACCAACGTGAAGAATTTCGCACCCAGTTATTTTGCGGATCATAATAATCGAACGGCAAATAGATTGGGTGATTGATTTTCTCACGCATATCAATCACTCGCCAAACACGTTTACTCCAAGTTACATCCGATTCACGGACAAACTCATAAGGAATCATGCGCTTGGTAGGAATAATCTCTTTCACGTAGACACCATCCACAACTCCCGCATAGGGAACGTTAACAGGACCACCATTAATTTCCGGTTGTGCTAAGGTTACTCCAGATATTGCAACCATTGCGCAGATTAGTAAACGTTTCATCTCTTTTAATTTTAAATTCTCTTAATTAACCTTGATCACACAAGAAGCAAATCCTGAATTCGGACCCTTAAATTTACCAGAGATACTTACTGTATTTCCTGGACGAGCTTGTCTGATCAAATTAAGTGCCTCTGGTGATAATGATTTACCAGAACCTTGAACTGTACGAGGAGCTCCAGAAACAGAAACTTCCCATGTACCCACTTCAAATGACGCTTTTAACGGAATCTCTGGTGGATATTTCATGAACAATGCACTCATCGCTTTAACCGAAGAAGCTGAAGCAGAACCACCACTTCCTAATGTACCTAAGTACAAGGATGGCGGAGGTAAATTAGAAACGCGGAATTTAAATACTCCTAACGATTCTGTCTTCTTCGTAACGTTGTTTCTTCCTGAAACTGTAATTGACGCTTCACGACCTGTTCCACTTACTCTACCGATATAACCTTTACCAGATTTTGTAAGAGAAACACCGCTTCCACTCAAAACTGTTTCATCATAACCTGAAGCAACACCTTCCACGATATTGTTATACCCACGGTACAACATATTCATTTCAGGAAGTGATACAGTACCTTGAGGTTTCATGATTTTAATCGTTTTTTCCCATGGTAATGTTTTAGCTACACCAGATTTATTCAAAATCGTGATTGTACCAGATAGGTTCATTTCAGCACCAGATCCTTTTGTTTTGATGTAGGCCTTTCCATCTCTTACATCACTAACAGTAGAACCACCCATTGTTACAATAGGTTTTTT
>JAYSRF010000273.1:0-18093 GCA_043721195.1 Fluviicola sp. | reverse complement strand
CAATCGCTTTTTCAGGCTCAGATTCATTGAGTTTTTTCCAAGTGTCACCCTCAATTCCGTTCACAATCAAAAAGGCTTTTAAATCACCTTCTAAATGTTCAAGCTCCTCATCCGTTAGCATTCTGTATTTCATGGCACAAAAATAACACCATTTTAGGTTAAATCTTACAAACTACTTTTCAGCCAAATATCCACTCAATTCAAATAAAAAGAATACTCGAAAAACCGCTGCATATTATCCTTGAAAATCAATTCAGTGATCAGGTTGTGTGCATCGTATTGGGCATAAACAGATGAAATTACTTTGTTGCGTTTATTATAAGAAGTTGTACTTAAATCATTACCCTGCTCATCTTTCAAAAAAATCGTTTTTGATTTGAATTTTCCTTTTTCTGAATACGTCTCATACTCCGTACGACTACCAAATTTGCTGGTTTTTGCAATTAAAATACGATCATTATAAAACTGATAATAACCCAAAAAAAGTGAGTCTTTTGAATAATCGATTTGAGTCAAATAGTTTTTTCCATCACGGATGGTACGTGAAAAGGTGCTATAGGAACCATCGTTGTTTTCTTGTTGAAAATTACACTGACTAACCAACGCTTCGTTTGATGTAGCTGCCAATTTTCCCTTTTCATCACACGAATAATCCCACGTTTTTTCTATTTTGCCATTGCTGGTATAAATCGCTGAAATGGGTTTTTCAAGCAACGAATCATAAGCCGTTTTTAATTGATACACATTTATTTTTCGTTTGTAAACGGTATATTCAACTAATGAACGTTTTTGTCCGTTAAAATATGCAATACGATAAGCCGAAACCAATTTGTTATTTCTATATTTTTTGCTTTCAATCATACGATCTTGGTCATCATACGAATAGGTGATTTTTTCAGTTGTTTTCTTTCTTACATTAATCGTTTCAAGAAGTAAGGTGTCTGTATAATTCAATGTTACTTCTTCATACTTGTTTTTACGCTGTATAATTCTACCTTCAGCATTGAATGTTTTGGTTTCAACTTCTTTTTTAACCCCTTTCTTCGTTTTCCTGTATTGGATTACTTTTTCAACATTGTTGAGTTTCGCTGTACTTGAATTGGAATAAAAGTAAATGACGTTGTTCCAATGTTGGTATAAATGGCTCGGCGCACTGTATAAAGCCTGTAAATGCTCATCTTTTTCGTCAAATTGAGAAAAAGTTAAACATGGGATAACGAGAAAAAGAAGAAGTGTTTTCATGAAAAAAGTAATTAGTTGACTAAAATAAGTCTATTGGCTAAAATACGTTACACCAACTTTACAAAAGAATTCGCCGCTATAAATTCGTGGTACTTTGATCATTCCTGATTAACTTTGACCATGCAACAAAAAAAAGGCGTCGCAATTTTGGGTTCTACGGGTTCTATTGGAACTCAAGCGTTGGAAGTAATCGCTGCTTACCCCGATTATTTCGACTTACAAGTCATTACTGCTCAATCAAATGCAGATTTACTCATTCAACAAGCGAAACAGTTTCAACCAAATGCAGTTGTCATTGCCGATGAACAATTGGTTGAAAAAGTGAAAACGGCTTTGCAAGATGAAGACATTCATGTTTTCGCTGGAAACGAGGCGTTGTGTCAGGTTGTTGAATTTAAGGATGTACACGTTGTATTGACCGCTCTTGTTGGATATGCTGGTCTAAAACCGACTTTAGCAGCCATTGATGCTGGAAAAGATATCGCTTTGGCGAATAAAGAAACATTGGTTGTTGCTGGTGAATTAGTAACCCAACGTGCACGCGAAAAAGGAATCAATATCTATCCTGTAGATTCTGAGCATTCAGCTATTTTTCAATGTTTGGTAGGAGAATTTCACAATCCATTGGAGAAAATTTACCTCACGGCATCTGGTGGACCTTTCCGCGGATGGACAACTCAACAATTGGAAACCGTCATTCCAGCTCAAGCATTAAAACACCCCAATTGGACCATGGGAGCGAAAATCACCATTGATTCTGCTTCTTTGATGAACAAAGGATTGGAAGTGATTGAAGCCAAATGGTTATTCAACTTAAAACCCGAACAAATAGATGTGATCGTTCACCCGCAATCGATTGTGCATTCCTTGGTACAATTTACTGACGGAAGCATGAAAGCACAAATGGGATTACCTGATATGAAATTGCCCATTCAGTTTGCGCTTACTTATCCAGAACGTTTCTTGACCAACTTTCCACGATTCAATTTCTTGGATTATCCCAATCTTACTTTTGAACAAGTGGATCGAAGTACCTTCCGAAACCTAGATTTGGCTTACGAAGCGATGCATCTTGGTGGAACAAAAGCGTGTGCATTAAATGCCGCGAATGAAATTGCCGTAGCTGCTTTTTTAAACGAACAAATTGGGTTTTTAGATCTCGCACGGATCAATGCTTCAACGATGGAAACAACTGCATTTGTTGCAAAACCAACCTACGAAGATTATGTAGCTGTTGATCAAGAAGCGCGTAAGATTGCTATGTCGGGTCTGTTGAAATAGTCAGAAATGAAGTAGCTATTAGGCGCAGTCAAAAAAGATGTATATGAATACTTCGATTTGGCTGTAACGCAATAGATGCTTTATTTCTGGCTAGCAAAAAAAATGGACTGTCTGAAATTGCAAGTTGCATGCCTATTTTATTATTTCAATCAAAAATGGTGCACTTGACGAAGATTATCGAACTCAAATGCCTTATATTCAATGATTTTGTGTTTTCAGCAGACCGACTTCATTGTGTGAGTGAGAATACATACCACAAAACACCATAGCGAATACATTTTCCTGCAATCATAAAAACGGTTGTGAGCCAAAACGGAGTCCGGTAAAATCCTGCAGCAATGAGTAATGGATCTCCAATAAAGGGAACCCAAGACAGCCATGCAATCCAAGCTCCATAGGTTTGAATTAATTGCGCACCCCTTAAAGTTCTCCCCTTTCGTTCAAAAAAACTTCTGCTGTATCGCCCCAATAACACATTGGTCAATCCACCGAGGCTATTGCCAATCGTAGCAATAATAAGACAAGCAACAGGTTCTGCTCCCAAACCCAACAAGGTCAAAAAAACAGCTTCTGATGAAAATGGCAGAATCGTCGCAGCTAAAAAACTCGAAACTAATAAACCTGCCAATCCCCATTCTTCCATGCTAAAAGCTAAAAAGTCCCGCCAAATGACAAGACTTCCAAAGTTATTGAAAAGTTAATAACCTGAGTTCGACATTAAATTTAGATCCAGAACTCAGGTTAATAGTCCTGTTACTTTTTCACCATTCGTTTCGTAATGCTAGTCGTTCCTGCTGTAATGGTATACTGATATACACCTGCGTTTAATTCACTTCCATCGATGGAAATGGTATGCGAACCCACACCATAATTTGTTGCTGGAACACGCATAACTTCGCGGCCTGTAAGATCTGTTACACAAACAGTAACCAATTCTTCTCCTTGAAGATTAAATTGAATGGTTGTAGCTGTCGTGAATGGATTAGGAAAACAAGATACATTCGTAAAAATATCCGATTCTTCAATTCCTGCGTAATTTGTAAAGTCCATTCGAACAACAGGTGTTTCGCCTAAACCTGGATAAGCATCATTCGCACCGAGATAGTAGTAATTGGTTCCATCAAATCCTCTTGTTTGACCAACAGGGGATAAACCAGCCATTGCAATTGGAACTTCTGCTCCCATGTATGTTTTGGCTGTAACCAAATAAACTGTTCCTGCGATTAACTCAGCGGCATTTGAAAACTGGAAGGTTACCAATTGTCCATAATCTGAAGCGACAATATTATGTGATGTCGTTTCATCCATATAGAGTGCATTACCATCTGCATCATATTCATACAACACTGCCACAACTTCGCGGTCAAGATAAGTGGCTTGATTAGCCGAATCAACAGGATAAATTCCTACTTGAATCGCTGTTAAACTAGCGTCGGCAAACACCTGAAATTGGTTTCCAATCTCCGTATTTCCAGTTTGTCCACCCCAATAAGTAAATGATCCCGATACGGATTCGGCTGTTCCATCAAAATCATCTGCTGCAATAATGGTTGGTGTAATCTGCATTCCCATTGTTCCAGCATCATCTGAAGTCGAAGTCAAGGTGTTATTCGATGTGACATTGAACGCAAATGAAACAGGTCCTAATGCAGTTGGAACAGTCATTCCCGTTGCAGTTGGAATTTCTGGGTATCCAATTGAAAATGGTTGAATGGTTGAAGCAAGACTGTTTCCAGTGTAAGAACCTGAAACAACATGAAGTGTAACATCTTGCGTGGCATAACCCGTATTTTTAACATCTGCATCAAACACAAGATTATCAGCAACAGCAGCCTGAGCAGTAGTTAATTGAGAATATTCCAATCCTGTTTCCCCAATCGTAGTATAGGTTGTGTACAGCACTAAATTATTCGCTTCTGCTTGTTTGATCACTACATCATCAATGCACCAGCCGTATCCACCACCATAAGCATCATCATCGTTATCACAACTCCAACGAAAACGGATTCTACCTTGAGTAGCATTGTTTACTGGAATACTGAGTTCAAGTGTATTGTGTAGAGTGGAGGCATTCACCGCCATTTCTGCGTTTACGATTTCTGAAAAAACCCAAGATGCTCCGTCGTCATACGAAAACTCAACATAAGTTACATCATCATTAAACGCACGGTACATTTGCTCAAATGACAAGGTGATTGCTGGAACTCCAGTAAAATCAATTAATGGACTCATAATCCACGTATTCTGAGTTTCAATTGGACCATTTCCTCCAGCGGAGAAATACTGCGTTCCGTTGAAAAATGCAAATCCATTTGAGGCAGAGGTTGAACTCATGATTCCTAACCATGATTGCATTAGGTTTGGCATTTGAGCAAGTTGACCTACGGCAAACGTTCCTTGACCAGTTGTGCCAACTATCCAATTTTCTGAACCGCTAAAATCATCATCCCACAATAAATCGCCATCATTGGCTTTCAGTTCTTGTGGTTTTTTTGTTTGAATCTTACTAGGTGCAGTTGGGGCTTGAAATCCTTTTCTTCCGGAAACCGCAGTTGGTTCTAGCTGAGCAAATAAGCTGCTAAAACTTAGGATGCTTGTTGAGAGTAAAGTAACAGTTTTATTCATGGTTCTATTTTTTGATAAATGTCTGCATTTGAATAAATTCTTTACACTTCAATATTAACCTGTTAGGCAAGAATATTAGCAAGATAAGACCGTTGCAAAATTCATTACTCTTCGTTACTTCAAAAAATTCGATGCACAAAAAAACCCCCGTACCAAGTACGAGGGTTCCTATTATTTAAGAACGAATTCTTATTTTTTAACGATACGTTTTGTAACAACGTTGTTTCCAACTGTCAAAGTGTAGTTGTAAACACCAGCGTTCAAAGCAGCACCATCAATAGATACTTTTTGAGCACCAGCAGCATAGTTAGCAGCAGGAATTGTCATAACTGTACGACCAGCTAAATCTGTAACTACGATAGATACTTCAGCATCAGCTTTCAAATCAAAGCTAATTTCAGTAGCATCAGTAAATGGATTTGGAGAAGCAGTAATACCAGCAACATTTTCCAATTCATTTAACCCAACGTAGCTTTGGAAATCCAAACGAACTACAGGGGCTTCAACGATATTTGGTGTAGCAGGATCAGAAGCCAAACCAGTAACAGTAGCACCATTCAATCCAGTTGTTGTTCCAGCAGGAGCAACACCAGCGAATGCAAACGGTACTGCAGCACCATCATAACTACCAGCCATTATTAAATACAACCCTGGAGTAAGGGAAACGGTGCTGTTTACAAATTTGCATTTGTAAATTTTACCATAATCAGCAGGAACTACAGCATGAGGAGGTGTTTCATCGTAATAATCAAAAGATGTACCATTCCACACATAAATTAAACCAAAGAATTCATGATTATTGTATAATGCTTGATTCGCAGCAGAAACACTACCGATACCGATATCAATTGCACCTACTTCAGCATCTTCGAAAATTTCGAATAATGTACCAATTGCAGGATCACCTGAACCACTAGCCCAACCTGTAAACGATCCGTCTAAAGAAGCAGCTGTTCCATTGTAAGAATCAACAGCATACGTATTAGCAGTCACTTCAAAAGGAACAGTTCTAGAATCGTCAGTTGTTTGAACCAATGGGTTCGCTGAAGTAACATTAAATACAAAGTTAGAAACTCCAACAGCTGTTGGCATTAACATACCACTTGCAGTAACAATTTCCAATGAATCAATTGTAAAAGAAGGAGCATTAACTACAGAACCTGTACCATTAAATGCTCCAGAAGTTACATTCAACGCAGCAGGAATTGAGTTGTAACCAACATTTTTGAATTCAGCACCAAAAGAAATATTTCCTACTGTAGCTGTTTGACCAAGTGGAAATTTAGAGTACTGCAATACTTGAGCACCAACTCCGCTATACGTATACAACAAAGAAACGTTGTTTCCGTAACCTTGACTTACAACTACATCATCAACCATCCAACCGTAACCACTTCCATATTGAGCTGTACCTGAAGCTTCTTCCCAACGGAAACGAATCATACCTGTAGCTGTTCCGTTTACTGGAATGTCTAATGTAATGGTGTTTTGAATAGACGCACCATTTGTAGGAGCAGTTACATTCACTACTTCTGATACTGACCAAGAAGTACCACCGTTTTCAGAAAACTCAACATACGTAACATCTGTGTTAAATGCGCGGTAACGTTGTTGGAAAGATAAACTAATTGTATTAATACCTGTTAAATCAATTACTTCACTCGCTACCCATGTGTTTTGTGCAGCAACGTTACCACCAAGCAAATACTGAATGCCATTAAAAAAGGCAAAACCATTCGCGGCAGTAGTTGATGCCATGGTGCCTAAATAACCACTTAATCCATAATCTGGTGCAACCACATCTGTAACTTCTGGATGAGAATTATTTCCCAAGATAAAAGTTCCTTGTCCGCTTGTTCCAACTGTCCAAACATGTGTTCCATCAAATGGATCTGCCCAAATAAGATCACCATCTGCTTTTTCAACACCTTGAGGTTTGTTTGATTCGATGCCTGTTGAAGGCGTAAAATTAGCTGGTTTTGCTTTTTGAACAGGGATATTTAATTGCTGTTGTGCAAATGATGTTCCTGCTAGCAATACCAAGCCAGAGAGTATTGTAACTTGTTTTCTCATATTGATAGTTTATTTAATTCTATCAAATATACTTCCTTCAAGTGATTTTAGCACACTTTTTTTATGTAAAAGGTACTATCTGTTGAATAAACGGTAGTCGCTGTCGATTAAAAAGGGAAGGTTTGATCGGATTTCAGTTAATTTATCCTTCGATACGGTCACTGTTTTTATGTTTTCTTCGCCTTTTTCAAATCCTAACTCCTCTTCTCCGAGCGCATTAAACAACACACTTTCTCCTGAATACACCAAGCCTTTTCCATCAATTCCAACGCGATTTAATCCCACAACATACGCTTGATTTTCAATCGCACGTGCTTGTAATAATGCCCGCCAATGTACTGCTCTTTTCTCAGGCCAATTGGCTACATACAACACGATATCGTACTGTGGAGTTCCGTCTGATGCGAGGTAGTTTCTTGAAATTTCAGGAAAACGTAGATCGTAACAAATTTGCAACTGAATCTTCCAGCCTTTATAATGGACCAATTGTGCTTGGTTGCCAGCAGTATAAACAGCACTTTCTCCAGCTAATCCAAATGTTTTGCGTTTGTCGTAGCAATGAATCACACCTGATGGCTCTACAAAAACGCCTCGGTTATACTGGTGTCCATTTTCCGCTGCAATAAATGAGGTGTAAATAGCTGCATTTTTTTCTTTCGCTACTCGTTTCAGCCAATCCAACGCCAATGAATCATCCATGGGTTCTGCCAATGCTTCACCGTTCATGGTAAATCCTGTATGAAATAATTCCGGTAATAGAATCAAATCTACTCCAGAAATGGGTTGAAGAAGTGTTTCAAAATGAGCTAGATTGGCTGTTTTATCTTCCCAAATCTGATCTACTTGCGCTAAGGCAATTGTTATATCGTGCATAATCGTTGTGCTGCTTGTTGTAAGGTTTCATCTGTCTTGGCAAAGCAAAATCGAATGGTTTTGTAATCGCGACCATCCTTAAAAAACCCTGAAAGGGGAATGCTTGCAACACCAATTTCTTGGGTCAACCACGTACAAAAGGCTACATCGTCTTTGTCTGAAATGGTTGAATACCGCGCTGTTTGAAAATACGTTCCTTCGCAAGGGAGTAATTCAAAATTACTGTCTTTCATTAAAGATCGAAAACGATCGCGTTTTTCTTGGTAAAATGCACCCAAGATTGAAACATCTGTAATTGCCAAATAATCTGCTAATGTTTTTTGCGCCACACTGTTCACTGAAAACACTAAAAATTGATGCACCTTTTTGATTTCTTTCATCAAGGATTCGGGAGCAATGAGGTACCCCATTTTCCAACCCGTAATGTGGAATGTTTTCCCAAATGAGGAAATGATAATGGCCCGTTCTTGCAGTAGTGCATGATCATGTGCCGAGCGATGTGGTGTTTCAAATGTTATAAATTCATATACCTCATCTGATAACAACAACAAGTTGGGGTAATCGGTCATCAGTTGAACCAATGCCACTTCATCTGTTGCAGAGAGCATTCTCCCAGATGGATTGTGCGGATTGTTTATCAATAACATCCGTGTTTTCTGTGAAATGACATCACGCAATTCTTCCCAATTGATGGTGAAATCAGAACGCATTGCGAGGTGTACGGGTTTTCCTCCTGCCAAAATAATGGCGGGATCATAACAATCATAAGCAGGATCAATGATAATTACTTCATCACCCGAACGTACCAATGCTTGAATGCTTGTAAAAATGCCTTGTGTTGCACCAGCGGTTATCAATAATTCTGTTGTTGGATTAATGGTACGATGATACCTTTTGTGTATCAATTGTGCTACTTGTTCCAACAAAACGGGAAGACCCGCCATGGGTGCATATTGGTGCACATTTTCGGTTGTATTTCGGATCAGGAGCTCTTGTAAACGTTCATCAATGGGGAAATTGGGAAACCCTTGCGACAAGTTAATGGCATTATAATCTGCAGCCATTTTCGACATGGTTGTAAAAATTGTTGTCCCGACATGCGGTAGTTTTGATTGCATCACGTACTATTGTTGAATGAACAAAATAACGAATAAGATGAAGAACCTACACAGCGTTGTCATAGTTTTTTGTGTTGTCTTGGTAACGAACACACTATTTGCTGCTAATTATTATGTTTCTCCTACTGGAAATAATGCCAATGATGGAAGTGTTGCTACTCCTTGGTTAACCGTTCAATACAGTGTGGATCAGCTTCAACCAGGCGATTTTTTGTTTGTTCAACCAGGAACCTATTTTGAAAAAATCACCTTGCATGTAAGTGGTACAGCCAGTCTACCCATTACAATAACTGGTTCGAATCAATCTGCTGTTTTGGACGGAACGGGAAATACGACTCAAACAGCCATAATTGATATTACCGACCAATCGTATCTTCAGATCCTGCAATTAGGCATTCAGAATAATGTGATGAACGATGCGCAAGGCATTCTGGTTTCGGGGAATTGTCAAGGAATTGAATTAAAAGAATTGGCAATTCACGACATTCATTTTTCTGCCAATCCGAATGATGTGGCAACTGCAGCCACCAACGCTCAAGGCATTATTGTATTGGGAACTAATGCGGTAACACCAATTCGGGATTTGGTAATTCGTGGAAACACGCTGTACGACTGTCGATTGGGCTACAGCGAAGGCATTGCAGTCAATGGAAATGTGGATGGTTTTGAAGTCACTTCGAATACAGTATTCAACCTCACCAACATTGGAATTGTAGCCATTGGTCATGAAGAAAATTGTTCCGATCCGTTATTAGATCAAGCAAGAAATGGCAGTATCTCGCAAAATACCGTTTATGGTTGTCATTCACCTTACGCAGCTTGTGGCGGGGTGTACATTGATGGCGCAAAAGACATTCAAGTGACTCTAAATTCCTGTTATGACAACGATTACGGCATTGAAATTGGCTGTGAGCATGCTGGTAAATCGGCAGAAAACATTACTGTTCGCAACAATATTGTACGCTTGAATAGCATCACGGGAATCGCTTTTGGGGGATATGATTATCCAACAGTTTCTGGAAAAGTGATCAATTCTACCGTCTATAACAATACACTCTATAAAAACGATTCCACCTACGATGGCAATGGCGAATTAACGCTCAGTTATTTCGAAAACTGTTTTTTTGAGAACAATATTTTCTTCACCAATGACCAATTAAGAGCCGTAACAGCTGTCAATTCGGTTGCTGCTTTGAATCTCAATTACAACCTTTATTTCACGCCATCGAGCGACCAAACTGAGTTAATTCAAACAGTAAATGGAACGTATACATTAGCCGCTTTTCAGCAAACAGGACAAGAACTAAATGGTCTCTTTGACAATCCCTATTTTGGGAATGATCCATTGGATCTCAACTCATTTAGAATGATATATAACGTAAATTCATTGGCAATTGATCATGGAAATCCAAACTATCAGCCACTTGTCAATGAATTGGATTTTTTCAGCTTACCTCGGTTGAATAACCTACCTGTAGATATGGGGGCATCTGAATTTTGGATGGAAGATTTATCAGAAACAGCATTAACGCTCATTGAAGTGTTTCCAAATCCAACAACCCATGAAGTACAATTCATCTCCACAACCGATTTTAATTCGTTCACAATTTTTGATTTAGCCGGAAAAATAGTGGCTGAAGGAAAACTGGAGAATAAGTGTGTTTCATTCGCAAATTTAACTTCAGGAAGCTACTTGATTCGTTTTTCTGGAACAAGCGGAATGGCGCAGAGTAGGGTTGTGAAATGGTGAATGTAGCAGATGAACCGGTTATGCAGAGATGAATGGTTTATTAAATCTAATTTAAAATAACGATTGGTCGTTCTTGTTATTAAAAAAATAATGTACGTTTGCATAAATCTAATTTTTTTAAATCATGAAAAACACATTATTCGCTGTTATAGCATGCGCTCTTTCTTTTTGTTCCGTTGCTCAAGTTTGGACTGGTTCAAGTGTTTCTACTGCAACAACTGGCAACATAAGTACCACCGCTGGTATTTCTTTTGGAGCAAACCTTATTAACAATACTGGTTTAGGTAATATTCAAATGCTTCAACCACCATTAACGTTTCCACTCCCAAGTTACAAAATTTATGTAGAGAACGTCAATAACGCATCCATCCTCAACGGTATTGGGAATATTGTTACGAATACTTCAACAACTGCTCAATATGGTATTTATAATTTACTTAATTTTAATGGTACAAGCGGAATTAAGCATGGTATTTACAGTAATATAGTTACAAATTCAACGAATGCTACTTATGGAGCTCTTATGTACACTACTAATTCAAGCTCTGGTGTAAATTATGGACTATATACCAAAGTTATGGGTGGTACAGGTATAAAATACGGTATTTATTCTTGGGTTCCAGATCCTGGAACAAGTGAATTTAGATACGGTATTTTTTCTGATGCCCGTGGAACAGGAGCAAAAGCTGGTATGTTCTTAGGTGATTTAGAAGCAAGAGGTAAGTTTATTTTATCTGGAAATACGCAAGGAAGATTTGCGTTTATTAGTTCTCCCGCTGCTACTACAACGATCGGGGAACAGTCTTTGAGTATTCAACCCAACAACACTTCTGGACAAGATGATTGGGATGCAAACAATGCCTTGACTTTTTTTAATAGCGGTCTGTTACAAAAATATACAACACTCACAACGGAGAAGGTTTTTACAATTTACCGACCAGATTTAAACAATGAAGTATTCCAAATCAATGGAAACGGAGTGGTTCATGCTACAGAGGTGAATGTAATGCTACCCGTTAATTTTCCAGATTATGTATTCCAGCCTTCTTACAAATTGATGCCACTTAATGAAGTAACTAATTTTATCGCAACAAATGGTCATTTACCAAATGTACCAAGTGCAGCAACAGTTGCAGAGGAAGGAATCAATTTGGGTGAAATGACCAAGGTGTTGGTAGAGAAAGTGGAAGAGTTAACGCTGTATATTATTCAGCAACAAGCAGCCATGGACAAACAACAAGCTGAGATTGATGCCTTGAAACAACAGGTTAACGCGCCACAACACTAATCACCACTTTTTAATCACGTACGAATATGAAACTTATTCTTTGTACAGCCATTCTCTTTATGGGAATGCAGTTGTTCGCGCAGATTTCTGTGTTTGGAAACCCCTATTTTGATCAATCTGTTACTCAAACAGAAATTAACAATGCAGGGCCTGTTTTTAGCCAACAAACCGTTTTGTTCCCCTCTACTCAAACCTTTCTTTTTAATGGGACTTCTCAAAAAGAAATTAGAGCCACTGATAATATAAAGATTCAAACAGGCTTTAAATCTGGAACCTATACGGGTACGGGGAATATGAAGTTAACTGTTCAACCCTCTCCTTTTGATGTTGCGGTGATGAATTATGCAACTGGGGTACAGCATGTGTTGCGTTATGAAAAACTAGAATTGGGTGTAGTATTACCAACAGATATTGCAACCAAAGTCAATAATTTTGTATTACCTGATGCTGGCGGCATCAAATTAAACCCTTATTTAGATTGGGAACTAAGAGTGTATGCAGTGTTTACACATCCTGACGAAGCACAACCCATTATCATTGATGGGTTTTACACAAAGGAATTTACCTCTTGGATGGTTGACCCGATACCTGATTTACCTGAAACAGCCTCTTGTTTTGATAATTCTTATGATACCCTTGGTGGTTACAATGAAGTACCCACGAACTATCCTTTTCGCATTCGTTTTGCACCACCACGAAATGGTGTTTGGAAGGCAAAAATTGTCATTGCTACAGCACAAGGTACTGTTGAAGTCAGTTCTTCAGAGTTTGAATTCAATGTATTCGAAAATGGAAACCCTGGTTACATGAAGGTTGGTACAAGTAAACGTTTTTTATCTTTAAATGGATCTACTTTTATTCCCATTGGATGCAATGCCATGGCACCAGAAACAAATGCAGTTTTTGATCCTGAGTTTGCTGAAAAAACGCACATCAATTGGACTGGCTTGCCTGGTCAATCTGGTCCATGTGGTGAAGCATACAGACATGTTACAGTTAAGCCACGTGTATACGATAAATACAAAGATGTGTTGATTGATATGGCAGATAATGGAGCTAATTATTTTAGAACCATTATGAACCCCTATTCAACAGATATAGAGTGGGAAAAATTGGGAGACTATACCGGTCGATTAAGCAATGCCCAAGAAATGGATGAAATACTAGAGTTAGCTGAGGACCGTGATTTTTATTTACAATGGAATTTTCAACAACACAGTGTTTTTCAAGTAGATCCAGGCTCAACCTATTGGGGTTGGAATGCAAGCCCCAATTTATACTGTTATAATGTAGAATCAGACGGCAGTGTCTTGTCTTTTATTACAGGTATTAACCCAGATAACACAGCGAACGAAGCTAAAAAATACTACAAACAACGCTTGAGGTATATCTTAGCTAGATGGGGCTACTCTACCAATATTTCAGTTTTTGAGTTAACAAGTGAAATTAATCAATACGGAGCTGGAGCCGCATACGGAAGCAGTGATCTTTATAAGGATAATGTTCCAGCATTTGTAAGTTGGATGACTGAAATGGGTGAATATGTTAAATCTCAGTACAATGGAAAGACCCATCTTTTAACCACATGTTATGCTGGTCCAAAAAATGACAATGACAATGCCTTCTCAAATTCTTGTTTTGATATTATGAGTAGTAATATTTACGATGCTGGAGCCACAGATGCTGGGAGGCATTTTAATCTTAACGTATCTGAAATTATGGCACAAGAAAATTGTATTGATGACAACTCATTAATTAGCACCTATTGTTACGATTGTAGTGCTTTAACTCGCAATATTAAACCAATTATGTTTAGTGAAATGGATCCTTCAGGATCACATTCAAATGCGATCACACCAACAACTTGTGGAGTACATTTTGAAGATATTAAACGCTCCATGTGGCAGACCTTGTTCTCTGGCTTGGCTGGTGGGCTTTCTTGGGATGCGTGGTACTTTAATGGTTTATATCCTACATTTGGAGAAATGCGCAATTTTGTTGCCAATATTGATTTTGATGGTGAAGCGTGGCATCCCGGAGCATCCCAAAGTTTTACAAATGCTTCACCTTTTGGATGGGGTCCAATTCAGGGTTATATGGATAATATGGGCGAAAATAAAAAAGCTGATATTGTATATCTAAGATCTATTGATGGAAATTTTGCTATTGGAGTAATAACCAATAAAACATTTAATGCAGTATCTAACAGCAGTTGTTTTACCGAAAGTGATTTAGCATATTCCCAACTTCCAGAAAATCTTCGTTCCCAAGCAAATGTTCAATTAGAAACAGAGGAGATTAAGTTAAAAGGATTAAATCTAGACACTTATTACGTAAACTACTTTGTCCCAAGTACAAATTATGGAACTCCAATTCATTCTTCAGACGATATTGGGCCTCATGTGAAACTAGAATATGAAATATCAGGAAATGCTGCTGGTTATATCATTCCATTCATGGCCAGAAGAAGTGGTCAAACTTGGATAACTACACACGGTTCAGAAGAAGAAGTATTAAATTCTAACATGCAAGAGCTTGATTTGCTTTCTGAGCAAAATCTTGTTCAGCTTCCTGAATCAGAACAAAACACTTTCTTACGTATATATCCAAATCCTGCTAATGATAAGTTAACCATTGAAGTCGATGAATTGGGTGAAAATCTTGTTGTACAAATTGAAACATTAGAGGGTAGACAACTTAAGAGTATAGTGATGACTTCGAAAATTATGGAGTTTTCTGTTTCTAGTTTATCTTCGGGTACTTATCTGGTACGATTAATTCAAAATGGTGTTTTATTAAAACAAGAAAAAATCGTAAAATTGTAACAAGTATGAAATCACTCCTCTTTTTTGTTCTTCTAATAAGTTTCGCTTGCAACAAGCCCGCAACCGACTTAGGCTCGGAATACCAATACCTCATTGGTGAATGGGAGAGTGTTGATGAAAATCCTGCCAATCGTTTGCATATTACATTTAAGAAAAACGGAAAAATCACATTTCAAAATAAGGGAGAAAGGGGTTCCAATTTCAAAATTAACCGTCTGTATTCTAAGGATTACGCTATAGATGGTATGGTTCAAGTTACTTATAGTCAAGTGAAAAAAGGAAAGGATTTAAATATTCTACAAATCATAAAGAAAATCGGATCAACAGACACGTTAAAATTACCAAAAGTTTCAGTTTTTCAAGACACATTACTTGGATCCGTTATGTTTCATAAAATAAATTAAGGATGATTTTTAGAGTGGTATCAGGTCGTAAATTAATCACGGTGGTTTTTTGCCTAATAGTCGTTCAATCAATTCCTGCGCAAAATTATGGAGAACTTCGATTTGGGTACGCTTATTCTTTAGACATACTAAAATATACAACAACAGCGAGGTCTTATGATAAAGAATTTAATCGAATTGATTCACAAACACAAAGCATGCAACTCGGTTATTATAGATCCTTTAACGATCAACAGTGGTGTTTCGGTTCTGGTATTGCTTACAAAAAGACGGAGTTAACGATCGATGATTATTTTAGTTATTATCCCTTAATGGATTGGGGAGGTGATGTAACATATTTACTTACCTCAGGATCATATACTAGTAAATCGAATTCGATAGGTTTGTTTTTAGAAGCCACAAGGAAAGTTCATCAATGGAAAAATTCACGAGGGAGTGTGGGAGTGAATACACAATGGTACCTTTTTGAGGTTTTTAATGCGCATTATTCTAGTACTGCTAAAGTCCCAAATGGTAATTCCCCAGTTTTTACTAATCCATCTGTTTACGATTTACCCAGAAATTTTTTCCTTTCATCCTGCAACTTAAGCGCTTTCTACCGCTGTGAGTTGCAGGCACATGAGCCCAACTTAAGTGTGGCCCTTAAAATTTCCGTTGGCACCAATCTCTACTCCGATTGGGATCAATTCAAGCGTTATGCATGGGTTGGTGTAGGCGCGGAAATAGGCATTCGCACACATAAAAAATTGTAAGTTAACCTGAGTTCGACATTAAATTTAGATTCAGAATTCAGGTTAATTTATGAAACTATTGGATCATTCAATTTTCTAGCTTCAAAAAATATGGCCGTATAACTCTTGAAGTTGCAACTGAACGAGTTATAGGTTTCAAATCCAAGAAAATGTTTGAAAGTATAGTGATGGTGAAGAAGATAACTGTTAAGACCTTAATTTCCATTTTCCAATACTACTGTCCAATCAACTAATTTGCCTAAAATGTAGAATCGAACGCAGGTTACTGGATTGAGATTTTTAATCAGACAATAAATTCTTGAAATCCTAAATGAAATACTTTCTCAACAGTTAATAGAAAAAACAGGAAATTAATCAATGAAACACAGCTCATACTGCCTTGTTAACCAATTACGCAATTCCAAAGCACTAGTAAAAGCAAGGTGTTCGTATGATTTCTGTATAGTTCAAGAATGGTTGAAGTATACCCTCTGTATGGTCTCCGTATGGTTAGAGTATGAGGAGTGTATGCAAGTATATTGTTAAATAGAAACCAAGCAACAGATCAATTCTTGGAATCCTAGCATTTTAAGACCTTAATTTTCAATTTCTCTCCTAATTTCCCAAAAACAACATCGCAACCGTTAAATCAGATGGAGTAGTGATCTTAATGTTTTCTTCGTTTCCATCAACAAGGTGAATTTGTACGCCTGATTCTTCAACCAAACTAGCATCATCAGTTATCGTTGTATGAAAATCAATCGTATAGGCTTCTCGAATGATCGCAGCATGGAAAACTTGTGGTGTTTGCACAATGCGGTAAGCAGAACGGATGACGGATTTACTTTGTTCACCAGCAATTTCACGGAGAGATTCTTTGATTTCAATCACAGGAATAACCGCCGAATAGTGAATCGCCGCCTCAAACAAACGCTCAATTGTTGCCCTGGAAACCAAGGGACGTACGCCATCATGAACAGCAATTAGTTCGCCTGTACAAACAGAAAGTGCATTTTTGATAGAGTGGTAGCGTTCAATTCCGCCAGCTACTATGGTATGGTCTATGTGACAATCGTATTGCGAACAAAGCGCTTTCCAATCTTCAATGTATTGTTCTGGAAGTGTGAGCACCAATTGGCTATCCGGCGCAAAGTGAAACAAGCGTTCTAAAGTATGGATCAACACAGGCCTTCCAAGCAATTCTAGGAATTGTTTTGGTTGATCGGACCCCATACGTTTTCCGATTCCTCCAGCAGTGATGATAATTGAACGTGTTTGCATGACATAAAAAAAGTCCCTACACAAAGCAGAGACCTTACTATAGTTGTTGAATAATTTATTTCAGTTGATTTGGATCATTTGCTGCTTTGTCGCTTAATTTTTTCTGGAGAATTAACCAATAAAACAAACCGAAAAATCCAAGCGCGATAAACATCCAGTTAGCTTTATCTCCTACCCAATCAAAGAATTGGAAAGTCCACTGAAGAAAGTCTGCTATTGCTTGGAAAAAGGGAGTTGAACTCATAACAATCAATTTTAATGCAACAAAGAAAGTAATTTATTCGGACAGCACAATTGATAATTGACTTTTTTCACCAAAAATCAACGATTTTCGTTCTGAGTGACTGCTTTTGGTTGTTTAGACTTGGTATATTTCCAATCCCAATAGCGCATAAGTGGCACTCCTAAAACGGTTGGAGCGAGCCAAGGAATCCATGCTGGTTCAACGTCACGGATGTTTACCAATACAAATGCTGTTACCGTTGCGATATAGGTTCCCATCATCATTCCTAGGTGGCGTGATAACCAAACCAAGGGCGAAAGTTGCTTTCCTTTGATAACCGCATAATACAAGCGAAAATCCGTCATAACAAGAAATAAAC
>JAYSRF010000272.1:0-2498 GCA_043721195.1 Fluviicola sp. | reverse complement strand
GGTAAAAGCACCATTGATGATTTCTACGCTGTCATAAAAAGTGAGTCCACATTGTTGAATTTGGCAATAATAAATTCCGGGTTGTGTTACCGTAATTTGATCTGCTGTTGAACTGATTGGACTTGTCCATTGAATACTTGCGTTCCCAAAATGAATTGCAGAAATAACAATCGGTTCATTGTCACAAAGCACATTTCCGGGGTCAACAAATAAATAGGGAGTTGTAAATTCTTTTAATTCAAACGGTGGAGTTGTCAATGAACAGCCTTCGTTATCTGTTACATGACAATAATAAAAACCAACATCTTCGCCATAAACTGTATTGGTTGTAGAAAGATTTCCTCCAAGAGGACCAACCCAATCATAAGAAGCATAAGTATTTGGTAAGGAAAGCAAAACAGAATCATACGGACAAATAATCGCATCTGAAGGATTCGCAATGATATTGGGTAATGTTTTAGGTAAAAGGTTGAAAGGAGCCAGTACATTTCCAGTGCAACCTGTTATGGAATCAGTTAGCGTTCCGCCATAACTATACCAACCTGCTTGCGTTACTTGAATACTATCTTCGTCTGGACTCACCCAGGTAATTCCACTTCCCGACCAATATAAACTGGAATTTGTAGCAGTTGTATAGAGGTAAGTTGTATCTCCAGGGCAAATTAGGCTACTCCCAAAAATATTAGTGAGTAGTGTAGGATTTGGGTGAACAATGATGTAATACGAATCTGTTGCATGATACATTACAGTATCCAAGCCACATAAATTGTGATATCCGATCGCCACGTCATATTGAAACGTATACCAACCAGTAACTTGTGCTTGAAAACCACCAACATAAGGAACTGAACTGCCTCCATTCAGACTAGGAGTTACAGACCATTGTTCTTCTACAATTGGTTCAGTTGGTGAAATGAAATTCCCCGCTGGATTTGTGAAATTATCCAAAGCATAGACAAAAAAGTAATCGCCCATACACAATTCAATGGTGTCGTTGTTGTCAACTGGATCGTATATCTTTAAGTACAAATCCAATGTATCATAAGGAATTACATAATTGTACGAAATCATAAATGGTTGATCGACTGTACAATAATCTGTTGATGCCACTACATTGTAAGTTCCTTCTTGGTTGTAAAAATGAAGCATTGAATCAGTGTAATAGATTCCATTTGGTCCAAAAATTTCAAATGATGCTGAAGTATCTAGTTGACTGAACCAAACTTGAACACTATCTGGGTAACAAAATGTATAATGATGATAGGTGGGCGAATTCGTCAAGATTCCTAGATTGTCAGACATCAATGGTAAAACGGGAGGTTGATGAATCACTACTTCAATTGTATCACGCCCTGAAGTACATACATCATCTCGTTCGGCAAAGACGTTGTAACTACCACTGATCGAAACATCAATTCCTTGTTCTATACTCCCAGTATTCCACAAATAATGGTAAGATGGACCAAGATGAGGGTAGGTTAGGGGGTCTGAATACAATGGTCCATTCTGGCAAAAATGAACCGTATCTTCTCCATTGTTGATTTGTCCCAATAAACTATCTGTTGATGCCAAGTAATAATATTCCAAATCGGGGGTGGATTGGTTCACTGCTTTGATTAAGAAAGAATTGCGCGTACTATCACCTGAAAAATAAACATGCGCTAATTCCGTAAAATAATGATGGAGTCCAAAGAAATTAGAAGAAGTATTGTATACTTGGCTTAGATCAGTCATTACCATTAGGTCTTTCGAATAGCTTCCACAAATAATGGGTTGGTTGGTCGTAACAACAGCAACTCCATGACCTTCATCGTCCATTTTTCCACCTAGCTGTTTGGCGTAGGCTAAATTTCCTGCATTTGTAACCTTGATGAGGTAAGGATCTTTGTATCCAACGGAATTAAAAATAGCATCATTGTTTTCCTGAAGTTGCGTAAATCCGCATTTGAAATAACCCGTTACATAAATATCTTTTTGTGCATCGATTGAAATAGCACGGGCGGAAACATCTGAGTCTGATCCTAAGGTTTTGTTCCATAGATAATTCCCATCATTGGTTGTTTTTAAAACGAATAGTTGTCTGTCATACGGATTGGTGATGTTGTGTAATCCATTGACATCGAAATACACCATGTTTCCCAGAAAATCGCCTGTAATGAGTACTTCGTTGACAGAATTCAATTCCAAATCATAAGGAATAACCATTCCTGCCCGCATATTACGCATCCATTGAAGCTGACCAGATGGATTGAATTTCGCTAAGAAACCAACATTGTACGCATCATTATTGAAGGTTTGTCCAGCAAATACAAGCGTGTCTGAATATTGACCTGTCATAAAAATATTATTGTTGGCATCTGTAGCAACGGCTAACCCTCTGTCTTCGTAATCAGCAAGCCCCGTTTGTAGCCACAATGGATTTCCATCTGTATCATACTTTGCAATAAACAGATCGAAACTAAAAAGGGAAGTAACTGGATCAATTGTACTAACTGCTG
>JAYSRF010000271.1:0-6294 GCA_043721195.1 Fluviicola sp. | reverse complement strand
GCGACACCAGTTCCTCCTGATCTGCAACAATTAAAACGGTATCTTCAACCAGCACTTCCGCAACCGAATCTTGACGAACGAGAACCAAGGTTGTATCGGTTTCTTTCTCCGCCTTTGCATGATTCCTTGAACCGACATGCCGTTTGTGCCATTTGATGTAATACCCACCAGTGTAATGGCGTTTCTCAATACTACACCCAATGAAAAGCCCAGCAATCACTAATCCCAACACCCATTTAACCATCTATCGAATCATTTGAACCTCTATAACGGTAATTAGGGAATGAAACGTATCGTGAACCGAAAATTAATAAGAATAGAGCAACTACCTTAGTCTGCCACACGATACAGATTAAATCTGTGTTAATCTGTGAAATCTGCGTCCAACTGGTAGTTACCTTCCTCTGTGAATCCTTGTAAAATAAACGCGAAATCCATGTTTGCTACAACTGAAATAAGTTACGCACAATGGGTTTAGATCAGAATCCCCTTCCGTTAAGGCGCATCTATTTTTAAGAATCGCTGAAATGCAACAGCACCATCCTGTTGAAGGAGCAGTAAATAAAGTCCAGGAGCAAGCTGCGAAATGTCAATTACAGCCGTCATTGGAGCCGATTTCCGAAAGACACATTCACCCAATTCATTGTAGATCAACAAATCATCTGCTTCTGTAGTACTTAGTATCAGGTTCTTGATTGCTGGATTGGGATAGGACAATAGCGGCGATTCGTTCAACAAATCATTCACTCCACCAAATGGACAATTCACAATGGTCACATAAAAAGCTGCCGTATCGTTTTCACATGCCGAATCACTGACGATGTAGTGATACGTATAAATCCCAGGAATGAAAAGCGAATCCAACGAGGAAATAAGCGTGTCACCATAAGGATTGATAAAAACACCTCCCGAATCAGCATCAGCAGAGAGTAAGGTTGAAAGATCGAAAACTTCATTCTTGCAATAAGTAGCAGAAGAATCAGTTCCAGCGATGGGGCATTGTGCACTTATTTTCCCTGATAAAAGAAAACACGCAACAAGTAGAATTTTCAATAGCGGTTTCATAACTTGTGTATTGATCCTAATCTGTTTGAATGATGAAAGTACTAAAATCCATAAACATCTTCATCATCTATAACAAACGAACAGTGAAAGTGCTTCATGCTCTAACACCTAAGTTCTACCAGATAGATTTGCCTCATTCATCAGTGGATTGAATATATCCCTATTTTTACCTCATGAATCGCAAATTGAAACTTTGGGAACTCGACCGGGTAGACGAGGAAACGTTTAAATCGCAAGAAAAATTCCCGATTTACATTGTACTAAATGATATCAGGAGTTTGAGCAATATCGGAACCTTCTTTCGAACCGGCGATGCATTCAATGTGGAAAAAATCTTTCTCTGTGGCATTACAGCCGTTCCTCCACACCGAGAAATCAACAAAACAGCTTTAGGCGCAACCGATACAGTTATCTGGGAACACCGCACTTCGATCGATGAATTGGTCAAGGAACTCAAATCGCAAGGTATCCGAGTTTGCAGCATCGAACAAGCAGAACAAACCACCTCACTCGAAGAAGTTGTGAATCTTCCAAAAGAACCTTACGCCTTGGTTTTCGGAAACGAAGTCAATGGTGTGGACCAATCAGTAATCGATGCATCTGATTACATCATTGAGATTCCACAATTTGGCACCAAACACAGTTTGAATGTTTCGGTTTGCGCAGGAATTGTGTTGTGGGAGTTTGTGAAGCGAGAAATCAAATGAATTGAAAATTTAAAATGGAAAATTATCAATTAGATCGTTGTTAAGAACTCAATCTTCATTTTAATTATGAATTGGTCAATTATGAAGGGAAGTCCCTGTTAAGAACTCAATCTCATTTTCAATTTTCAATTTTACATTGATAATTAGTTAAGGGGATCGTTGAAGTGAACTCAATCTGTTTTTCAATTTTACATTTTCAATTGATAATTATCAAACCATGTCTGTTGACATCATTTTACAATCAGCGATTTACACGTTAAAAGATTGATCACTTTTGTGCAGTTAACTCATTTTATTTCGCGTTGACCTAAAAAACAGATCCAATGAAATCAATTCAATTCTTCCAAAAATCAATTATCGTTGTCGCTTGTTTACTGATCACTTCTTCCCTATTTGCACAGAAAACAGAAATTCAAGTACTCAGTGCAGTTGTAAAAGATGCAGTGATTCCGAGTGCTCAAGTGATCTTTCAGAAAAACGGTGAAACATCCATTACTGCAACGACAGATAGTCAAGGTAAAATTAGTATTCCAGCCCCATTTGGTGGAATTGATGATGCATCCGTCACGATTATTATTAAAAAAGAAGGTTATTCTACCTTGGTCACTAAAGGGCCGTGTAATAAATTGGTTTACGCAATCAGTCCAACGATGAAAACGCTCGATGGACTAAGAGTTGTCTTGAGTTGGAAAGGAGAACCTAGAGATATAGATTCACATTTGTCGTTTGCAGGAAATCACATCTTTTTTCAACAGAAAATCGGAACAAAAGCCAACCTCGATGTGGATGACACTGACGGTTTTGGACCAGAAACAATTACTGTGGAGAAAAAGGAAGCAGGTAAAAAATACATTTATGCTGTGCACAATTACTCATACATGGATGTAATCAACAACACGAGTTTATCAACCTTGAGCAATGCAAAAGTCTATGTATATATTGGCAATACATTGATTAAAACATACACCGTTCCTACTGAAAACAACAAAGGAAATCTGTGGACTGTTTTTATGATCGATGAAAATGGCAATTTTGTGGACATCAATACCTTTAACAATGCTTCTTCAACCACAAATGTTGGTTTGCAACTCGAAGCCTATCTTGAATCAGATGAAACATTCGCACAAACAAATGCATCGCTTGTCAATGTTCAAGAATCCATTAATGTCAATAGTCAAGGTGAAACGGCTTACCACCAAGGAGATTTAGAAACATCGGTTACTTATTACCAACGTGCTATAGAATTGGATCCGAACAATGATCAGGCTTACAGCAACCTTGGGCTTTCATTTCAGAAATTAAATAGAGAAGCAGAAGCCATTTGGGCAAACCGAAAAGCAATCGCATTGGCGCATGGTGCAGATGAAAAAATTGTAAAGGCAAGTTCACATTTCAACATTGCCAAAATCTATGAAAAGAAAGGTCAATGGCAAGACGCATTGAATCATTTTACCCTCGCTAAAAGCTTTAATACAAATGTTGCGTATGACAACGGCATCAAACGCATGAAAGCGAAATTGGGACAGAATTAATGAAGCTTAAATTAGGTTCCTATTATCCATAGTAACGGATAAGATTCACCGCTCCCTTTGAAGTGGAAATCGATCCTATGATCCCTATTGATTTGTAAGATCCAAACTTCCCCCTTATGAAGGGGGAATGAGGGGGATGAGGCTTCGGATATCAAACACTGTCAGAGAGTTCATAAACCATAGATCTTTTATTCAACACAACTACGTATCTTAATTGATCATTATTGTCATCCCCCTTTGTCCACCTTCAAAAAGGGGAAACGATCCTACGATAAATGAAGAGAGCTTCAACCAAATTTCCTCCACAAAAAAAAGACATCCAATTTGGAAGTCCTTTCGCTTGATCAATCAATTCATTAAAATCCTTGTACACCATTCACCGTAGTGTACTTCAAAATATTCTTTTTATCAGGGTAAATGCGTGCAAAAGCCGATTGAACTGCCAATGTTCCTTCATGGAATCCGCACAGAATGAGTTTGAGTTTATTCTCATACGTGTTCACATCTCCAATGGCATAGATGCCAGGGATATTGGTTGAATAATCTGTGGTATCTACCTGAATGGCATTTTTCTCGATTTCCAATCCCCAATCAGCAATAGGTCCTAAGGAAGGTTTTAAACCAAACAACGGAATAAAATGATCCGTATCGATTACGATTTCCCCCTGTGTTGCATGCTGTATCTTCACTTGATTTAACGCATCGTTTCCAGCCAATCCAACAACTTCTGCTTCGGTAATGAGTTGAATCTCACCTCGACCAGCCATATCAATCACTTTCTGAACCGAATCTAAATGGCCGCGGAACGAACTGCTGCGGTGAACCAACACCACTTCTTTTGCAATTTTCTTTTCAGCTAGGAAATACGCCCAATCCAACGCAGAATCTCCACCTCCAGCAATCACACAACGTTTACCTCGGTAAAACTCTGGATCTTTGATAATGTATTCCACTCCCTTGTCTTCAAAATCGGTAATGTTTCCAATAGGTGGTTTCCGCGGTTCGAATACACCCAATCCTCCTGCAATCATTACAATGGGAGCCTCGTGTTGCGTACCTCTTACCGTAGTAACGATAAAGTTACCCGCATCTGTCTTTTCAATGGTCATAGCCGCTTCACCCAAGGTAAATCCCGGTTTAAAGGGAGCCGCTTGTTCCATCAAATTATCGACCAACTCTCCTGCCAAAACGGAAGGGAATCCAGGGATGTCGTAAATGGGTTTTTTAGGATAAATTTCGGAGCATTGGCCTCCAGCTTGCGGTAACGAATCGATTAAATGGCAACGTAATTTTAATAATCCGGCCTCAAAAACAGTAAATAACCCAACTGGTCCTGCTCCTATGATGATAATATCTGTCTGAATCATTGTATACACATAAAGAGGTGCAAAAATAAGGATTTGTAGTGGGATTAATGCGCTACAAGTGATTTTACCAATCAACAAAAATCAATTTCAACAAAGAAGGAAATGCGTCATTGGTAGTTTTACCTACTTGTTAAACGAAAAACATCCCTTCGAACCGTGATTTTACTATTTTTACTGCTTAATAGGCCGTGTAAAGTATGAAGATCGCGTTGGTTGCAACAATCCAGTTATTCCTTGTTTCGTTTGTCTTTTCGCAACAATTAATTCCCTACAAAAATCCAGCACTTTCTACTGAGAAACGTGTTTCCGATTTATTGAGCCGCATGACCCCTGATGAGAAGTTTCGACAATTATTTATGGTCGCAGGCGATTTAGGAAACGACTCTGCCCAATTCAAGGAAGGAATCTTTGGTTTTCAAATCAATACCGTGGTGCAACAAGTCACTGCGGCAAACCAGATGATGCAGTACAATGCAGGACAGAACGCACAACAAACTGCACGGAAGATCAATTCCATTCAGCGGTACTTTGTCGAAGAAACCCGTTTGGGAATCCCAATCATTGCTTTTGATGAAGCCCTTCACGGTTTGGTCAGAGCCGAAGCAACGTCGTTTCCACAATCAATTGCGCTAGCAGCAACCTTTGATACCACCTTAATGAACCGTGTTTCGAATGCAATTGCCTCGGAATGTCAAGCTCGGGGATTGCGCTTAATTCTCTCTCCCGTGATTAACCTCGCAACCGATGTCCGATGGGGCAGAGTCGAAGAAACATATGGCGAAGATCCATTTTTAACTTCCTTAATGGGCGTTGCGTACGTAAGAGCATTTGAACAAATGGGTATCATTACCACTCCCAAACATTTTGCCATCAATCACGGTGAAGGTGGTCGCGATAGTTATCCGATTAATTTCAGTGAACGCTTCATGGAAGAAACCTACTTGGTGCCTTTCAAAGCTGTTATCCAACAAGGAGGAGCGCGTTCCATTATGACAGCCTACAACTCCATCGACGGTAGACCGTGTTCATCCAATGATTGGCTCCTGAATGAAAAACTGAAAAAAGAATGGGGATTTCGTGGATTTGTGATCAGTGATGCGGGCGCAACAGGAGGAGCAAATGTTCTGCACTTTACCGCGAGCGATTATGCGGATGCTGGAAAACAATCCATTGAAAGCGGATTGGATGTCATCTTTCAAACCGATTTTAGTAGCTACGGACTCTTCAAAGCGCCTTTCCTCGATGGTCGTGTTGATCAAGCAAAACTAGACAGTGCTGTAGCACGCGTTCTACGCATGAAATTTGAATTGGGCTTGTTTGAACATCCCTACATCAGTGAAGAATTGATCCAAGCAGATCAGTCATTAACTACTCATCGTGCATTGGCTAAAGAAGCTGCTGTGAAAGCCGTTGTTTTACTGAAAAACGATGACGCTAAAGTGCTACCACTTTCCCCAACAACAAAATCCATTGCTGTTTTTGGACAAGATGCCGTAGAAGCACGACTAGGTGGCTATAGCGGTCCTGGAAATGATTGTGTTTCCATACTCGATGGATTGAAAAAAGAACTGGCAGGCAAAGCAACCGTGAACTATGCCAAAGGCTGTGATCGGGTGGAAACCA
>JAYSRF010000270.1:0-18440 GCA_043721195.1 Fluviicola sp. | reverse complement strand
AGGTTCATTTCAGCACCAGATCCTTTTGTTTTGATGTAGGCCTTTCCATCTCTTACATCACTAACAGTAGAACCACCCATTGTTACAATAGGTTTTTTATCTGAGTCAAATGCAGCCATTAATACTTGTACTTCAACTTCCTCACCAGAATTGGCGATTTCAGGACCATAAGCTAATGCCATAATCTTGTTGAACGAGTATTCACCACCACCAACACGTGCACGGATCAATGCAACAGCATCAGCACGAGCTGTTAAGATCTCTTTTTGCATGGATGACAAAGATGCCAAAGCAGCTACAGATGGAGCGTGGTCAAAGGTTTTACCAATCCAGTGAACATTTTTCACCTCATGTACTTCTGAACGCTCATTTTTAGTCAATGAAGCATAAATTTTCTTAATGACATCCTGATCATCAGGGCTAACATTCGAAGATTTAATTGATTTGTCAATTTTCGCATACAAGTCTTTCAAATCTTTGAACTCATTAATCTTCGGTGCTTTGAAGAAGAATTTCTTCCCTTCAGATGGCATCGAACTAGCGATTATCTCAGTCAAGTCATTACGGTACTTGTTGTAGTTGTTCCACAAATCCATCCCTTTTCCTTTAGGAGCAGTGATGTCTTCACCAATCAAAATGTGCATTGGCTCATCGTACTTGTCTTTACCTTGTACGTGATCCAACTTCATTCGTGTTGGTTTCAATGAACCAGCTGGAAATTTTTCAAAAATGATACTTTCTTTTCCGCCTGTTGTTGTAATATCTTCTTTACAAGCTGTTAAAATTTCCATTTTCAATTCATCAATCTCCTTGATACGCGCAGCAGTCATTTTATCAATTTCTGCAACGGTTTTCATCAACAATTTTGCTTTTTTCATCGCATCAGGAACTGACTTGTCTTCAGATTTCTCTTTTAACTCAGCCAATTTCTCCTCACCGCGTTGAAATTCGTTTTCATTGGAGATTTGTATATTTTCTTCAATTGCGACAAAAGCATCGAGGATAGACTTGGATACGTTCAACGCCAAAAGCGCAGTCAATACCAAGTACATCATACCGATCATCTTCTGTCTTGGGGTTTCTTTTCCTCCTGCCATGATTTACTAATTTTATTGGTTTACATTAACTTAACTAACAATAATTAAATCACAAGAATTATCTTGTAATCGTCATTGCTTTAAGCATGTTTCCGTAAACACCGTTAAGATCAGTTAAATTCTTAGACAACATCGCCATATTTTCTTTGTATAGACGTGTATCTTCAGCAGAATCAGACAAGTTTTTCATCATTTCAGTTACTTGACTTTGGAATTTCTCAGTTGCTTCTAAATGAGAAGAAGAACCTTTCAATTGCAATTCGTAAACGTTGTTCAACGCAGCCAAGTTTTTAGAAACTTTTTGCATTTGCTCACCGAATGATTCGCCTTCTTGTGTGTTAGAAGTCATACCAGAGATCGACACAGACGCTCTCTCATAAGCTTCAGACAATGTAGCTACTTTATCAGAAGCTGCTTGTAAAGAAGAAACATACGAATCCGTTGCAGCTGCAGCAGAAGTAACTCCTTTTAATTGTGCAGCATTTTCGCCTAAGGCACGCATACCATCGCCTAAACGCTCTAATAACTCACCATCAATTTTTGCCTCTTCCAACATTTTGTCTAAATGATCAGTGATACCATTACCACCACTATTGCGACCACCACCTTTTGCAGTTGTCAATGCATCGTGATCTAAATCATCACTGTGACCTAATGCCAATTCAGGATAAACTAACTCCCAATTTGGATCTTCATGAATTGGTTCAAATGCAGAGAAGATAAAGATCAATGCTTCTGTACTCAGACCAACGATAAGCATTTCCGACGCAAATGCCCAGTGTTGAATTTTAAATAACGCTCCTACGATAACGACTGCCGCACCGAAACCGTAGAGTTTCGCCATAAATTTTTTCCATCCTTTACTTCCTGGTTTCATAGTTTTTGTTTGTTTTTAGGTTTAAACTAAAGATTTTTGTTTGTAATTGTTTGTTTGTTATTCTTAGCGAAGTTGGATATCGCTTCGAACTTCTTCGCCTCCTTCTTTAGAGAAGTCTCGTCCGCCACGTCCTAAATGTGTCATCACATCTCGGAAACCGACGTACGATTTGGCTGTATCTTGGTACTCGAATGTACGAGTTGAAGTTTGCAAATAATAACCGACATCTTTCCAAGAACCACCACGTAAAACTTTACGTTTCATTGAAGGTGGATCCCAATCCATTGCATCGTATCGGTAATCAGTATTTAAATCGTGTGAAAATTCATACATTGACTCATCATAAGCAGTTTCGCACCATTCTGATACGTTTCCAGCCATACAATACAGACCCCATCCGTTTGGATTATATGAATACGCTTTTACAGTATGGAAACCTCCATCCTCAAAGTAACGACCTCTCATTGGTTTAAAGTTACCAAGGAAACAACCCGTTTCATTACGAATGTATGGACCTCCCCAAGGGTAAGGTGAATTGGCTAAATCACCACGTGCTGCGCGTTCCCATTCTGCTTCTGTTGGCAAACGGAAATCATTCACGAATAAATCTCCCATAGCTTCCAACCAACTATTTAGCAATTGTGTTCTCCAAACAGAGAATGCTTTTGCTTGTACCCATGTGATACCAACAACTGGATAATTATCATAAGCTGGATGCCAGAAATACATGTTCGTCATTGGATCATGGAACGAGTAAGTAAAGTCACGTACCCAGCACAACGTATCTGGAAATACTTGAATTGACTCATCAATGATAAAGCGTTGACGATCTTCATGACCACGAATGGCATTGTTTTGTCCTTTTTTATTGAAGTAACCTAAATCAGAGTCAAGACCCTGAGGTTCATCCGTGAACGGGTGATTAGGCGTATTCAAGTTACGGTGCTCATCAGCAACTTTGTTTCCTTGATTATCAAAACCATTTGGAACAATCTCTATACGACCACGACGAGCAGCTTCTCTGAAATCTATCCAATAGTATTTGAAAATCAATTTACGCGTATCGATATCACGACTACGGTAAAAACGCTCTGCTTGCGGATAATACATATCGGCCAACAAAGGAAGATTTTCTTCATCATCATACGAGAAACGGCGATCCCAATTCAAAGCAAACTGAGCGCGATTCTCATCACGGTTAGCTTCTTCGAAATCAACCATCTCAACACCATCGAAGTAACGATCTTCGTAGTTGATGAAATCAGCAGCATCCCCATCTTCTTCCACACCTGAATAAATTAATTCACGTGCGATTGAATCGCGAACCCACTCAACGAATTGACGATACTCGTTGTTCGTAATTTCCGTTTGGTCCATATAGAAGGCCTGAACAGAAACCGTCTTCGCACGTGTTTGGTGCAAAAAAGGTACATCCTGATCGTTCTCTCCCATATTATAAGAACCCGATGGAATATACACCATTCCCAGAGGAATCTCTGGCTGGTATACGCGTCGACCTAATACTCCTGTCAAGTGCCCACTACGTGTGCTACATGCAGCCAAGAAGGTCCCAATTAAACCGATTAACAACAGTTTTTTCATTCTAGCTCAATTTTACAACTCCGGATCTATCATTCACAATCTACAGGATCACTATTTTCGATATAACGGCTTTGTACAAAAAATGGTTACAAAGTTTTTTATTTTTTTTTAATCTTACAACCATCTAGGGTGTTTCGACTTCTGCACTGGTGCTGGTGGAATGAAGTAACAATACTTCACCATCAACTCATGCGTACCTCTTGATACACTTGATAACTTATTCAATGTGAGGTCATAAGAATAACCAACCACAAACTTTCTATCAATCATAAAACCAGCCATTACAGCAATCGCATCTGATGTTCGATAGGTTAATCCACCATAAAACATTTTATTGACAATGTAACGCGCATTGATATCAACAGAGTATTTAACCAAGTCAGTACGCATCATTGCTTGCAAATCTAAATCTCCAGGACCTAAATGCTCAATGGTATATCCACCCATTACATAATAGTGACGAGCTGTATTGTACGAAACACTACTACCAGCACCTAATATAGAAGCCTGAGCAATATCTGGCGCAGAGAGGTGAGTGGAAGACAAACCAATGTAATAGGGTTTAGTTGCTCCTTTCCAATACAAACCAGCATTTAAATCCAAGGTTGTTGCTGAAGTTTTAGCAGGCAATGATGGATCAATCAATGTTGAAGGCGGAACCCAATTTGGATCCAAACCAAAATTCACCATTCCAACACCAACACCGATACCTAAAGTACCAGAACCAGTAACAATGTGCTGTGAATAATTTAACAACAAATTGTTCTGACGATTGAAACCTATTGCATCATGTGCAAATGAGATTCCGACTCCAGCCGGAAACCAACGTTCAATATTTGCCTCAGCATTAAACAACGCAGAATTTGGGGCTCCATTTACTTTATCCCATTGATTGCGATAAGTAAGTGTTCCACAAACTCCTTCGTCAATACCTGCCGCAGCTGGATTGAACAACATTTTGTTGTAAATAAAGTGGGTCAACGCGATGTCTTGCTGACCATAAACTCCTGCTGATGCTAGCACCAGCGTAGATAGAGCGAGTAATCTTTTCTTCATAAACGGTGTACTTAGTACGGTATTTACTCTTCTGACTTTAACAAATTTTATCCAGTTGGCGACTAAAATAAGTATTTTTCGGAACAATAAAAACTTTTTATTAATTAGTTCTTCAGTTTTCCACAATGTAATGTTGAAGATAACTGAATATTCACGTCTTATCTAGTGAATGTCAGGTTTAAAAAAAGGTCACCCTAATTTTTGATAAGTTTTCCACCAAAGGTCTGGAATGTCATTTTCTAGGGCTAAATCGTAGTCTTGTTTGTTGCATGGAATCAAATGATGGCGCTCAAATTTTAGTCCTTCTTTTGGCGGATAAGGAACTTCCATCCACCAACGATCCGATTTATTGCTTTTAAAAAATATTAAATCGTGTTTTATCTCTTCCATGAAAACAGTGAATCGCGTATAGTCTTTTTTTGAACCTATTGGAAAATCCCCTACCCGTTGTGCAAATCCATCTAAGAAGTACCAAATCAGTTGTGCAACTTCTTGATGCGCTTGAAAACGAATGTTCCCCGGTAACAAATTAAAAATTCCGAATGAAGTTAATTTATCACTGATTCCTGCATATCGAGCCAATTGACAAAGTTCTTGGTTATAAAATCCATTGGGATTCGTATAATGATCTCCAGAAAAATCGCTACTCCTTAATGCTTGAAGGTCGATTGACAATAAATCAGCATTCCGTAACAACGGTTCTCCAATTCGTGGGTCGGTAACAAACTCACCTAGTCGAACAGCATCGAAATACAATTTTTCAAACAAATCGAGTTCTGCTTGTTTCACAAATGGCACTTGATAACCAAGAATTGAATAGTTGAATAAAAAACAGGGACGGTGCATCAGTAATTTACTTACAAACGCATCTTTTTGAACAGGCTGATCCGGATCACCCAAGTCTAATTTATAATCAACACTCATTACATTGATCAATTGCTCCAATTCTTCGTAGCCTTGATACATGGCATAGGTTAAATCTTGTGTTCCGCCGATAACAATCGGAATGATTTTTTTCTTTACGAGTTCAGCAACCACTTGTCGCAATGCAAAATAAGTATCTTCTACTCGTTCACCTGGAAGAAGTGTTCCTAAATCGTAAATGGTCATTTTCCAATGTGCCCCTGGGAAATATCCTTGAAATGCTTCACGGAAACGATCGTCTGTTTGCTGATGTAATTCGGGTTGTCCATTTCTGAATTCAGGTACATAGATCAATGCAACTCCGCTTTTATCCAATTGCGGAAACCCATGTTGATTATTCGATTCAATCAACGAACCGATTGTATCAGCAGGGAAATTGGTTTCTTGTACTAAAGGACTAAAATAAATTGAAAGATCTTTCATTTCCTGAATTTGGGCAAAGATAAGTGGACAAATCTTACAAAAGGATGGTTTTCGAAATAAGAATGAAGAAGCGAACGTGGAAAACTGTAAGACCATTGCAAAACCCCTTGCTCTTTTTTTTAAAAACACGAATGATTTTGATGTTCAAATTCTATCGACCGAAATAAAGTAGGTGATACTTATTGAAATGAACTGTTTTAAGCAAAAAAAACGGAGACTATTAAATCTCCGTATTTTATCATTATTTCTTTTTTGCTGCTGGCTTCTTAGCTGCTGGCTTTTTCGCTGCAGGTTTTTTCGCTGCCGGCTTCTTCGCTGCTGCAACTTTTCGTGCTCCAGGTTTCTTTTTAGGAGCATTTGCAGGATCTGCTGCTATCGCAAGGCATTGTTCTAATGTCAACGATGCTGCTTCTGTTCCTTTCGGCAATTTAAAATTGTCTTTACCAATCTTCATATATGGACCATAGCGACCATTTAAGAGTTGTACTTCCGTATTCTCAGGGAAATCCTTGATTAAGCGATTTGCTTCAATCTCGCGCTTCTCAGCTATCAAAACAATCGCACGATCTAAATCGATTTGCATCGGATCGTCTTCTTTTTTCAATGAGACGAATAATTTCCCCAATTGCACATACGGTCCAAAGCGTCCAACATTTGCTTTTACAACTTCTCCTTCAAATTCACCAATAACTCTTGGAAGTTTGAATAATTCCAATGCATCTTCAAGTGTAATCGTATGAATGGATTGTGTTCCAAGCAAGGATGCAAATTGTGGTTTTTCACCATCTTCCTTTTCGTCACCAACTTGAATCATAGGTCCAAATCGACCGATTCGAGCAAGTACTTTCCTGTTAGAAACAGGATGCACGCCTAAAATTCGTTCACCTGTAGCGCGATCAGAATGTTCTAACGTATCTTCAACCGTCAAGTGAAAAGGACTGTAAAATGAACGAATCATGTCTGTCCAATTGATCTTGCCATGCGCAATTTGATCAAACTGTGCTTCAACTTCAGCAGTAAAATGGTAATCCATGATGTGCTCGAAATGTTCTTTTAAGAAATCAGTCACTACCATTCCTATATCTGTAGGAAATAGTTTGTTTTTTTCTTTTCCTGTAATTTCGGTTTTAACGGAGCGTTCAATTGCCATTCCGACCAATTCCATGACGTGGTACGGACGTTCTTCCCCCTCACGTTCTTTTTTCTCAACGTATCCTCTTTTCTGAATGGTTGAAATAGTTGGTGCATAAGTAGAAGGTCGACCAATTCCCAATTCTTCTAATTTCTTTACTAAAGATGCCTCTACATAGCGCGCTGGGGCACGGGAAAAACGTTGGGTTGCACGGATGAATTGCACATCTAGTTTTTCACCAACTGTTACCGCTGGTAAAAGCCCTTCTAATTCTCCATCTTCTTCATCATCTAAAGAAGTTTCCATGTATACTTTCAGGAATCCATCAAATTTGATGACTTCACCTTTTGCTGCGAATATTTCAGAAAGTTTTTCGTTTCCAATTGAAATAGTAGTGCGCTCCAATTGAGCGTGACTCATTTGCGAAGCGATCGCACGTTTCCAAATAAGATCGTATAATCGAATTTCTTCCGTGTCACCAGCTGTCAAGGCATGTAAACCAAAATCAGTTGGACGAATTGCTTCGTGGGCTTCTTGAGCAGTTGTACTTTTGGTAGCGTAGACAGTTGGATTGCTGTATTGATTTCCATAAGCAGATTTAATTTCTACTTCTGCACCTGTACGAGCGGTTTCAGATAAGTTAACACTATCTGTTCTCATATAAGTGATGCGTCCCGCTTCGTATAATCGTTGTGCAACTTGCATGGTACGTGAAACAGAATAGCCCAATTTCAAACTCGCCTCTTGTTGCAAAGTTGAAGTCGTAAATGGAGCCGCTGGTGTTTTCTTTGCCGGCTTTGTTTGCACATCTTGCACCGTAAAAGTCGTTCCTGCACAGTTATTTAAAAAGGATTCTACCTCTGTGTCGGTTCCAAAATGCTTGCTTACTTCTGCTTTGATTGCCTCTTTCCCTTTCAGAAATGCACCGTTTACACGGAAATAACTTTCAGACAAAAAGTGCATGATCTCTTTTTCACGGTCAACAATCAAACGCACTGCTACCGATTGAACACGTCCAGCTGATAAACTTGGTCGTACTTTTTTCCATAGAACTGGTGAAAGTTCAAATCCAACCAACCGATCCAAAACACGACGAGCTTGTTGCGCATCTACCAATGGTTTATTGATTTCACGCGGATTATCAATTGCTTTTAAAATCGCTGTTTTAGTGATTTCGTTGAAAGTAATACGTTTTGTTTCTTTTTTCGCTAAACCAAGCGTTTCGTATAAATGCCACGAAATAGCTTCTCCTTCGCGGTCCTCATCCGTTGCTAGCCATACGACTTCCGCCTCCTTTGCTAACTTTTTCAACTCCGAAACAAGTGCTTTTTTATCTGCGCTCACCTCATAATCGGGCAAGAAATCATTTTCAATATCGATTGCCAGTCCTTTTGAAGCCAAATCCCTGACATGTCCAAAACTCGATTTCACGGTGAAATCTTTCCCTAGGTATCCTTCAATGGTCTTTGCCTTTGCTGGTGACTCTACTATTACTAAGTTTTTACTCATGTTATGGTATTACGCTGCTTCAAACACTAAAAGCGATGCAAAATAAGAAGTTTTCTATTCAAAAAACAAACACCTAAGAAGCATTGATTGTTTAGCCCCTATTATAAACGATAGTTTATTTTTCTGACATAGGGCATCTGAATGTGAAAAAAGAATTTTAAAAGCGATAGAGATGTGGTTTTTTGGAGAGGAGATTTGTTTTTTTAATTATGAATTATGAATGGATTAATTAGGAAGCTTGGATTAAACTTCGACAAGCTCAGTTAGTTCTGATGATTTTGAATTATGAATTATGAATTGATAAATTATAAAGGGAATCAAGGTTAAGAGCACAATCCACTTTATAATTCATAATTCTTTTGAACTGAGCTTGTCGAAGTTCAATTTATAATTATTTAGACAGATCGTTGTTAAGAGTAATCTCTACTTTATAATTCATAATTTTTTAATTTATAATTCCTTATTAAGAGCATTATCCACTTTACAATTAAAAATTAGTTCATTCATAATTCCAAAGTATCACCTGACATTTTGACATGAACCGTAGAAATTTCTATTTTTGCATACAATAATTAAGAATCAAATGATCGAGGATCTCGGTAATACGAAAATAATAGACGAAGCAGTACAAGGAGAAGCATTGGTAATAGAAAGTCAAACAACTGGTTCTAAAAAACTATATGTAGAAAGTTACGGTTGTGCGATGAATTTTTCTGATAGTGAAGTTGTCGCTTCTATTCTTTCAACGGATGGTTATACAACGACACGTAATGCTGAGGAAGCTGATGTCATTTTAATAAATACATGTTCCATCCGCGATAATGCTGAAATGCGTGTTCGCAAACGATTAACTGAATTTAAAAAGCAGAAAAAAGCCCAACCGAAGTTAGTTGTTGGGATCTTGGGTTGTATGGCTGAACGCCTAAAACAAACATTATTAGAGGAAGAGAAATTGGTTGACTTGGTTGCTGGTCCTGACGCATACCGCGAATTACCAGGCATGATCGATGAAGTCAATGGTGGTCAAAAAGCCATTAATGTGCTGCTTTCTCGTGAGGAAACGTACGGCGACATCTCCCCTATTCGTTTGGATGCTGGAGGGATTTCTGGATTTGTTTCCATTACACGTGGCTGTGATAACATGTGTTCTTTTTGCGTGGTTCCTTTTACCCGTGGTAGAGAACGATCACGTGATCCGCAAACCATTGTTCAGGAATGTACCGCTATTTTTAACCAAGGTTACCGAGAAGTAACGTTATTGGGACAGAATGTAGATAGTTACCGCTGGAACATGACGAGCAAAGGAGTGATTAAAGATGATGCGCAAAAAACAACCAATTTTTCAGAATTGATGGAGATGGTAGCGCAAATTCATCCCGACTTACGCATTCGTTTTTCGACTTCTCACCCAAAAGATATGACGGATGATGTGCTTGAAGTGATGGCACGTTATGAAAATATTTGTCCATCCATTCATTTACCTGTTCAATCAGGGCATTCTGATGTGTTACAACGGATGAATCGCGGTTATGATCGTGACTGGTACTTGGATCGCATTGCTGCCATTCGACGTATTATTCCAAATTGTGGGATTTCAACAGATATTATAACAGGTTTTTGTGGTGAAACCGAAGAAGAACACCAAGCTACATTGACTTTATTGGATGAAGTGAAATTCGATTTCGCTTTCATGTATAAGTATTCAGAACGTCCAAAAACACTAGCCGAGCGCAAATTTGAAGATGATATTCCTGAGGTGATCAAAAGTCGTCGTTTGGATGAAATCATTGCGAAACAATTGAGTCATTCATTGGCCAATAACCGCAGTCAAATTGGTGAAGTTCATCAAGTTTTGGTGGAAGGAGTTTCAAAAAAATCTGCTACTGATTTAGTTGGTCGAGATCAACGCAATACAAAAGTTGTTTTCCCTCAAGGAACTGCTAAAAAAGGCAATTATGTATGGGTGAAAATCAATGATTGTACTTCTGCAACATTAATAGGAGAACAAGTTTCACGACCTTTAACGAACACATCGAAATAAGACTATGAATGTTCAACAAATAAAACAGCGATTCGGAATCATTGGTAATGCTCCTTTGTTAAATCGCGCACTGGAAGTTGCCATTCAAGTAGCTCCAACTGATATTTCGGTTTTGGTAACAGGTGAAAGTGGAACTGGAAAAGAAATTATTCCACAAGTCATTCATCAACTAAGTTCACGGAAACATGCTGAATACATAGCTGTAAACTGCGGTGCAATTCCAGAAGGAACAATTGATTCTGAATTATTCGGGCACGAAAAAGGATCGTTCACAGGTGCAACAGGCAGTCGTCAAGGATATTTTGAAGTAGCCGACGGTGGAACTATTTTTCTGGATGAAGTTGCTGAATTACCGATGCAAACACAAGTTCGCTTACTCCGTGTCCTCGAAACAGGTGAATTTATCAGAGTGGGTTCTTCGAAAGTTTTCAAGACGAATGTTCGCGTTGTTGCAGCAACAAATGAGAATATGCAACGGGCCATTTCAAGTGGTAAATTCCGAGAAGATTTATTGTACCGATTGAGTACAGTTCCGATTGCATTGCCACCATTGCGCAGTAGAAACGAAGATATTTATTTGCTTTTCCGAAAATTCGCAAGTGATTTTGCAGATAAATACCGTATGCCGATGATTAAATTATCAGATGACGCGGTTGAATTACTAAACACCTATAATTGGCCTGGAAATATTCGGCAATTAAAAAACTTGGTCGAGCAAATTTCTGTCATTGAACAAACACGGGAAATTGATGCATTGCGTTTACAGCATTACTTGCCAGCACCTGAAGAACAATTGCCTTCGTTAGTTGGTTCATCTGAAACAAAATACGACGAGCGAGAATTGATGTACAAGTTTTTGTTCGATATGAAAAACGATTTAAATGACCTGAAAAAATTAGTTGTTGAACTCCTCAATCAGCAAGGTGATTTTAATCTATCGAATGATCAAGCAGCCATGGTCAATCGCATGTACAAAGATGTCATTCCTGCAGAGCAACGTTTGTTACCAACTGTTCAGCCCAAAGTGGAACCTGCACCTAATTACAGTGTTGAAGTTCAAACAGAAGATTTCGAACTCCATGAAGAAGTGCAAGAATCGCTTTCATTGGAAGACCGCGAAAAGGAATTGATTCAAAAAGCATTAGACAAACATAGAGGGAGACGTAAACACGCCGCTGAAGAGTTAGGGATTTCTGAACGAACGCTTTATCGGAAAATAAAAGAATATGATATTCAAGGATGAGTTTAATTGAAAATGTAAAATTGAAAATTATCAAGTAGATAAAGTTAGAACCAACGATTTACTTGATAATTCATAATTTAGAAATTCATAATTAATTTACAATTTTACATTTTCAATTTTCAATTTTCAATTTTACATTTTCAATTTTACATTTTCAATTTTACATTTTCAATTAAAAAAATGGTTAAGTTATTCATCATAGGAATTGTTTTAGGAACACTAAGTTCATGCTGGCCAACGCGAGTCGGTTTTGTGGACGATAGTATGCCTGAAGAATGGGACGATTTTTATGTTACACCATTGGAAATGAATGTAGCTACTGCTCCTGGAAATTACAATTCAACATTAACTGAATCGTTGCGAAGCGGTATTCAAAATAATACCCGCTTAAAAATGCTCACGGCAATTGATTCCTCTGATGTTCAAATATCGGGGGTGATTACCAATTACAATACAACTCCACAAGCCATTACGGATGGGGAAAGTGCGCAGAAAAATCGGTTAACTGTTTCGGTTAACTTCACGATTCTTACACCGACAAAAGGATTGGAAAAAATGCAAATGACCAGTACCCGATTTGCCGATTACGATGCAACGCAGCAATTGTCAGATGTTGAGAATGAATTACTCGAACTAATCAACCAACAAGTGGTACAAGATGTTATTAGTAAACTACGTTCAAACTGGTAAATGATGAATCTAGAACAAGTATCTCATTTTGTAACGCACCCACATGAATTGGGTTTAGCCGAAGCAGCTTCGTTAAAATCATTGAGCGAGAAACATCCTTATGCGGCAGTATTTTCGTTGCTGTATCTCACTGCTTTATCGAATGGAAAATCAATTGATTTAGATACTGCTTTGCAACAACATGCTTACCGTTTAAGCGATCGAACACAATTGTATCAACTGTTGAATAATCGCGAAACACTTCCTGTAAATGAACCCGTTGAATTGACAGAAGAAACGGTAGTAGAATCACTAGTAGTAGACCCGATCCAACCAATCGCTCCTATCATTGAAATGCCTGTTAAAACGAGCTCAATTGAAGTGACGCACGAAATAGAAGTGACGCACGAAGAAGTTGATGTTCAAGAAGAGGAAACAGAAATAACACTTGACTTTACGGAAGAGGAAGCATCAACTTCGCCAATTGTTGCATTAGAACAATTCGAGACGATCACAGATGCATTTACCCGCGAACAAGCTTTCGACCTGAATGAAACGGAACCAATTTCAGAGGAAAATCAATCAGAAGAAATTCATACCGAGGAACAAACCAAAGAAATTCAACCAATTGAAATTGCGGATGAACCAATAGTAGCTTCCATAAAACCGCAAGAAAAATTCGTTGAAGTAGATCAAAAATTAGAAGACGGTGAAAAAAGATCATTTACGTCTTGGTTAAAAAGTAGTGCTACCGAAAAGGTCAATCCAAGTCCACAAGAATTTGAAAAGAAAAAAGTGGATGAGATCATCGAAGAGTTTATAAAAGAGGAACCTAGCATCACGCGAGCGAAGACTGATTTCTTCTCACCGTACAAAAAAGCGAAGGAAAGTTTGGACGAAAATGCTGTCCCAATTTCAGAAACATTGGCTAAAATTTATGCCGCTCAGGGCAATTATCCGAAAGCAATTCATGTTTATCATCAATTGATGTTGTCATTTCCAGAAAAAAAGAGTTTATTTGCAGTCCAAATTGACACATTAAAGAAAAAAATAACACCATAACAATGACAGAAATTATCTCAATCATCATCATTTTAGCGAGTATTTTACTCGTAGTTGTCGTATTTGTTCAAAACCCAAAAGGTGGAGGTTTATCTTCTGATTTCGGCGCGGCACAACAATTGGGAGGTGTTCAACGTACCAATGATTTCATCGAAAAAGCGACTTGGTCACTAGCAGCAGGAATTATGGTATTGAGTATTGTACTTACCATTCGATCTACTCCAGAAAAACCAAAAACGGTTGACCCTGCTAAACAGGAACAAAGTCAAAATCCAAATGGACCAGCACCGCAAGCTCCAAAAGGAAATACTCCTTAATAAATTAGGAAGATTTTAAAAATATTTGAATGTCAGTATGTCAGCATACTGACATTTTTTTTGTCCATTTGGTTAAAAAACTGAAAATATGACTGGAAAAGCGTGCTTGGCACAATCTTCGACAGTTGCGTAGCAACAAAATTTCAATTTCTAATATTATTCAAATATGTCTACAACATTTAAACCTTTAGCAGACAGGGTTCTTATTGAATCAGCGCCGGCAGAGCAAGTTACCGCAAGTGGTATTATCATCCCGGATACAGCGAAGGAAAAACCTTTAAGAGGAACAGTCATTGCAGCTGGAAATGGCAAAATAGACGAACCAATGACTGTTAAAGTCGGTGATACGGTTATTTTCGGACAGTATTCTGGAACAGAAATCAAAATGGATGGAACGACTTACCTCATCATGAAAGAGTCGGATATTTACGGAATTATTGGTTAATCAAACAACTAGAAAAAAACGACATGGCAAAGCAAATTTATTTTGATGTAGAAGCTCGTGAGAAGCTAAAAAAAGGAGTTGATGCATTAGCGAACGCTGTTAAAGTAACATTGGGTCCAAAAGGACGTAATGTGGTAATCGGTAAAAAATTCGGCGCACCACAAGTAACTAAAGATGGTGTAACAGTTGCAAAAGAAATCGAATTGAAAGACCCAATTGAAAATATGGGTGCTCAAATGGTGAAAGAAGTTGCATCCAAAACTGCTGACATTGCCGGAGACGGTACAACAACAGCAACAGTTTTGGCTCAAGCAATCATCACTGCAGGATTGAAAAACGTAGCTGCTGGTGCAAATCCAATGGATTTGAAACGCGGAATTGACAAAGCGGTAATCGAGGTGGTAAAAAACTTGAAAGCGCTTTCGAAAGAAGTTGGATCAGACAACGATAAAATCAAACAAATTGCTACGATTTCTGCGAACAATGATGAGACCATTGGTTCATTGATTGCAGAAGCGATGAAAGTAGTTGGTAACGACGGTGTAATCACTGTTGAAGAAGCAAAAGGAACAGAAACAGATGTAAAAACGGTAGAAGGAATGCAATTCGACCGTGGATATCTTTCTCCTTACTTTGTGACCAACACAGAGAAAATGATCGCTGATATGGAACATCCATTGATTTTGATCTACGATAAAAAAATCAGCAACATGAAGGAGTTACTTCCTATTTTGGAGCCGGTTGTTCAAAACGGAAAATCATTGTTGATCATCGCAGAAGATGTGGATGGTGAAGCATTGGCTACATTGGTAGTGAACCGTTTGCGTGGATCATTGAAGGTGGTAGCTGTAAAAGCACCAGGATTCGGTGATCGTAGAAAAGCGATGATGGAAGATCTTGCTATTTTAACAGGTGGTCAAGTGATTTCAGAAGAAAGAGGTTATACCTTAGAAAACGCTACATTGGATATGTTGGGTACTGCTGAAAAAGTAGAAATCGACAAAGACAACACAACCATTATCAATGGAGCTGGAGACAGTGCTGACATCAAATCGCGTGTTGCACAAATCAAAGCACAAATGGAAGCAACAACTTCTGATTACGATCGTGAGAAATTGCAAGAACGTTTAGCTAAATTAGCTGGAGGTGTTGCAGTATTGTACATTGGAGCTCCGACAGAAGTTGAAATGAAAGAGAAAAAAGACCGTGTGGATGATGCGTTAGCAGCAACTCGTGCAGCGGTTGAAGAAGGAATCGTACCAGGTGGTGGTGTTGCCTTGATTCGTTCAATTGTGAACCTTGAGAAAATGAAAGGTTCAAACGATGACGAAACAACAGGTATTGCGATTGTTATTCGTGCAATTGAAGAACCATTACGTCAAATCATTGCCAATGCTGGTGGTGAAGGCGCTGTAGTTGTTCAGAAAGTACGCGAAGGAAAAGATGATTTTGGTTACAATGCACGTACAGATAAGTACGAAAATTTATACGAAGCTGGAGTTGTAGATCCAACGAAAGTAACACGTATTGCCATTGAAAACGCAGCATCTATTGCAGCAATGCTATTGACAACTGAGTGTGTTATTGCAGACGAACCAGAAGAAAACGCTCCAGGAATGGGTGGAATGCCAGGCGGAATGCCAGGAATGATGTAAGAGTGGATTTATAGTTCCTAGATTTCGATCGAGGAGCTTTCTCGGGCCTTCTTCCCGAAGCAATTCGGATAGAAAGGAACGACACTATATAGGACTCCCGCGATTTTAGGATTGCGGGAGTTTTTTTATGAAAGTGTCTAAAAAATTGTAATCTGCTTCGTTGTTTTCGGAAATCGACATTGATCATTTACTCAAGTAAATTCCCAATATCTCATCCTCAACGCCTTGCATTTTAACAACTTTTTAACCCCCTTCAAAATTTAGTTTAGACAAACCTTGTTAGACAACCTCCTTTAAACAGAATCTCAGGTTATTAGATTATAACCCAACAATCTGTTATTTTTGCACCTCAATTCAATTCAAATGGCAGATATTACCGTAACAATCATTGACAGAGAAGGAACAGCACACGAATTAGTGGCTCCCACAGATATGAACATGAACATCATGGAACTGTGTAAATCGTATGAATTGCCCGTAAAAGGCGAATGCGGTGGTATGGCAATGTGTGCAACGTGTCAATGTTACTTAGAATCAGATCACGCATTAGAAGAACAAAGCGATGCAGAATTAGATATGCTAGATCAAGCCTTTTTTGTGAAACCAAATAGTCGTTTGGGATGTCAAATTCCAATTAGTGATGACATAGATGGAATTGTATTGCGATTGGCACCAGAGGTCGATTAACAGAAAATAGTACGTGTTTACAGATAAAAAAAACGTCCGAAAATAATTCGGACGTTTTTCTTGTAAAATTAGGCATGCTACTACCAATACATCCCTAAAATATTCCAACTTGTTCCATCGCTTACGAGTTGAATCCAACCGATATTAGAAGATGTTACCGAAAAAACATCCATCGTTCCACCAGTTGTAGTGTAAAAACCATACATCAAATCCACCCCATCACTTAAAACATTAATTGATTGATATAAACTTGTAGATGTACTTGTGATATAAATCATCTTACCAGATCCAGCAGTACTAGCACTAGGAAGTGTAATTGTAATAACTGAATTGGTTGTGTTTTTTAAGTACACATTATTCGCAATATCTCCAGCTGAAATCGTATAGTCAGCTGATTTAGAAAGAAACGTAAATGCAGTTGGAACGCCACTTGGACCTTGGGGACCTGTAGCACCAGCTGGACCTTGAGGACCTGTAGCGCCATCAACACCATCGATTCCGTTTGTACCATTGGTTCCTGCTGCTCCTGTTAAACCAGTTGCACCAGTTAATCCAGTTGGACCTTGTGGACCCATTGGACCTGTCGCGCCATCTAATCCGTCATTCCCTGCTGGACCTTGAAGACCTGTTGCGCCTGTTAATCCTGTTGGACCTTGAGGACCCATTGGACCGGTTGCTCCGTCTAATCCATCATTTCCTGCAGGACCTTGAAGACCTGTTGCGCCTGTTAATCCTGTTGGACCTTGTGGACCCATTGGACTGGTTGCTCCGTCTAATCCATCAACACCGTCGATTCCATTTGTACCATTGGTTCCCGCTGCTCCTGTTAAACCAGTTGCACCAGTTAATCCTGTTGGACCTTGAGGACCCATTGGACCGGTTGCTCCGTCTAATCCGTCATTCCCTGCTGGACCTTGAAGACCTGTTGCGCCATCAACACCATCGATTCCGTTTGTACCATTGGTTCCTGCTGCTCCTGTTAAACCAGTAGCACCAGTTAATCCAGTTGGACCTTGTGGACCCATTGGACCTGTTGCTCCGTCTAATCCATCAACACCGTCGATTCCATTTGTACCATTGGTTCCTGCTGCTCCCGTTAAACCAGTAGCTCCAGTTAATCCTGTTGGACCTTGAGGACCCATTGGACCTGTTGCGCCATCAACACCGTCGATTCCATTTGTACCATTTGTTCCAGCAATACCTTGTGGACCTGTTGCTCCATCAACTCCATCTGTACCCACTAGTGAACTCAACCAAGATGCTTCTGTTCCTACATAACCGTTAATAACAGCAATTTCGTAAGCTGATGAACCATCGATTCCATTTGTACCGTTTAATCCATTAGAACCATTTACACCAGCTGGACCTTGAGGACCTGTTGCTCCATCAATACCATCGATTCCATTTGTACCAGCAATTCCTTGAATACCTTGAGGACCTGTTGCTCCATCAATACCGTCGATTCCATTTGTACCATTGGTTCCCGCTGCTCCTGTTAAACCAGTTGCACCAGTTAAGCCTGTTGGACCTTGAGGACCCATTGGACCAGTTGCTCCGTCTAATCCATCATTTCCTGCTGGACCTTGTGGACCCATTGGACCGGTTGCTCCGTCTAATCCGTCAACACCGTCGATTCCGTTTGTCCCGTTCGTTCCTGCTGCTCCTGTTAAACCAGTTGCACCAGTTAATCCTGTTGGACCT
>JAYSRF010000269.1:0-6401 GCA_043721195.1 Fluviicola sp. | reverse complement strand
GTAACACTTCTTCAAGATTGGAAACAAGTTTCGTTTGTTCTTCGGATGAATGAATTGGTGTTTCTTCATTCAAGCGTAATTGCTGTAAAATCGCTTCAAGACTAGAAGCTAATTCAGGTTGCAATTCAGATGACTGTTTTGGCGTTTCCTCATTCAAGCGCAGTTGTTGTAAAATCGTTTCTAAATTGGAAACCAGTTCTGTTTGCTCTTCGGATGAATGAATTGGAGTTTCTTCATTCAAGCGCAGTTGTTCTAACACTTCCTCAAGATTGGAAACCAGTTGAGTTTGTTCTTCGGTTGACTGGATTGGCGTTTCCTCATTCAAGCGTAATTGCTTTAAAATCGCTTCTAAATTGGAAACCAGTTCAGTTTGCACTTCGGATGAATGAATTGGAGTTTCTTCATTCAAGCGCAGTTGTTGTAACACTTCTTCAAAATTGGAAACCAGTTCCGTTTGCTCTTCGGATGAATGGATTGGTGTTTCCTCATTCAAACGCAATTGCTGTAAAATTGCTTCAAGGTTGGAAACGAGTTCTGTTTCTTCTTCTGTTGACTGGATTGGTGTTGCCTCATTCAAGCGTAATTGGTGTAAAATCGTTTCTAAATCGGAAACCAGTTCAGTTTGCTCTTCAGATGACTGTTTTGGCGTTTCCTCATTCAAGCGCACTTGGTGTAATATCGCTTCTAAATTGGTAAAGAGTTCCGTTTGCTCTTCGGATGAATCTATTGGCGTTTCCTCATTCAAGCGTAATTGGTGTAAAATCACTTCAAGATTGGAAACCAGTTCTAGTTGTTCTTCGGATGAATCGATTGGTGTTTCCTCATTCAAGCGCAATTGTTGTAATACTTCTTCAAGATCGGAAACCAGTTCTGTTTGAATTTCAGAAGAATGAATTGGCGTTTCCTCATTCAAGCGCACTTGGTGTAAAATCGCTTCAAGATTGGAAAGGAGTTCTAGTTGTTCTTTAGATGATTGAATTGGCGTTTCCTCATTCAAGCGCAGTTGTTGTAAAATCGCTTCAAGACTAGAAGCTAATTCAGGTTGCAATTCTGATGAATGGGTCGGTTGCTCTTTATAGGTCTCCAATTCTTCCTTCCAATCCATTCGATTAAATACATCAGCAATGGCTTCAATGAAGTTAAAACGTATGTTTATCGAGCGTGATGACTCTTTTGTGCTTTGAAAATCAGTTGCTTGTTGAATGCCCATTTGATTGACCAAATGGATCAAAGTTTTCGGTAAAAAGACCAATCCTTGTAATTCAGCCAATACACATTGAAACAATTCATTCCAAAATTGTTCATGAAAGTCTGACTCATTTCCGAGTTGCTTTGACCATTCTTTCAACAGTAACCAAGATTTTTCTTTCGGGCGATTAACCCTTTGAATCAACAATTCAACGATTTGGTGTAAATGACTAAACTTGAATGTTGCAACCATCCGTTTTCTCACAATTGGTTGACCGAGTAAATCCAATACTAACCGTTTAAGGCTAGTTGGGTTGAACTGCAACAACGATTCAAGCACCATTTCTATTCGATGGAGCGTTGTTGAATTTTCCCACCAAGGAAATGAACCCGTTTGTAAAAAATGACTGATTAAGTCAAGCTGTTTGTTGATGGGTAGTCTGGTATGTTGTTCCGTTCTATTTTCTCGATCATCAGGAAGAACTGGGTTAACCTTGGAGGAATCCTCAGCGGTTTCACGCTTGTTTTTAGTCGAAATGGTTTCCGATGTCGAGGTGTTTTGAAGTTCCTCCAATCCAGCAGAGGCTTCCTTTTTAGTTGGTTCATTTAGCTGAGTTGATTCTGGAGAATTAAGCTCATTTTTCAGCGATAAACCGACCTCAGTTTCTGATTCAACTCTTGTTTTATCATCTAGTGGCCGCATTGCTCTAATATGATCTAATAGGCTTGAATGTGTTACATCTGTTGATAAATCAGTAGTTGATTGATGCGCTAAAAACGCTAGTTGTGCTTCCAAAACAGCTGGATCATCGTAGACTAACTCATTGCAGAATTGAGGCAATTGTTCGTTTAAAGAAAGAGCTATTTTTTCTACTAAGTCTTCTTCCAAATCACTCAAGCGAATCCGACCTAAATTCAACTCTAACTGCTCAATTTCATCGCTGTTTTCAGGTAAACTGTATTCATTGAAATAAGCATTCATTAATGGTACCACTGTCTTATTGAATGCATCTACCACCCTATTCTGCACCTCTACAGCATCCAACTTCGCTGAAAATTTCAATTCAAACAACTGTCGTTTTATGATATGTTGTTGATCGCTCAAATCACGGTAGTTTGAGTGTTACGAGTTGTTTGAGTTGCGCCGTAACTTGTGTTGTTGCTTTTGTGGCGAATACATTTACTATCAACTCTTCATTCATTGGTTCTGTGAGCAACAAAACCATATCATCTTCAATTTTATCTACCGCTAATTCGATCTCTGTTCTAGCTTTTTCTATCCCATAATTTTTGTGGAAATAGCTTCGCCATCCTAGATCCGAATTATCTACATTTGATCGCAATTGATAATAAATTCCACGTTGAGGATTTTGTACTTGAACGATTGCTTTACCACCAATCTCCGTTACTTTCTCACGTATAACTAATTTCAGTGCATGATTTGGTTTAACCTTAATCACATTGGTTGCAACCAATTCTTTTGTTAATCCTGAATCTCGTTTGGTTGCCAAAACACCAACGACTAAATCTTCTGTTAATTTCGATGTCTTAAGAATGACATCTTCAAAGTCGTTGTTTCCATTCACGGTTGCTTCGCTCGATGATTCTACCGTTGTCGTGGATGATTCAACAATGGGTTGTTCCAATTCAGTTGAAGCTGTCGCATTATTCGCACTTCTTTTTTTACTTTTATTGGATGTACCAATTGGCGTATTGAAGAGGCTTTCTTTATCAACAGAATCATCATCGATATCTTTAAAAATCAATTGATAATAGGTAGACTTCTGTGCAGCTATGAGCAGCAATTCTGCAACCGAATTATAATCTGCCGCCTCTAAATCTTGTAATTGAACGGCAATAGAAGGATCTGGATAAACACTTACAATTGGAGGGTTGTTTAAAAACCCGAATTGCTTTGTCTTCTTATTGATGACTTTAATTTTCAGTTGCGTATCTTCCTTTAATGTGCGTGTAGGGATGACCAAATCTCCCCCATTACCACTTTCAACCTTCGTACTCAGTTCATTATCAAATGCATCAAACACTTGGTAGATTGCACCACTTTGCGTACCTATTAACTGTACATTTATTGCAGTGTTGTATACTATTATTGGAGTTTCAAGCACGATTGGAATAGCAACATCTACCCCCACTTTAATCGTAATTGTTTGCAAGAGTTGTTTACTTAATCCGGTCTCTTGTTTCGTTGCTGTTATGCTAAATGTATAGTCTTCTCTGGTGAGTCTTTCCGTTTCAATGATGAGTTGATTCTCATTTCTTGTTACTGAACTACTCATTACAGAATTTGTTTCATCATATAGAACATAGTCCACATTGTCTTGAATTTCATTGATAAACAGACGTGCGGGATTATTGTACAACACAACTGAATTCTCAGCGATAAAAGGTAAATCGGACAAGGGATAATTGGAAGATAAAGGATAAATGACCAAATCCATCAAACGATCTCTCGCAATGCGTAACTGAAATTGATGTGTGCCTTCCATAAACGATTAATTGATAGTTAATTGTTGTAAAAACTGCTCATAAGCCTTTTCAAAAACAAGCATTTGCGTTTGATTTAACCAACGAACATATACTGTAAGGTGAACAGGCGTTTCTTCTCGAATGGTACGCTCAATAAAGGATCTAAAGTTATTTGTATCATCTTTTTTATCTTGGAAACGATCTGGCCAATCGGGGAAAACAACAGTTAATTGAAGCGAATAAGGATCTCTTTTTTGCCGATTACTCATAAATCGTGCATTCGTATCTGTGGTCGTGAATGGACAATCAATACTGAAATTATGTTCATCCTCAATGGTAACAACGTATTTTCCACTGTAGCTATTGGTTCCATTGATTTCAATCATTTCATCTTGTACTAACCCATGATCAGCGACTTTACAATTTGTCCGAGTTTTATCGCGCTTGAGTTGGCTAAATACTTCAATCGGAAGCGTTAACAATAAAATAGTTGTATCAACTTTGGTACGAATCCACGTTGGTTTTAGTGTTAAAATGGCTTCCTCACTACTAATTTCAGGTATAAAATTCGTCTTAAAGGAAAAGTAATCGGGTAATACGTTCTCTACCATATAACTGGCATCGTATCCTTTGTTCTCTAAATCACCTGTTCCATTAATCGTAATGTATTCGCCATTCTGTAAGCCATGTGCATTGGAAGTACAACGAACGTAACCATTTCCCTCATCTTCAAACGCTTCGATCTTCTGAGAAACCAAAAAATCTAAATAAGCGGTATAATCTGCTGAAATGGGTCGTAATAAAATATGCTCCAGCAAATAGAAACCTTCATCATTGGTTGCTTCGCTGAGCCTTTTTCCTTTCGGTATTGGAATTCCCAATTTGGCGGCAATCCGTTTTTCTAACCCTGAACGATTATCACTATCGTAAAACGACTTGGTATAATCGATGGCTTTAAAACGGTCACAACTAATTGTTGGATAATTTTGCAGAAAGCGCATTTTATCCTTCATTGATTGTTCCATTGGAGCTAACATGTTATTTCCTTTGTTGGAATAATCAAATAATTGCAATGAATAATCGGTGAAACTTTCGCTAAATCGAGCAAGTAAGTGATTCAAAAAGCGGTTTTTTCTATCAAGATTAACTGTTTCAGCTGCTGTGTTTTCCTTCAACCACAAGTCATACGCTTCGGTATCTTTAAAATTCAATAACTGTTCGGCACCAGGAACAACACCATAGAGCGATTGGTGAAAATAGGTCGTTGCATCTTTTGAATGAAACGAAAATAGTTCCGGAATGCGCTCAATTTGAGCAAAATAATTGGCGATTAATTGATCAAAGAACAGTAAATAAGCTTTGAGTTGTTGAGCTTGCGCTTTACGTTCAGTTGTGGCTGTTTCAGAAAGTCCTAATTCACCGATACCGTAATTCTTCGGAAACTGATATTGAATTGAATGGTACTTGTGAGGCGATCTATACTGTCCTTCTTTTGGAATAAGATCACGTTCAGATCGTTCAAGGATTCGCTCATCGTTCTTCATGAGAAACGCGTCATATAAACGCTGAACTTCTGAGTAATTTACCTTTACAGGAGATTCGTTTTTTGTAAAAACAAGGACTTCTAGACTAGCAGCAACGTTTAATTTTGGCGTTTTTTCAGGATCTAATACCAATTGCCATTCTTGCCGTTTATTGCCCGATCTTAGCGCTATATTGCTCACCGTATTTACGCCTGGAGCATCCATCAATTCGCGAATCATGTCAGAAGTATGGAGTTCAAATTGACGGTCAAAACGCATCAATTCTGCATCATCAATAAACCCATGAATGAGCAAAGGACCATCAATAATATTGTCCATTTGTCTTCCTTTTGCTAACATTTCTTCCAAGGTATAAAACCGAATGCGTGGCGAAATGGCATTGGACAACCGAATAAAAATGGTTGCTACAAATTCATCAATATTCTCTACTTGACCTACTTCAATTGTTCCTGAAACCTCAATGAGTTGTGATTCTAGGATCCGAATTTCAGTAAAATCCTCGCACACATTTCGGCACGCCATCAAGCGCTCGTGAACATCAGCACTAATGTCGCTACGTTCATTTTCCTTTTTCTCAACAAAAACACGGTAAAGCCCTTTTATCGGTAACAAAGTACTTTCTTCCTCACTTCCAATGAGACTCAGTGATTTTTCAATGGGATTCAAATAAATCTCAGGATCTGGATATTGTACAACTTCAATCCATGCATTTTTTACCCCTGATACATCAATTACAATCTTACGCAAATCCAGTAATGTGACTGGGTTACACGTTAAAATTTGAGCAGGACTATACAAACTATGAAACGAATCACCCGTGGCACTTTTCAGTAAGTCATTCATGTCGAAATCGATACGATAACTCAGATCAGTTAACGCATAACACAATTGATCTAGCATCGTAATTCCAGGATCATGCAAATTATGATCTGTCCAAATCGTTCCTGAAAGTCGCTGCAAGTGTTTGATCCCTTCTTGGCGAAGCCACAGGAAATCCATACCCGGTTGACGGAGTGAAGCGTTTGAAATTGTAGTTGAATTGTTCATCCTTGTTGATTTATTGCTACACCAAAGAGTTCTTGATTAATAAAAAATCTCTGTATCAATTCCTCTGAAGTGATAAGGAGACACCCCCGTATTTCTCAATTTTAACTGCAACATCGATGGTACCGCAGCACCCGT
>JAYSRF010000268.1:0-18681 GCA_043721195.1 Fluviicola sp. | reverse complement strand
TAACCCTTTTTTTCCACCGTTGAAAAGGTCTTGTTCGAAGGTTGGATCAGCTAATAATGCCAAACGCTGTGCTTCGTTGAATGCAATTCCAAATGGAGAATGCTTGACATTGGTTGCAATTGGAATGAGGTATTGAAACAAGTGTGGTTGCTGAATCGCCCACTCTAATACTTGTTGACCACCAAGTGATGCACCAATTAATAGGTGAATGGAATCAATTTCCAAATAAATTCGCACAAAATCGAGTACGCTTACCATATCACGAATGGTAATCGCGGGGAAAGAACGGAAATAACGATCGTTCGAATTTTTAAACGACAACGGACCAGTCGTTCCATAACATGAACCTGGAACATTCACTGAAACGATAAAATAATTGGCAGGATCAAAGCACTTGTCTTGACCAAATAAACCACTCCACCATTCATGAATGAGATGATTTCCTGTTAATGCATGGCAGACCCAAATCACATTTGACTTATCGTCATTGAGTTTACCCCAAGTTTGAAAAGCGATAGTGGGTTGTTTTAACTCCAATCCTGATTCTAATTGAAGATTGAAATCGAGTTGTACAAATTGTTCTTTGGGGAGCAACTCCCTACCAGAATTGAAATAACGTGTTGACATATTGAATTGAATTGCACTAAATGAATTGAAAATTGCTGATAGATGACAGCAAAATGACTTATTGCTATTAATTACAACAAGAACAACAACACATTCGGTTGGCAAAATTGTCAACGATAAAGCAGGCATTCATAGCGAATGCAACTGAAGACTGGAAAACTGTTTCGTGTTTCATAGTACATTTATTATATTCTCCGCAAATGCGAAATCGGAAATTGGCACCGGTTTTCCAATCAGCCGAAGCTGACTTTAAGTTGGTTGCCAGAGGGTCGTAGAGTCCGTCTCTAACCTCTTCTGTATAAACAATGTCTTCTACGTTTTAGAATGACGGTGCAAATATTGTGGATTTTTTTTTGAATTTCCAATTATTTATAAATTAATTTCTAATTGTTGCTTTATCTGATAACGAGTTGATTGCTTTTGCCGAACCTCCAATTCTTGTATAACTTTTACCTATTTCAGTGCAAATAATTTGCCCACGTAGAGAATTTCTGTTACTTTCACTAAGCACATACTATGAAAACAATACTTGTAATACTTACGATATTCATTCAAAGCTCAACTGGTTTTTGTCAGGATTTATTTCCGATTTTGACAAAAAAAATTGCAGGTTGTTCTGATTCTACCTGTATCGATAAAATCAATTATGTAGCGAATCAGCAATTAAAAAAGACACCTGAAAAACGACTTGAATTGCAATTGTGGTCATTTTGCCTATACGATTCATTGAAATTTTCCAAACAAAGTGATTCATTATGCAGCCTATTGTTGCCAAAAATTGATCAATTAAAAACGCCATTAGCTACACGTCTTTATATTCAAAGAGGAATTGTTTTATCCGATTCTTCCCTTTTTGAAGAAGCCATCCAAAGTTATTATTTGGGCATTCAGCTCGCACAAAAGTGGAAAAACAAATCGTATGAAGCCCAACTGCAACGACTAATCGGGCTTAGTTATTTAAAATTGGATCAGCACAAAAATGCAGAAAGTCACCTACGGACTTCGCTAAAAATTTATGAGCAATTAAACGATGATTTAGGAATTGCCAATGCCTGTATTAGCTTAGGAAATGCAGTAAAAGAGCAAGGAAAGACAACCGAATCTGTTGTGTATTATGAACGAAGTTTACAATTGGCTACGAAGCTGAATAATAAACGATTGATTGCAGGGAATTACAACAATCTTGGAAATGCAATGCGCCGATTGAAACAACCTCAAAAGGCGTTGAAGTATTTTTTCAAAGCATTGGAAATGAATAAAAAAAGTGATAATCAATTGTGGATTTCATTCAATTATCACAACATTGGAAATACCTACAACGATTTAAAACTTTTCCAAAATGCCATTCCTTATTTCATCAAATCGAATGACATTAAAAAAGCGTTGGGTGATTCATTATCGCTCGTTTCTGGTTATTTAAGCTTGAGTGAGAGCTATGTTGGGCTAGGAAATTATCAAGCTGCTTATTCCAATTTGCTTATGCACAAACGCTTGCAAGATACACTCAATCTCCAAGAGCAAGTAACACTATTAAACGACTTGGAAACGAAGTACGAAACGGAAAAAAAAGAAACACAAATCAAACAGCTAAAAATTGAAAGTCAATTAGAACAAATGCGCAACAACAGCTTGAAACAGCGTTCTGAGCAAATTCGCAACTATTTTGTAATGGCTGGAGTTGCAGCGTTATTTCTGTTTATTGGCATCTTATTTTTGATCAGAACCAACCATGTTCGCAAACGTACCAATCAGTTATTAAATGAGAAAAACAACGAAGTAGAAGCATCAAACAATGCCTTGAATCTTGCATTGCATGAATTGTCCGTGAAAAACAAAGAAATCATTGACAGTATCAATTATGCAACATACATTCAGCAAGCTTCGTTGCCAAATATTACACAACACTCATCGGATTCCCTGCATTTTGAATTGTTTTTCGCTCCAAAAGATATTGTAAGTGGCGATTTCTATTTCTCGTATCAATTGCACAACAAATCTATTTTTGGGGTAGCCGATTGTACTGGACACGGCGTTCCTGGAGCGATGGTTTCATTAGTAGGAATGAATTCAATGGATAAAGTTGTACGGGAAGAAAATCACTCCAACACAGCCGAAATGGTTGAATCATTGAATGCGCATGTCATTGAAAGCCTTCACCGTGGTGGAGAGGAAATCAATGATGGTATGGATCTTAGTTTCTGTTATTTTGATCATCAAACCAGCATGTTGCATTTCACAGGAGCAAATCACAATGCATTCATATTGCGCAAACGAACTGATAATAGCGATGAAAATCAGGAGAAACTGTCCAATGAGCACCACCAACTCATTCAGCTCTCTGGTGCTAGAAGACCAATCGGAAAAAGTCGTTCATCACAGCCCTTTTTTGAAAGTAATTTCCAATTAAAAAAAGGCGATCGCATTATTTTATTCACTGACGGATATGCCGATCAAACGGGTTCAGTCGCACGTAAAAAGATGAAACGCATGAAGATGATGGATTTAATCTTGGAATCAGCCAGTTATGATATAACACAACAAGTTGCATTCATGAAGAAAAGTTTTGAAACGTGGAAAAATCTAGAGGAACAAGTAGATGATGTATGTCTGCTTTGTGTGGAAGTGTTACGTTGATTTACCTTATTCCGTCACATCGTGACTGCAGAATTTCAACTGTTTTAATAACATTTATGTAACGCTACCTCAAAAAAGGAATGAACATAGATCTAATATTTAATGACATTTCTCGCTTGGATAAGCTAATATCAAGTAGATCATTCTGATAAAAACAACAAGTAAAAAGACTCAAATGCAACCCTTTTTCTTTCAGCTTCATTAGTAATGAACAAAACAATACTAATACATCGGTTGAATGAAACAGCTAACACTTTTATTTTGCAGTATAATCTTTCTTCTTGTAAGTTGTAAAGACAAAACATTTCTCAAATACCAAGCGAATACACCTGTTTATATGGATTACGAATCCTTTCGAGCTTCTGTGGCATTTGAAGGTCCAAGGGGGATTGAACAACAAGGAAGTATTTCCATAAAAGATCAGAATTTATTCATCGTTGAACCTGAAAAAGGTATTCATTTCATTGATAATTCCAATCCATCTTCGCCAGTGAAAATCGGATTTCTGAACGTATTAGGATGTTCCAACATGTCAATTAAGGGTTCCTATTTATACGTGAATAGTCTGATTGATTTAGTAGTGGTGGATATTTCAACGATTACAGTTCCAACGGTAGTCAATCGCCTGGAAGATGTGTTCCCGCAAGTTTTACCACCAACAAACAATTCGCTAGGTGCCATCGCGATTGATAAAAGTCTCGGAGTTGTGATTGGCTGGGAAGTGAAAACAGTGAAAGAAGAAGTAGAAGTGCATGCAACACCTTATTGGAATAATTGCCCGAATTGTGACATGGCTCTTAGTAGTGGAAATCAACCAAGTTACCAAAGTAGTACTACTAGTATTTCTGGTTCAATTACGAAATTCGCCATTCTATCAGATCATTTATATATAGTAGATGCCTTTCGATTGATTCCTGTGAACATTTCAACTCCGACACAGCCTATTGCAGCTTCTCCTATTCAGTTAACACGAACAGTTGAAACGCTTTTCAGTTCTGGTAACCATTTGTTTATGGGCACAACCACTGGCATGTTGATTTTCGCGACAGATAATCCAGATCTTCCTGTGCAAATTAGTGCAGTAAATCATGTTACAGCATGCGATCCGGTTGTAGTTTCAGGGAATTACGCCTATGTAACAACACGCATGGGAACAACTTGCGCAGGAACTATCAATCAATTGGATGTTATTGATATCACCGATCTTTTTAATCCATATACTGTAGCTACCTTTCCAATGGTGAATCCACATGGTTTAGGAATTGACGGAAATCGCTTGTTTATTTGTGATGGAAGTGCAGGATTAAAAGTATTCGACGCAACCGTACCAGCAAACTCTGGCAATCAATTGATTCAAGCATTTTCATCGATCCAAGCAACAGATGTAATTCCTTACAACAATACAGCAATTGTCATTGGAGAAAACGGTTTGTATCAGTATGATTACAGCGATCCAACAAACTTGAACTTATTAAGCACCATTTTATTTCATTAAATTCTTACCTTGATCAATATGAAAAATAGCATCATTAGTTGTTTGACCGTTCTTTCACTCACTACAAGTTTTGGACAAAAAGACAGTCTCAACGCAAAACGAACGAGTGGTTTTTACAATCGTAATACACTAGGAGTATTAGTAGGAACAGAATCTGGAGCATCACTTCAATTGAGCAATGGTTACCGGTTCAACAATCAGTTAGAAGTAGGATTTGGCTTTGGTTACGAACGACATTATTACTACAACTATGCCCCCATTTTTATTGAATCACGTTACCATTTTGGAAAGGGAAACACCCAACCATTCATTGGAGTAATGGGAGGATACATGGCTATTTTAAATCAACAGTCTTCTTCTGGTGAAGGATATACTTTTGGGGGATCGATTGGACTTACGCATTTTTTCACTTCCCATTTCGGTGTTTCGACTTCAATTGGTTATCGCTATCTCCATTTGAATAGAAACGAATATTACTATATCTGGAATGATGGTGGAAATGGAACAACCGTTATTCAAGAGTTAAATCGATTGGATGTCAGGATTGGGATTGTTTTTCGTTAACAGCTTATCAAAGCAACAGTAAACAACGTATGCAAAAAAAATGCGTTTAGATTAAATAGCTAGTAATCTGGAGAAAGAGGAATTATTTTGGGGTATAAAAATTGTTCGGATAGTGAATTATTGAAGGCATGCAAGGAGCAAAATCGGCAAGCCCAACATGAGCTTTTCTTGCGTTTTTCATATATGATGAAAGGAATTTGTTTGCGTTATGCACCGAATGAAACCGAAGCTGAGGACATACTGCAAGAATCGTTCATCCGTGTGTTTAAAAACTTGGAACATTATTCTGAAAAAGGTCCATTTGGTGCATGGATTCGGAAAATTACGGTGAATACAGCATTGGAAAATTACCGCAAAAACAAATCCATTAAGCAACAACTATCCAATGTTTTAGAGCTAACCGATCTAAATCCAATTGCACCAGACAATGCTATTGAACAGTTGAATTTAGATGAATTATTGCGGAAAATTCAGCAATTACCTACTGGTTTTCGCACCGTTTTTAACCTCTATGCAGTTGAAGGTTATAATCATCAGGAAGTTGGTGAATTATTAGGGATTTCAGAAGGAACATCCAAATCGCAATACAGTAGAGCACGGCTCCTGTTGCGTAAAATGATAGAAGAAGAAGTGATACAGGATCAAAAAATATGGAGTTATGCAAAATAACAACACACAAGGTAGTTTATCGGATCGATTCCGTGATTTTGGCGCAGCACCGTCGGCCGAATTATGGGATACTATTGCTAATCAATTGGATGAAAAGAAAAAACGTCGTTTCGTTTTCTGGTGGTGGACTTCTGGAATTGCAGCAGTCTTAACGCTTTCATTCGCTATTTGGCATTCATTTGCTGATGGAACAGGTACGCAACACAATCAATCAATTAGTGCGATTCAACGAACAAATCAACAATCACCGAACCACTCTATAGCCTCTTCCAGCCCATCAGAGAAGAAAATAAACCAACCAATTATTCCTCATACAAAACAGTCCATAGAATCTCCATTTCTTCATTCATTTTCTTCAAACAACAAACAATTTTCAGCGGAAAAAGAACCCGAATGGAATCCAAATTCGAAGGACTTGAGTATTCAACAACCAATGGAAGAACGTAGCACGAATCAACCAATTGATCCCGAAAAAGACAGCACATTGACAACTATCACCGAAGAATCGACTTCCTCAGAAACGGTATTAATTGTTGACTCCTCCCCTACAGCTTTCACTGAAATAAACAAAAGATACCTTCCACAACCTGCAAAATGGCGTATCGGTTTGTCAGGAACATGGATCAATGGTTCTGCACGAACTTTTGGCCCATTGATTCCTCCGACTATTGTAGTTGAACCAGGCACATTTGATGCTTATTCAATTTTTGATAGTACAAATTACTTGGTAAACACCCATTATCAAACGGGAATTCAACTCAACTTAGCTCATCGATTAACTAGAAAACTATGGATTGATGGAGGAATTTCTTGTGGAATTTTCGGATCAAAACAAGTCGATCTAGGTGCCAGTTTTTATTCAACCAAAGTAACAACCTGGAAATTGGATATTCCCATTGGACTTCAATATGATTTAATCAATTATGGTCGTTTTCATTTAACAACAGGAATCGGAATTAATTCAACCATTCCATTTTATAAAAAGATAAGTTACTCGCCTACTCCAACAAATGCCGATAATGCCATTTCTGTTTCATCAGTGCAAAATCAAAACGTGGTAACGATTGAAGAAACGCAACGATCTGTTGAAGTAACAACTGGATTTCAATTCAATGTAGCATTGGAATACCAACTTTCATCCAAACTCTTTATTCAGGCAAAACCAATCGTTCGGTATTATCCATTTAGTAATTTTGTGGGAGATTCCCGTACCTCACCTTTGCTTAAAAATACCTGGTGGTGGGGAGGAAATGTTGGTTTATTTTGGGAATTCTGAAGAATCTATTCTGTCAATAATTGAGAATGGATTATCGCACAAACACCCAATCAGTTTCTGTCGATTGTTTTTCATCAAACGAATAGCCATCAACTGAATAACCTTTTAATTCTTCAGCAGATTGAATGTCATGTTGAATAAGATAGCGAGCCATTGCACCACGAGCATGTTTAGCGAAGATCATGATCATCTTATATTCACCATTTTTAAACTCCTTAAAATTGGGCGTAATCACAGGGCGTTTTAGCTCTTTCCATTGAACAACTTTGGCATATTCATTCGAGGCAAGATTAATAATGAGTTCGTCTTTTGCAGTTTCTTTTAGCAATTGCTTCGTGATTTTCTGTCCCCAAAACGCATACAAATTTTTGGTTTTATCATCGATTTTCCAAGATGTTCCCATTTCCAATCGGTAGGGATACATTAAATCAAACGGACGCAACATTCCATACATTCCAGAAAGCATGCGCAAACGTTCTTGGGCTGTTTGTAACTCAGATTCAGATAAAGAAATCATGTCCAACCCTTTGTACACTTCACCCGTAAACAAAAATCCAGCTGGACGGACATCTTCCGTTGGCGTTTCAGATAAATACCAGTTATTAAAACGGTGTACATTCAAATCCGCAATATCAGCTGAAACGTGCATCAAATCCATTAACTGCTTCGACTTGAATTTCTTCAATTTTTTGGAAAGCGAAGTAGCCTCTTTTGCAAATTGAGGAGTTGTAAAATCAATTTGTGGATAAGCGCATTGCTGATTGATTGATTTTGCTGGGGAAATGAGAATTTTCATATAGATTCTAACTGGATTCAAAAGTAAGAGAAACATTCAAGTTCACCAAACAGCTAAAACTTTATTAGTTTCTCTGTTCGTGTTTTTCCTTCTTCATCGATCAATAAAACATAATAACAACCTGCAGGAAGATCAGAAATATCAAGTGAATAACTATTTCCAACAATTGTTGATGCGCTATGGCAAATACTTCCATCGATAGTAAGTAATTGAACCGTGTAATTAAAATGAAAGAAATCATTCCATTCAAGATTCATCGTTGTTTCTATCGGATTTGGACTGATATACAATTTTTCTGGATCTAAGTATTTGACAAATACCGATTTTTCTTCCGAATACTGTGAAAATCCAAAAACTAATTGATAGGTATTTATCGTGTTTAATGCTGGTTCTGTATCCACTACACTGTATTCTTTCACGCTTGAAGAACTGCCACAAACACCATCAATTTCACCAATTACCAAATCTGTTTGCGCATCCGTTGAACGAAGAACTTGAATTCCATTACACAAAGAACCTGCATCTATTTTCCAACGGATATAAATGAAATTATTTTGCTGCACAACCGAAAAATCATGGTATGTCACATCTTGAGCATGCAAAAAACTGGTAAAGCAAGTACTAATGAGTAAAAGTGTTTTTAGTGTTTTCAATTGAGTAAAATAGTTAAATACATCGTTGGCTTATAAACGCATGAAATCGATGAATAGTTTTCTTAGAGATGAAAAAAACCGATTTGAATCTAGTTAAAATGAGGTTGAAAGATGAATCATAGGAATGAAAATCACAATCTTGCTTGCCTAGACGTAAAATTACAATCTTGACTTAGCGAACGTAATATTGCGATCTTCATTCATCAAACTAGATATTAAAATCTTACCAACCCGAACGTAATATTGCGATCTTCATTCATCAAACTAGATATTGCAATCTTACCAACCCGAACGTAATATTGCGTTCTTCTTTCATCAAACTAGATATTGCAATCTTGCCAACCCGTACGCAATATTGCGATCTTCCTTCATCAAACTAGATATTGCAATCTTGCCAACCCGAACGTAATATTGCGATCTTCATTCATCAGAATAGATATTGCAATCTTACCAACCCGAACGTAATATTGCGATCTTCCTTCATCAAACTAGATATTGCAATCTTACCAACCCGAACGTAATATTGCGATCTTCTTTCATCAAACTAGATATTGCAATCTTGCCAACCCGAACGCAATATTGCGATCTTCCTTCATCAGAATAGATATTGCAATCTTGCCAACCCGAACGCAATATTGCGATCTTCCTTCATCAGAATAGATATTGCAATCTTGGTATATCGGACGTAATATTACAATCTTCCCAAACTGAACGTAATAGTGCAATCTTGGTTCATCGAACGCAAAATCACAATCTTTCCTACCTAGACCTAAATCAATCAATTAAACCCAAAATGCTTTTGCGCTTCATCTGCAATTTGTCCTCCAATAGCCAATGCTGCTGTGGCTGCTGGTGATGGTGCATTCAAAACATGAATCGAGTTTGCATGAAATTCAAAACGGAAATCATCACGTGTATCTCCATCTTCGGCAAGTAATAATGCCCGAACCCCTGCTCTTCCTGGATGAATGTCTTCCATTGTTAAAGATGGAACCATTCGTTGCAATGTTTTGAGGAATAATTTCTTCGAAAAAGCACGTCTGTATTCGTCAATTCCAAATTTCATATTATTGAAAAATAATTTCCAAGTTCCTTTATATGTCAAAGCATCCCATGTATCACGCATAGAGAAGTCTGTTTTTCCATATCCCTCGCGTTTAAATGTAAATACAGCGTTTGGACCACATTCTATTTCCCCATTGGTCATTCTGGTAAAATGAACTCCAAGAAAAGGAAAATCAGGATTGGGAACTGGGTAAATCAGGTTTTTTACTTTGTGTTTCGCTTCTTCCGTCAATTCATAATAATCTCCACGGAAACCAACAACTTGTTCTTTTAGCTTTACACCATCCTTACGAGCTAATCTATCTGCTTGCAAACCACCACAGAAAATCAAGAATTTAGCTTCTATATTCCCTTTATTGGTTGCAATTATTGTTTTTTCTTCAGAGCGTTCAATTCCTAAGACTTCATGACCTAATTTAATCGCGCTTTTAGGCTGCATTGCCAATGCTATTTCGGCCATTTTTTCTGTCGCACCACGGAAATCAATGATTCCAGTACAAGGAACCCAAATTCCACCAATTCCTTCAACATAAGGCTCTATTTCCTTGATGCGATTGACATCAACCATTTCAATTCCTTCAGTATTGTTGGCGATCCCATTTTGGAAAATTTTGTCCATGTTGGATAATTCCGATTTATCTACAGCAACAACTAATTTCCCACAAATATCATGTGCAATATGGTGTTCCTTAGCAAACGCAACCAATTCATGTCTTCCTGCAACACAATTTTTCGCTTTCAACGATCCTGGTTTGTAATACAACCCAGAATGGATCACTCCAGAATTGTTTCCAGTTTGATGATCTGCCAACCTTACCTCTTTTTCAAGCATAACAATTGTCTTCTCAGGATAGCGGGTTTGCAATTTGTAAAATGTTGCTGCTCCTACTATTCCTCCACCAATAATCGCAATATCGAATGCCATGTTTCTTATTTTGAGTGCAAATTTAATCATTGAAGAGCAATCCATGGCAAGAAAACGAAATTGCTTCGTTTAACAAGGATCTGCTGAAAAAGTCAGAAATGAAGTAAATACAAACAAGATCTATTGACCAATGAATTATGTATCTTCGTTTTCTAACTAGAATGTAACTATGCTTCCTCCTTTTGAAATTTTCCCTGAATTACGTTCGAATCGGATCTCACTGAATGAAATGAAACTTGAACATTTAGAACATATCCGAGAAATGCTCTATTACGATGGTGAACCTGCACATAACGATGCCGCAGCAATGGCTATGATCAAACGAATTGAAGGAGATTATCAAGCTGGAAGCACTGTTAATTGGTTGATCATTGACTTAACTACCCAAGAACCAATAGGAAGCATTGGCTATTACCGCGGGTTTGAAGAGATGGTAGGTGAAATTGGATTCGTATTAAAAGAGCAGTTTCATGGGAAAGGCTATATGTCAGAAGCGTTAAAACTAGTCGTGGAATTTGGCGAAAAAACACTTGATCTTGATCGCATTATTGCCATTACAAAACCCGAGAACAAACCAGCCATTCGACTCCTAGAAAGAGGTGGTTTTCGATACATTGAAGTGTTTGAAGAAGTCTATGTTGAATATGAATATCAGAAAATTGAAATTCGACAAGCTCAGTTCAAAGTGAAAAGTGAAAAGTGAACTTCGCATTTCGACTAAACTTCGTTACGCTCAATCTGGCTCAGTTCAAATTGAAATTGAAATTGAAATTGAAATTGAAATTGAAAACAAACAATTCCTTTAATAATCATGAAGAAATACCCCTATTTATCCAATTTGTTTAAGTCAATCGCTTTTTATGGGCTTTTCATTCTATTGATTTATTTATTAGAATTATCCTCACCTACACAAATGTGTTCACCTGGAATGGGAATCTTATTGATTATCTTGATTTTACCCATTACAGCAATCGCATTTATCTTTCTTAACATGGTTAAAATCCATAGAGGTCAAAAGCAGCATTGGCCGTCCTTGGTCATTCATTTGATTGTACTGATTGCTCGGCTGTATTTGATTTAATGAACTCCATTTTAATTTTCATCAATCAAAATAATCTCACAAGAAAGTTTTGTAGTATTGTAATCAAATAAGCAACATGCAAACCGAAAACTTGGTTCTTTTTAGAGCATTCAACGATTTAGATTCACTGAATGAATTTTCGGAATTGCTAGAGGAACATCAAATTCCGTTTAAAGTCGATGATTCTAAACAACGATTTGACGTAACGTTTTCAAACAACGATACTACCCGTTTTTATCAAATCAAAATTCGTATTCAAGACCAAGAACGAGTTCAAGCTATAGCTGATCAACTTGATTTAGAACTCATCAAGAGCATTCCTCCTGATTATTACTTGTTTGAATTTTCGGAAGAGGAATTAAAAGATGTGATTAAAAAAAGCTACGAATGGAGTAATTTCGATGTCAAATTAGCTACAAAATTATTAGCTGATAAAGGAATTGTTGTATCGCAGGAAGAAATCCAATTGAAGCAACAAGAACATATTGATTTATTAGATGAGCCAGAAAAAGAAAACACGTTAGTAATCATTTTCGGCTATATATTTTGCTTTTTGGGTGGACTATTCGGAATGGCAATTGCTTTTGCATTACTGAATGCCAAGAAAACAAACTCAGCTGGAATACGTGTTCCTACTTATTCAGCTAAAACTAGAAAGCATGCGAAAAACATGTTAGTCATATTCGTATTTATCCTTTGTGCTACGATACTCTTCTCTTACCTCACAATCTAATCAATTTCTACTTTGGAAGAAAACAAAACTGAACGAATCCTTTTTCCCAATCTCAATGGATTGCGGTTTGTAGGTGCGTTGGCTGTTATGTTGTTTCATTGTTTCACCTTGAATCGTGAAATTTGGGGTGAATTTTATACTGGTTACTGGTTTCAAAAAGTTGGAATACTCCTCGGCAAAGGTCATTTAGGAGTGATTCTTTTCTTTGTACTAAGTGGATTTCTAATTACCTATTTGTTATTGGATGAAAGCACCAAAAAAGGAAGAATCAATCTAATGCACTACCTGATGCGGCGATTATTGAGGGTTTGGCCACTTTATTTTGTCATCGTTCTATTTGGTTTTTTTATTTTCCCACACACACCTTATGGTATTGAAACCGTGCATGAATTTTGGCGTTACGCACTCTTTCTTTCCAATATTGATGAAATACTCGTTGGGGCAAAAGACAGTATCAATTTCCTCACTGCAACTTGGACAGTCAGCGTTGAAGAACAATTTTACTTAACATGGGGCGTGCTTATCGGATTTATATCCTTCCGAAAAAAAGAAACCTACCTTTATTTCTTTTGTGCTGTCATTTTAACTTCGCTAGTCTTTAGATACGTTCATTTAGGCGATCATCGCTCTATGTATTACCATACGTTTTCAGTAATGTCTGACTTAGCGCTTGGCGGAATTATTGGCTGGTGGGCATTTATAGGAAAAGCAAAAGCGGTATTCGAAAAGATTCCTAGATGGTTTATTGTGATTGCATATATCATTGGATGCAGCTTACTCGTTCTTGAAGGTCATCTGTTTAAAGGCGTGTTTTTCATCTTCGAACGCTTTGTTCCTGGTGTTGTTTTCGCATTTATCTTATTAGAACAAGTCTATTCTAAACATTCATTCTACAAAATTGATCGCATTTATGGCTTTTTTAATTCTGGTAAATTGACATACGGATTCTACTTGTTTCATTGCATATTCATTTACTATTGGGCCATTTTCTTCAAGGAATTCGGGCTAACAGATTCAATTTGGCAATACTTGTTGTTCATACTAGCCGTTTTTCTTTCGACTTATAGCACAGCTTGGCTCAGTTTTTACTACTTCGAACAACCCTTTTTACGATTAAAACGATTTTTTAGATCCTAATTTTTAGTTCTATTCTATGTCTTCTACCATTCAGATTCGTCCAATAATTCCGCAAGACAATCCTATAATCGCACAACTCATTCGTTCTGTGTTGACTGAATTTGGTGCTGCTAAACCGGGAACTGTGTTTACAGATCCAACTACGGATCAATTATTTGAATTATTTCAAACACCAAAATCCGTGTATTACATTGCCACTTTAGAGGATGAAATTGTAGGTGGTTGCGGAATCTTTCCAACCAGTGGATTACCTGCTAACTGCACAGAATTGGTGAAACTATACCTAGCTCCGGCAGCTCGCGGAAAAGGAATTGGTAAAATGCTCATGGAACGCAGTTGTGACTATGCAAAAGAATTAGGCTATGAAGAAGTGTATCTAGAAACTTTACCAGAATTGCAACTAGCTGTTGGGCTGTACGAACGATTAGGATTTGAGTATCTAAAGAAACCTTACGGTAATTCAGGACATTTTGCCTGTAACTTGTGGATGCTAAAACGGTTGTAGTTTTTCAGTTTGACAGTTTTTTAGTTTGACAGTTTTTTAGTTATTGAGTTTGAGAGTTTGAGAGTTTGAGAGTTTATAAATACTACAACTTACCAAACTTACCAAACTTACCAAACTGAAAAAACCCGTCATGAATCGCTCACAACAGGTCTTTAACTAACTTGAGTATTTTATTGCAATCCGTTTAATTGCTCAACAAAGTAAACTCCTTTGTCTTCCATTTTCTCATAAATTGCAGGATAATCCTTTTTTGTTTTCGCTTGATGAATGCTCGCCAAAAGAGCATCGCGGAAATCCAAAGCCTCGTCAATTAACTTGTTTGTAACTTCAGTTTGTGCTGTTTTGTATAATTGAACTGAAAAACATTCGTCAACAACTTCGAAAATCATTCCGTTAAGTTGTTTTTTAATGATGCGTTTACTTGCCATAATGTGCTTAATTTTCGACAAAGGTAGGCAAAACAGCTGAACAAAACCAATTGAATAAACACCAATAATTGAGGAGTTCGTTTTACAAGTTTAAAATATCAACTCATCATTAATTGTTCATTTTAATCCTCATTTTTAAATCAAAAAATCCATTCATCGACACTGTTCAAAAATTGGTCGAACAATTCGAAAAATGTATCTCATGTTGATTGAATTTTGGTTAATTTGCGCCATGCATTACGCGATTGTAGATATTGAAACAACCGGTGGAAGTACGAAGGCTTCCAAGATTACGGAAATTGCTATCTATAAGCACGATGGAGAAAAAGTCATTGATTCATTTGTGCAATTGGTTAACCCAGAAATGCCCATTCCAGATTTCATTGCGCGCCTTACAGGTATTCGTGATTCAATGGTAGAAAATTCTCCTAAGTTTTTTGAAATTGCAAAACACATCATCGAATTCACCGAAGATTGCATTTTTGTAGCCCATAATGTAGGTTTCGATTATGGCATTATTCGCCATGAATTCAAATTACTCGGTTACGATTACAGAAGACCACATTTATGTACAGTTCGTGCTTCGCGATATGTAATTCCTGGTTACGACTCCTACAGTTTAGGTAAGTTAACACGCTCTTTAGGCATTGAAATTAAAGGTAGACACCGAGCAGGAGGTGATGCGTTGGCAACATCTGAATTGTTTACCATCTTGATTGAAAAGGATAGTAAAGGTCTGCAAACATTTGTGCAGGAAGATGTAAATCCTAAAATCCTTCATCCAAACCTCGACCTAGACGCATTGGAAGAAATTCCCAATAAACCTGGAGTATATAAATTCTACAACGATGCAAACCAATTGATTTATATTGGTAAAAGCAAACACATTCGAAAACGAATTGATCAGCATTTGCGCAATAATAAAACCCAAAAAGGCGCTACGATGATGTTGGAAATTGCTCGTATAGAATTCGAGTTGACAGGTTCTGAATTGATTGCTTTACTGTATGAATCGGAATTAATCAAAGTTCACAAACCACTTTATAATCGCTCGCTAAGACGTAATAACTTCTCTTATGGTTTGTTTGTTTATGAAGATGAATTAAGCTACAAACAATTGTTTATTGAACGTCTTTCTAAAAACACTGGATTGCCCCTCACAACCTTCACCACTAAAAAAGAAGCAAACGATTATTTGTTCCACTTGGTTGAACAACATCAATTGTGTCAAAAAATGTGTGGTTTAGAGAAATCAACTAGCAGTTGTTTTGGCTATCAAGTAAAAAAATGTCACGGAGCTTGCGTTCGAATAGAAACTGCTGAATCGTATAATGAACGGATTACCGAAATAGAATTGTCACTAACTTTTGATCAACAACATTTTTATTTGATCGAACAAGGGAGAGATAAACGTGAAAAATCGATTATTTGGATTGAAAATGGTTCTTATAAAGGTTTTGGATTTGTTCCATTTTATCTACTGAAAAATCACCCTAAATCGTGGTCTAAATACATTGATTTACGACCAGAAGATCGTGATGTGCGAACAATTTTACGATACTACCTTCGGAAAAACAACGAAATCCAACGGAAGATTATTTCTTAATAACCTGAGTTCGACTTTAATTTCAGAATTCAGATCAATCTTCTCCTCTCAACCACGATGATTTCCCCAATAGAGGTTTCCAAGCAACGCCAATAACACTATTCCAATTACCACAATCATACATTTACTCAATTATAAAGAGCTTCTAGAAGATTGATGCAATGCAATCATGAAAGTTGTAATGAAATGCGCTGTGAATGACTAAAAGGTAGTTCTCATCAATTAAAAGCCACTTTGATTGGATTTTTGAAAGGTCAAACACCGCTAAATAAAAAAACGCCCCCGTTTATCGGAGGCGTTCTGAGTATTTCAAATTATGATGTACTTATGATTTAACAGCAGATTTATCTGTCGTGTCAACCGAAGCACCTTTTTTCTTAACAATGAATCGTTTGTTGAAGTCAATGATGATTGGAGTAGCCACACACAAAGATGAGTATGTACCAATCACAACACCAATTAACAAGGCGAACAAGAATCCTTTAATTGCAGGTCCACCGAAGATGAACATCACCAACAATACCACAAACAAGATCATGGAAGTATTAAATGTACGACTCAAGGTAGTATTCAACGATTTATTGATAATCGCACCATGATCATCTGTGTTTTTATCCAAATTCAAATTCTCACGAATACGGTCATATACAATTACTGTATCATTCATGGAGTAACCGATGACTGTCAGAATCGCAGCAATGAATGCTTGGTTGACATCCAAACTGAATGGAAGATAACCGTGCAATAATGCGAAAATAGAGATTACAAACATGGCATCATGCGCCAAACTCACAATCGCACCCAATGAATATTGCCATTGACCAAATCGAATAAAGATGTAGATAAAGATTGCTAACATTGCCAACGTAAATGCAATTGCAGAGGAAGTCCATAGTTCATTTGAAACGGAAGCGGAAACCCTACGTTTTTCAACAACTTTGAATTTACCATTTTTAGCAAGTCCTTTATTTAAACCTTCTTCTAACTTCTCTTGGATCTCAACACCAGCACTGTCATTTGCCAATTTGTAGTTCGTTATAATTTCAACGTTATAAGCATTGGATTTTGTTTTCAAATCAATGTTGGATACCTCATTGTTTTCAACCAATACGGTAGAAAGGTCAGCACGAATTAATTCTAAATCTGCTTTGTTTTCAAATTTGTAAACGAATGAACTACCACCTGTAAATTCAACACTTTGTTTTAAACCTCGTGTCATCAATGCAGCAACTCCTAAAATGGTAACAGCAATTGAGAAAATATAGAAGTATTTACGTTTTCCAACCCAGTCAAAATGGAAGTTTTGGAACAATCCTTTAGAATATTTCGTGTAGAATGTGATGATTTTTCCTTTATCAAGAGCACCAGTGATGATCAATTTTGAAATCACAATTGCAGAGAACAATGAAGTAAAGATACCAATGATCAAAGTCGTTGCGAATGATTCAATTTCACCTGTTCCGAATACTTTCAAGATTATCGCAACCAATAAGTGAGTTACGTTTGCATCAATAATGGAAGGTAATGCTTTACGGAAACCAATAGCGATAGAACCCGCCATATCGACGCCTCTATTTTGTTCTTCTCGAATCCGTTCAAAGATGAGGATATTCGCATCGACGGCTGTACCAATTGTTAAAACGATACCAGCAATACCAGCTAATGTTAAAACCGCACCAAACGATGCTAACGCACCGAAGATGAAGATAACATTGACAAACAAAGCGATGTTAGCCACCAAACCTGCTTTTCCGTAGTAGAAATACATGTAAATAAATACAGCTAAGAATGCCAATGCAAATGAAACCAAACCAGCACGTGAGTTTTCAGCTCCAATTGTTGGTCCAACTTTCGTCAAGTCTTTAATGATACAACGAGCAGGAAGCGCACCACCATTTAATAAACCAGATAAATCATCTGCTTCGGCGATGGTGAAATTTCCAGTGATCTGTGTATTACCATCTGTAATTGCATTGATTACGTTTGGAGCGCTGTAAACAACTTCATCCATTGTAATTGCAATTGGACGATTCACATTTTTAGATGTCATTTCTCCCCAACGCTCAGCTCCCTCAATTGTCATTGATAAGCTTACTGCAATTTGACCTGATTCCTGATCACGTGTTTTGGATGCACTACTAATATCTTTTCCTCCAACAAATGCAACTCCTCCTTCTGGAATCTTAACAGCATATAATTGGAAAACCATGTCGTTTCCTTTTCCTGATTTCTCAAGATTAGCTCCCCACATGAATTTAATGTCTGGCGGGAACAAACGCATGATATCATCACGCTTTAAAATTGTCAATACAGCTGCACGATCTTCAGCTTTAGATGATCCAATGATACTGAATTGACCTCCAATCAATAAATCAAATAATCCTTTTTTATTTGTTGGTTCAGCAGTCAATGGTTTAGAAGCTGCCTTTTTAATAGAATCTGCAACTCTTATTTTTTCAAGAGAATCTGGATTCGCAGCCAGACTAA